>JABZHC010000010.1 GCA_015259035.1 Atopobium sp.
AAGTTCACATGGCAAACGGTTCTCTCTTGCTAAGGTTTGATCCTCTCAAGAGAGATCAGGTACTTGCAGCTGTTGGCGCTTTTGATGTCTTGAACTTGCCACGAGAAGAAGAGGCAGGTCTTGAGGACTTCTGCAGCTCAATTGAGATGGCTCTTGAGAACAATCGCTTCCAGATGGAGGTTGTGACCACATTCGCACGCCGCTGGATTATGCGTTCTTTGCCACTGCCTGCAGTTGCTAACTACGCATACGTTATTCTCCGCGCCATTCCATTTGTTGTGGAAGGCGTTAAGCGCCTGTTTAAGAAAGAGCTAACCGTTGAGGTTTTGGACGCAACTGCTATCACCACTTCAATTCTAAGAAATGAGTGGGCAGATGCATCTACGGTCATGTTCTTGCTTGAGTTGTCTGCTGCTATGGAGAACCACGTGGCAAGCCGAGCACGTCTTGCACTTCGTGATGGCCTAATCACTCGTTCTGAGAACGTTTGGGCTCGTATTGACGGCAAGGACGTTATGATTGCCCTCTCTGAGGTTGAGAAAGGCATGATTTTACACCAGCGTGCTGGTGGTGTTCTTCCTGTTGACGGCAAAGTTGTTGAAGGTATCGGCCAGATGAACGAGGCTGCCATGACAGGTGAGTCTCGCCTTGTTACCAAAGAGCCTGGTTCAACCGTTTATGCTGGCACTGCTCTTGAAGACGGTGACCTTATGGTAAGCGTCACTGCTCCTCCAGGAATGTCTCGTATCGACAACATTGTTGATATGGTTGAGCAGTCTGCTGAGCTTAAGGCTGGCGCACAGTCTAAGGCAGAGCGCCTTTCTGATGCACTGGTTCCTTACAGCTTCCTTGCCTTCTTTGGTATTTGGGGCATCACTAGAAACATCACTAAGGCTATGACCGTTCTTATGGTTGACTATTCCTGCGCCATTAAGCTTTCCACTCCTGTTGCAGTGGGTAGTGCTATGGATGAGGCAGCTAAGTTTGGCATGACGGTTAAGGGCGGCAAATACCTCGAGAAGATCGCTGCAGCAGATCTTATCGTCTTTGATAAGACAGGCACGCTAACAAAGGCAGTTCCACACGTTGAGTGTATTGTCAGCTTCTGCGATCGCACCGAGGACCAGCTCCTGCGCCTTGCAGCATGTATTGAGGAGCACTTCCCACACAGCATGGCTCGCGCAATTGTGAACGAGGCAAAGGTACGTGGCCTTAAGCACAAGGATGAGTTCCACGCAGAGGTCAAATATGTTGTTGCTCACGGTATTCGTACCAAGGTTAACGATAAAGAGGTCTGCATTGGTTCTGCTCACTTCATTTTTGATGACGAGAAGACCCCAATGCCTGAGGGAATTCAGGACGACCTTGCACAGATTGCTCCAACTTCGTCCATTATCTTTATGTCCGAGGATTCAAAACTTATTGCAGCAATCTGTATTACCGATCCTGTAAGGGAAGATGCAGCAGCAACTATTACGCAGCTCCGTGCTCTTGGTGTTAAGCGTATGGTTATGCTGACCGGCGACTCAGAAAACGTTGCTGCAAGTGTTGCTAACAAGCTTGGTCTTGATGACTACGTCGCACAGATTCTCCCAGAGGATAAGTGCGAGTATGTTAAGAAGTTCCAGCAGGAGGGTTACACCGTTGCAATGGTAGGCGATGGTATCAACGATTCACCTGCACTAGCCGTATCTGATGTTTCACTGGCGCTTTCTGATGCAACTGATATTGCTCGTGCTGTTGCGGATATTTCAATTAAGAATGATTCGCTTGAATCTTTGGTAATCATGCGTCTTTTGGGCCAGCAGGTAATGAAGAGGATTCATGCTGACTATCGCACAATTGTTGCGCTGAACAGCTCTTTCATCGCTGCGGGTGTAGCAGGTCTTATTACTGTAAGTACTGCTGCATATATGCACAATCTTCTGACACTTATGGTAACGCTTGCAAACACAAGGTCACTGCTTACCACTGCAGCTCATAACCCTAATGTTCCTTCTGGGGTAAAGATGCTCTTGACTGAAGGACAGATTGCTTAGAACGCACTTGTGCGTCAACAAAGTGTTTTTAGATCGCGTTAGAGCTCTCGTTTCTTATTCGTAAGAGGCGAGAGCTTTTTCTGTCTTGAATTGTCAAAAAGTGAAAATATTTTGAGTTTTCTCTTGCATTTAGTTAGCTAAGGCTTACACTTTAAATAGTTAGAAGAGGTTAACTTGTTAAGGTTTTTATATAACAGGAGCTAGTTCTAACAAAATTGCTTTATCAGCCCGGAACCTTTTCCCTCTCCAAGGGTCCGGAATCCAGGCGCCGTCGGCTCCCTTTTAGTCGGCGGCGCATTTTTAAGAAGGGAGCAAGTACGGTATGGATTGTCTTACTTCTTTTGAGAATTCATTGCTCCTAGACGTTACTTCTCCCTATGCATATTCTGCTGATAAAAAGCCTGCTTTCAATGAGGGTGCGAGAGCGTATACTCCCGAGCTCTGTCACGATTTTGCAACAACATTTGTTCGCTGTGCTGCTGGTGTTATTGCTCACGTTAAGCCAGCTGCGCTCTTTTCATTTGCTTCTCATAAGTCTTGTAGCTCTTGTGCAAGCCTTGTCTGCACTGATCCAACGTTGAGGTCATTTCTATGTAACGCTACTCACGAGCTCTCACTGTTTGGGGTAACGCTCCTTGCTACCTCTGCTATTTCTGGCGGAAAGGTGACGTTTGTTGCCTATAGACCTGAGCTTGTTGGGGATATTCTCGCCAAATCAGAGCACTGTGAGTTCTTGGCTGCTTTTGGCCATTCCACTGAGTCAGTGCAGGAGTTGATGAAGAGTATGCGTTCAAGAATTTTTGCTTTTCATGCAAGAAAAGCTGCGTTTCCGCACGAGATTGGACTGGTACTGGGCTATCCACTTGCTGATGTTCAGGGCTTTATGAATGGACAGTCTGAGCTTTTTACTGGTGCTTGGAAAGTCTATGACAACACGGAAGAAACTCGCCTTCGTCTCGAGAGACTTAAAGATGCAGAAGACCAGTGTAAGCATCGTTTTTATCAAGGGGAATCTTTAGCTCAGATTCTCTCATCGTATGGCAATACCAAGAAATGTCAGGTTGCATAAGGGGTGTGCTTGGATTTCTTGTTGAGGTATTGAAAGTAATGTGTAGTTTTCCAGGGGGAACCTGGACACAGAAGGAGGAAATGTATGAGTAAAGTAGCAGTTGTGTATTGGTCCATGACGGGCAATACTGAGGCAATGGCAAAAGAGCTTGCAAGTGCTGCAGACACCGAGGCTATTGAGTCTTCTGAGTTCTCTGCAGATATGTGCGATCAGTACGATGCATTTGCTTTTGGTTGCCCTGCTATGGGTGACGAGGAGCTCGATCCTGATTTTGAGGAGCTCTTCAACGATTGCGCTGGCAAGCTTGGTCAGAAGCCAACCGCTCTCTTTGGTTCTTACGACTGGGGAACCGGCGACTGGATGGAGACTTGGAAGCAGAATGCTGAAGCAGAGGGTGTCAACGTTGTTGAGACCTTTATCTGCAACCTTGAGCCAGATGACGATACTCTTGAGGCTCTTCGTGGTCTTGGCGCAAAGCTTTCTGCTTAAGCTGCATTACGATTTTTGCTGTTGCTGTAAATTTTGCGAGAAAAACATCATTTTTTGAATAATCTATAGAATGGTGGGTAGTAAAACAGCAACAGAAGGGAAGTTTGTATGTCACCAATCAATATTATTGTTATTCTTGCTGTTGTAGCGCTTTGCGGTTTTGCGGTTTATCGTGTTTACGGAATTGCTGCAGGTAAAAAAGGCTGCTGCTCTGATGAGGGAACAGGCGTTACTACCTGTAACACAGAGCAGGTTTCTGCTGCAGATGGTCCAGAAGACAAAGATGAATCTCATTACCCTTATGTTCAGACTTTTGAGATTGGTGGTATGACTTGCCAGAACTGCGTCAATCATGTGACTCGAGCTCTCGATAGTATTGAGGGAACATGGGCGCAGGTTACTCTAGCTGGTGGTCAGGCACGTATCCTCAGCAAAAATCCAATTGATGTCGATGCGTACCGAGCTGCCGTAGAGAAAGAAGGTTACCGTCTTCGTGCGTAAGCACAACAAGATCTTCTCGCAAGAAACAAACTTTGAAGAAATTTTGTAAAACTTGCGTAATAGCTGTGCAAAGTAGCGCTCTTTGGCTTGTTTAATCAGCCGAAGAGCGCTATCCTATTGCCCGTATGGCGTCAAGCTATGCACTGTATCTGTTGGCCCCCGAGAGCATGTAAGTTTCCGAGTAGAGAAGCCCACGTATTGGCACTCTGGCAGCAACCATGTTGACCGGGGCCCCGTTTTGGAAGGGGTCCACCTTTGAGTGAGATTCAGAACTCGTCCATCTTCTCTTTGGATGAAATTTCCGATGAGGAAATGAACAGCCTGATCGACGGCACTGTCACCGATTTTGATGAGGGAGATCTTGTCAACGGCACCGTCGTCAAGATTGAGCGCGATGAGGTCCTCGTAGACATTGGCTACAAGTCTGAGGGCGTTATTCCTGCTCGTGAGCTTTCTATTCGTAAAGACGTTAACCCTGCAGAGGTCATCTCCCTGGGTGAGGACGTCGAGGCTCTTGTTCTCCAGAAAGAGGACAAAGAGGGCCGTCTGGTTCTCTCCAAGAAGCGTGCTGAGTACGAGCGTGCTTGGAAGGCAGTTGAGGATAAGTTCAACGCTGGTGAGACCGTTGAGGGCGAGGTTATCGAGGTTGTTAAGGGCGGCCTGATTCTTGACATTGGCCTCCGTGGCTTCCTGCCTGCATCCCTTGTTGACCTCCGTCGTGTCAAGGATCTTGGTGCATTCATGGGCACTCGTATTGAGGCTCGTGTTATCGAGATGGATCGCAACCGCAACAACGTTGTTCTTTCTCGCCGTATTGTTCTTGAGGAGGCTCGTAAGGCAGAGCGTCAGGACATTCTGGGCAAGCTCCAGGTTGGCATGAAGCTCAAGGGTACTGTTTCCTCCATCGTTGAGTTTGGTGCATTTGTTGACCTTGGCGGCATTGACGGCCTGGTTCACATTTCCGAGCTTTCTTGGAACCACGTTAACCACCCATCTGAGGTTGTTAAGGTTGGCCAGGAGGTTGAGGTTCAGGTTCTCGACGTTGACCTTAACCGTGAGCGTATCTCCCTTGGTCTTAAGCAGACTTCCGAGGATCCATGGCGTGTACTTGTTTCCAAGTACCCAGTTGACGCTATCATCGAGGGCACTGTCACCAAGCTTGTTACCTTTGGTGCATTTGTTGACCTTGGCAACGGCGTTGAGGGCCTCGTCCACATCTCCGAGATGGCTAAGCAGCACGTCACCGCTCCATCTCAGGTCTGCAAGGTTGGCGACGTTGTACAGGTAAAGGTCATGGAGATTGATCTTGACCGCCGTCGCATCTCCCTGTCTATGAAGGCAGCTGCAGAGACCCTTGGTATTGATATTGAGGTCACTCCACTTCCAGAGGAGGAGCGTGCAGCAGCAGAGGCAGCAGCAGCTGAGGCTGAGGCTGATCTTGAGGCTCACCTTGTTGAGTCTGAGGCTAACGCACAGGCAACTGAAGAGGCTGCAGAGTAGAGTACTTTGCGTATCTAGAGATTTGTCAAGAGACGTCATCGAAAGATGACGTCTCTTTTTATGTAAGTAACAAATATCTCCATTCCTTCAACAGGGTGTTAATGCGAAAATATAACGCTAAGTTTTTATTCTGAGGAGGAATACGCCTATGACATCAAAGATGCAGGGCCGCAGTTTTCTTGCTGTTATGTTTGCATTTTTGGCAGCTTTAATCTTTATGCCAAATATTGCATACGCTGCAAGTAACAATTCGTTCTATAACGGCACTACTACTAACGTGTCTCCTTCTGTGAGTGCGGATGGTCTTATCGAGCGTTCTATTTACTTTACAGATGCTTCTGGCCAGACATCTAACTACGCTTATAAGGATAATGACACTACCCAGATGAACCGCTCCATTGTAGATATTGATAAGTATCAGAATCTGCAGGCAGTGGTAAAGATTACCAACATCTCTTCATCTCCAGTTTCTGTAAACGAGGTTATGCAGCTGCCACTTACTTACTATGTCAGCTCAAGCCCTAATCCTGATTTACGTGCAACTGGATTTACCTTCTCGTCAACTAATGCAGCAACTGCAATTAACCTGAACATTAACGGACTGAACGGCGGTTCTGGTTCTCAGCCTGCAGCTAATGCATATGCCGCATACCAGGCAGCTGGTCAGGACGATGCTGAGATGCGTTCCGTTTCTATTTCTGGTACTCTGGCCGCTGGTGAGACCATTACACTTACTGTTCCTCTGACTCTTACCAATGGCTCTACGCTTAATCTGTACGGCACTAACTATGTAGGTCTTACTCAATACCTGCTTGATCACAGAACCTCTTACGGAAACCCTCGTGTTTCAGTTAGGTTTGCAAGGCAGGTCTTGGAAGAGGGAACAAACAATTCCATTCTTAGCAGCAATAAGAAATATCTTGGCGTAATTATTAGGCCTGACGGTAGTTATTACGCTATCCCACAGGACGAGTGGAATTACATGCCAACTATTTCTGCAAGTGATATTCACGTTGACAATATCCTGTATGAAGATCGCCACAGCGCAACGGAGAACGATGCTCTGTATACCGGCGGTGCATACTATATTGATTTGACCAATATTAAGAATGCCATGAGGGATTATGGCTATTCAGTTCACACTGGAAATTCCAATAGGGGACTGTATCTAAACCTTCCTGGCTGGCAGCTTGCTGTTGATAATGACCTTACTGACGATGTGTATCAGGAGTATTCGTACACTTCTCTTTCTAGCGGCAACCTTGTCATCAATGCTTCTGAGAATTCAACTGACGAGCTTGATCTTAATAACGGCGTTATTTCTCCTCTTTATACAGAGCTCAGGCAGGTAGTTACGGCACACGACAGCACTATTACCGCTAACCAGGATTCTTGGTCCATTCTTGATAACCTTGATGCTATGGTTGATCACAGTGCTGGTCAGGTTGCCCCTGCTGCTGGTTCTGCCGATGCTCGCGTTAAGGTTGTTGATCAGAGTGGTGCAGTTGTACTTGATACAGCAACCATGGATGCAGCAACTGTTGCTCAGAAGGCAGAGGAGATTTCTAAGACTCCAGGCACTTATTCCGTCACCTATTACTATTACTTTAACGGTAATGCTGCAGCTGCAGGTAATGACTATGAGGCAGCAAAGACGGTTACCCTAACTGTTGAGTCTGATACTCCAGCTCCAGCACCAACTCCAGCTCCAGAAGAGCCTTCTAATCCTGCTTCTCCTGTAAAAGAGAAGAAGACAAAGAAGAAGAAAGCACAGCTTCCTAATACGGGAGAAGAGCTTCTGGTAATGCCTCTTATGGTTATGGGCGGATCTGCTTTGACAGCCGCTGGTCTTATGAAGCGTAAGCACTAAGACAGAGAGTTCTTCTCGTCACATGCATTTGTATTGGCAGGTATCTCTTTGGTACCTGCCAATATTTTTTATAGATAAAATGGACAACTGTCCAAAAATGCTTAGTCAATTTTTATGTTTTAATATAGGTAATTCCTATATGGTTAGACAAAAAGTGCAGGTAAATAGATTTTGCTGTTATCGTCGCAATTTAATGTTTCATGTCTATTTCATCCTAGGTATATATGGGCAGATGCTGGTAATTGTTTTGTATAGTTATCAAACCCCAGCAGGGTTGTCTTATAAATCGTTTTAATAAGAAAGAAGGGTTAACATGCTGGAGAACTCACTCAGCCGTCGTAATTTTTTGAAGGCATCAGGTATGGTAGCGGCTGGTGGTGGCGCATCTATGATGTTGGCTGGCTGCAATCCTTCCTCCACTGATACTCCTCAGGCATCTGATAAGAAGAAGATTCTTCGCTATGGCTCTGCAAACTCTAAGCAGGGTCTTGATATGCAGCGTGCAAACAACTCCCAGTCCGCATGCGTTGCAGACTCTGTTTGTGAGTCCCTGCTTCGTTGGACTGAGGATAACGAGCTTGTTACCTGCCTGCTTAAAGAGATTCCAACCTTTGAGTCTGATGGCGTCACCCTTAAGTGCGAGCTCAAAGAGGGCGTCAAGTTCCACGATGGTACTACTTTGACCGCAAAGGACGTTAAGTACACCTTTGAGCGTATGTTTAAGCCAGAGACTAAGGCTCTCTCCACCAGCTTCTTTGACAAGATCAAGGGCGCTCCAGAGATGCTTGCTGGTAAGGCTACTGAGCTTGAGGGCCTGACTGTTCAGGATGATACTCACTTTACCTTTACGCTTTCTGAGCCTTACGTTGTCTTTGTAAGCGTTCTTGGTATTTCCTATGCTTGCATCTTCCCAGAGAAGGCCTGTGAGGCTGCTGGTGCTGATTGGGGTACTGGTACTAACCTCATTGGTACTGGTAAGTACAAGATTAAGAGCAACGATGACACTACTGAGGTAGTTCTTGAGCGTTTTGATGATTACCATGATGGCAAGCCTGCTCTGGACGAGATTCGTATTCACTACTACGACGATTCCAACACTCAGCTGCTTGCATTCAAGAACAACGACATCGACTACTGTGATCTTCCATCTTCTCTGTATCAGCAGTATTCAAACGATGCTGACGTCAAGGACCTTATCACTGCATATCAGACCCTTGGTGTTAACTTCATCAACCTCAACCTCAAAGAGGGCTTTGAGCTTACCGATCTTAAGGTTCGTCAGGCACTTTCTCTGGCGATCAACCGTCAGGAGCTTGTTGATAACATTGCTTCTGGTAACGGTACCGTTGCAAGTGGTTGGCTTGCACCTGCAACACCTGGTTACGACAAGAGTGCGCCTGCATTTGAGTACGATCCAGAGAAGGCTAAGTCTCTTCTCTCTGAGGCGGGTGTTTCTGGTCTTAAGCTTTCTGCAAAGGTTAGAAAGTCTTACGAGAAGCTCCTTGTTGCTGTCCAGGAATACTGGAGCAAGGTTGGCGTTACCCTTGATGTTCAGGTAGAGGACAACGCAGTTTGGAACACTGACTGGGCTGCTGGTAACCTTCAGATTACTACCCTTGCTTGGTATCCACTGTTTGCCGATGGTGACCAGCACCTGTACACCTACTTCTACAGCACTAACGCTGCAAAGAAGTCTTCCTTCTACAACAACCCAGAGTTTGACAAGCTTCTTGTTGAGGCTCGCTCTGAGTCTAACAAGGACAAGAGAACAGAGGATTACAAGGACGCAGATAACCTGCTCACACGTACAGACTTCGCAACACTTCCTCTGTACTGGCCAAAGAACTCCTTTGTCGCTAAAAAGTACGTCGAGAACGCTAAGGTCGGAAACTTGATTTATCACTTCTTTGATATTGATATTGATACATCTAATCCCGATTACACCGTTCCAGAGGACTAAGTAGCAAACTTGCTATAAACTTTAAAGCGGCATCTAAGATTCTTGGATGCCGCTTCATTTTCTTGAGGGGAGAGGAGCTCAGGAGTGAGATCGTTTCTAATCAAACGAATCCTTCAAGCAGTGAGCGTTGTAGTTTGTATTTCTGCTTTAACGTTTTTTGTCTTGAACATTGTCCCAGGTGACCCAGTACGAGTCATGATGGGCGATATGGCTGATGAAGCTACGGTTCAGCAGGTCCGTCATACCATGGGTCTTGATAAGCCAATCCCAGAGCAGTATGCAAACTGGTTTGTAAAAATGCTTGGTGGAGATTTTGGAACTTCTTACACTCAGAAGCGACCTGTCATTGCACTTCTGACCAAGGCCTTAGTTGTTACGCTGCGCTTGGCGGTGTTTGCATATCTCTTTGCCGTAGTGCTTGGCCTTTTGATGGGTATTCTCGCCGCGGTAAACCATGGCAAATGGCTTGATAGAACACTTATGTCAGCTGCAATCTTTGGTATTTCTGCTCCATCATTTTGGGTGGCATTAGTACTGCAGATTATTTTTGCTTTGACGCTCAAGTGGTTCCCACTCTCTGGCGTTAAAACTCCTTCCGCCTATGTTCTTCCTGTTATTGCGCTGGGCTCTCGTTACGCAGCAAGTATTGCCCGCGTTACCAGGACCAGCATGCTAGACGTATTAAACCAGGACTACATCAGAACTGCTGAAGCTAAGGGCTTAAAGCGCTCTGCTATTGTTTTGAAACATGCGCTCAGAAATGCTCTGATTCCAATCATTACCATTGCTGGATCTCAGCTGGGAGACATCCTTACTGGTTCCATCATCATTGAGCAGATCTTTAATATGAACGGTATGGGTAAGTTGCTTATCGATGCAATTAATGCTCGTGACCTGCCGCTGATTCAGGGTAGTGTCATGTACGTGGCAATTATCTGCGTTGTGATTTATTTGCTTGTTGATATTTTGTACGCAGTAGTTGATCCACGAATTCGTCTTGGAGAGGAGGCATCAGAGTAATGGCTTTGTTTACGAGCGATAAAAATAGCGAGAAGGTCCAAAAGACTGAAGCTGTACTTGAAGATGCCGCCAAGGCTCAAGAAGCAGAACAGGCTGCCACGGGAAAGGTTCGTGCGCAGAGCTATTGGCAGGTTAGTTGGAACATCTTTAAGAAAAATAAACTGGGCATGATTT
The DNA here is from genome assembly GCA_015259035.1 of Atopobium sp. Taxonomy (GTDB): domain Bacteria; phylum Actinomycetota; class Coriobacteriia; order Coriobacteriales; family Atopobiaceae; genus Lancefieldella. Next base: position 10,623 of record JABZHC010000010.1, read on the forward strand.
GCTTGGGCATTGTTTTGGCGCTGGTAATTATTGCAATTCTTGCTCCTGTTCTTGCTCCCTATGGCTACAAAGATCAAAGCCTTTCAATTCAGAATCAGAATCCAACGTTTGCACACCTACTTGGTACTGATGAGTACGGTCGAGACATTCTTTCTCGTATTATTTACGGCTGCCAGATTTCTCTTTCTGTTGGTATTATTTCGCAGGCAATTGCCCTCTTTATCGGCTTTGTAGCAGGAGTTGCAGCAGGATATTACGGTCGCTGGGTTGATGCAGTTGTGTCCTTTATCATTCAGGTCTTCTCCAGCTTCCCATTCTTACTTTTTGCAATTTTGATCATGTTTGTTATGGGTCCAGGTCTTATTAACCTCTATATTGCATTGGGTCTTTTGATGTGGACTACCACCGCAAGGCTGATTCGTGGCGATGTCATGCGCCTGAAGAATTCTGAATACATTCAGTCTTGTATTCTGTCCGGTGGTAATAGCTTCCGCATCATCATGAAGCATCTTTTGCCTAACTGTATGTCAACGCTGATTGTTGTTTCTACTTTGGGCATTCCAAGTGCAATTCTTTCGGAGGCAACACTTTCGTTCTTGGGATTAGGCGTTCAGCCACCTGAGGCAAGTTGGGGCCAAATGATTGCGGCGTCTCAGCCATACCTTGCATCACAGCCTCTCTACAGTATTGCCCCAGGTATTGTCATCATCATTACAGTTATGTCTTTCAACTTGCTTGGCGATGCCCTTCGCGACGCCCTTGATCCAAAGATGCGTTCTTAGAAAGGAGGTTACGTTTATGGCAGAAAAAACAGATGCTCTTGCACAAGAGAGTGATCAGACAAAAGAGACCAAAGATGCGTCATGTGAGCATGTCATTGAGGGTCCTAACGGTCAGTCTGTGCAATTTTGCAGCCTTGAGGAGCGCCGACTTGCACAAGAAACCGCTCAGAAGGAGCGAGAAGAGCAGTGCAAGAAAAACGTTCTTCTCGACGTCAATCATCTTGATGTCACGCTCTTTACCGAAGATGGCGCACTTCCTGCAGTAAGTGACCTCTCGTTTATTATGCGAAAAGGCGAGACTCTTGCGGTAGTAGGCGAGTCTGGCTGCGGTAAGTCCATGACAGCTCTGTCGGTTATGGGTCTGCTTCCTACACCTCCTGCACAAATTACCGGCGGAGAAATTATTTTTGAGGGAACTGATTTAACTCAGCTTCCTCGTGGTGGCATGCGTGACTTCCGTGGTAATCGCATTGGCATGATTTTCCAGGAGCCTATGACCTCCTTGAACCCTGTTATGAAATCTGGTCTTCAGATTCGTGAGGGCATCCTTGTTCATAATCCCAACATGAGCAAACAGGAGGCAGATCAGAAGGCCCTTGATATGATCAAGCTGGTGGGTATTCCTGCACCAGAGAAGGTCTTCTCGTCATATCCACATGAGCTTTCTGGTGGTATGCGCCAGCGTGTCATGATTGCTATGGCACTTGCGTGCCAGCCATCGCTGCTTATCTGCGACGAGCCAACAACTGCTTTGGATGTAACGGTTCAGGCACAGATTCTGCAGATCATTGACCGCATGAAGCAAGACCTGGGTACCGCCGTCATGCTGATTACGCACGACATGGGCGTTGTTTCCGAGATGGCTGACTGGGTTCTTGTCATGTACGCTGGTCATCGTGTTGAGTATGCGCAGTCTGCAGAGCTCTTTACTAACCCTCTGCACCCCTATGCTCAGGGCCTGATTGCGTCCATTCCATCGTTTGACGAGCACACCAAGGAACTCTATGCAATTCCTGGTAGCGTTCCTATGCTTTCTCACATGCCTTCTGGCTGCCCGTTCCATCCACGTTGTCCGTTTGCTAAGGACATTTGTAAGAATCGTCGTCCTGGCTTGACTGCTGTTGGTGAAGACAATTGCCATACTGTCAGCTGTTGGAAATACACTGATGAGTGGGGTGAGTAGTCATGGCAGAAGAGAAAAACACAGACGTCAAGGACCTTTCTGGCGAGAAAACCATCTTGTCCGTAAAGAACTTGGTTAAGCGATTCCCCATTAAAAACGGTGTTTTTGGTCGTTCTAACGCTTCAGTTCATGCGGTTGAGGGTGTTTCGTTTGACCTTAGGCGCAAAGAGACTCTGGCTATTGTTGGCGAGTCTGGCTGCGGAAAGTCTACAACTGGCAAGTGCGTGCTGCGCCTCACCGAGCCAACCTCTGGTACGGTTGAGCTTGATGGGGAAGACTTCACCTCACTTAAGGGAGAAGATCTCAAGCGTGCACGTCAGAAGATGAAGCTTATCTTCCAGGATCCGTACAGCTCGCTGAACCCTCGTATGACCGTTATGGATATCATTGGCGAACCTATTGATATTGCGGGCACGTATAAGACAAAGGCAGAGCGCGATGCTCGCATTGAAGAGGTTATGGAGGAAGTTGGCCTTAACCTTGAGTTCAAGTACCGCTACCCTCATGAGTTCTCGGGTGGTCAGCGTCAGCGTATTGGAATTGCGCGCGCTATTGTGCTTGAGCCAGAGATTGTTGTCTGCGACGAGCCTGTTTCTGCACTGGACGTTTCTGTTCAGGCAAAGGTAATTAACCTGCTTGAAGAGCTGCAGAAAGAGCACGGTCTGGCATACATCTTTATCAGCCACGACCTCTCTGTTGTCCGTCACATTGCAGATACTGTTATGGTCATGTATCTGGGCCACCAGATGGAGTTTGCTACTAAAGATGCCCTCTTTGAGCGTCCTCTGCACCCCTATACTCAGGCGCTTCTTGACGTTATTCCTCGTATTCGTCACGAGCGCATCCAGGAGAAACGTATTCTTCAAGGCGATGTTCCAAGCCCTGCAAACCCACCTTCGGGTTGTGTATTCCACACGCGCTGCCCTAAGGCAATGAAGGTTTGCTCCGAGCGCATTCCTGAGCGCATCGAGGCTGAGCCAGGTCACTTCTGCGCTTGCCACCTGTATAACACGTCACTTACGGATGAAGACCGCACACCACAGGTGGCTCACGCTATTGAGGCGGCTCAGAAGGCCGTAGAAGAAGCGCGCCTTGAGGAGAAGATTTCCGAGTAGCGCATCTTATTGTCGTGCCTTAAAACGGCATACAAATACAAAAAAGGCGAGAAGACCAATTGATCTTCTCGCCTTTGTTTTGTGTGGAGGAAGCCTTACTTCTTCTTAACCTTATCGAAGTGAGGGTTAACCAGAACGCTGAGGCCGGTAAACTCTGGCTTCAAGACGTAAGGCATCTGTGGCCAGTCGATAGGCAGGCATGCGTAGTCTGTGTGAGTCATGAGGCTATCTGCCTGACGGGTGAGCTCAAGTACCTTGTCGTTGTTGTTAACGGTAAGACGAGCCTGGTCAACCAGGTTGTCAAACTCGGTGCTGTTGTAGAAGGAAGACTTCTTTGCGGCGCGGTCAGAGCGGAAGTAGGAGCCCATGTGCTCAACACCCTGGAAGGAGAGGGTAGACCAGGTAACAAGAGTGACTTCAAGGTCACCGTTAGTACGTGCGTCGCTCCAAACACCAGAGTCAATAACGCTTACGTTACAGGTAACGCCAATCTTTGACCAAGCATCCTGAAGGGCAACCATGAGGTTCTGATCCTGGCTTCTGACCTGTGCGTTAAGAGCGAGGTTAGAAACACCAGCCTCTGCAAGAAGCTGCTTTGCCTTGTCTACGTTGTACTCAAACTCTGGAGCGGACTCGTTGTAGCCGGTCTCAGAAGATGGGATAAACGACTTAGCAGGCTTTGCAACACCAGAAAGAATGGTGCTACAAATGGTGTCTCTATCAATTGCCATAGAGAGTGCCTGACGAACGCGAACATCTTTGAGGTTCTCGCTCTTAAGGTTCAAGTTTACAAACTGCGTAGATGCAGGGGTGTAGTTGACAATCTCTTTGGAAATAGACTCATCATTTTGATACTGTTGAATAAGAGACTGAGAAATAAAGACCAGGTCAACATCGTTGTTCTTGTAGTTAAGAACACGGGTGTTGGCATCATCAATGTAGACAAATCTAAGCTCATCCAGACCAGGCTTACCCTCGTGGTAGTCAGCAAATCCCTCAAGAACAACTTCTGTAGTGCTGTCGTTTGAAACAAGCTTATAAGCGCCAGTACCAATGAAGTTGGTCTCAGTACCCCATGCCTCACCAGCTTCTTTGCAAGCCTTCTCTGGGTAGATAACAGCGTAGAACTGAGCCATGATTGCATTAAAGGTTGAATAAGGCTGAGTCAGTTTGATGTCAAAGTGACGGTCATCCTTAATAACAACACCAGAAAGTTCCTCTGTTGTGCCAGCAATGATGTCTTTAGCACCCTCGATGTATGCGTACGAGTCAATTGAGGTTGCCTTAGTAGCAGGCAAGAACATACGCGTGAAGGTGTACTTAACGTCAGAGGACTTAAGGGTCTCTCCATTGTGGAATTTGATGCCATCCTTAAGCTCATATGAGTAGGTAAGGCCATCTTCAGAGACAGTAGGGAGGCCGGTTACCAGGTTTGGCTCAATCTCTTTTGTGTCTGGATTAAGTACCAGCAAAGACTCTGCAACTGCCTCAGATACACCAACAGAACCAGAAGTCTTCTGAGTATCAAAGGTTACCTTTGGGTTGTTTACACCAAAGCGTAATACCTTTTTCTCTGCGTCTCCACCAGCTGAACCGCCACAAGCAGAAAGTAGTGAAGCAGAACCGGCGGCAACGGCAGCCGCCAAAGATCCACGTAAGAATGATTTACGGGAAAGGTTATTAAATACGTGCTCTTTCATAGGGCGCCTTCCGTTTGCATCTTCAAAATATGAAGCTTAAATGTAAAGAACTGGCTTCTTAATACCCAAATTAATTGTACGCAATACAGAAAAATGTTTCATTAATGAAAAAACATTGTGGAGGAGGGCTTGCTAGAGTGGCACGAAAAGCGTAAAAGCGATAAAGTCAAAGACTCAATAAGGGTCAACCTTTACTGTTATGTTGTTTGAAGAGCTGAGTGTTAAGAGGATTTTGTGGTTATTCCAGATATTGTCAAAGATGCATTTAGTGATGTTCCCAAGCTTCCTGCTTCTGAACGCCCTCTTATCTGTGTGACTCCTCGCTGGATGCCTGAAGAAAATTTTTCTGATTCTGCTTCTGTAGCACAAATTCAGTTTGACGCCATTCTTGCAGCTGGCGGCATTCCAATTATGATGCCTCTAACAGAAGACCCAGAAGTTATTGGTCAGTTTGTTGAGATGTGTGACGGCTTCTGCCTTACGGGTGGTCATGATGTTGACCCTCGCAATTGGGGAGAAGAGCCACGCGACCTTGATCGTTTGTGTCCTATACGAGATGCGCTTGAGTTTGAGCTGGTAAAGCAGGTACTTGCTGCAGATAAACCTTTACTTGCTATTTGCCGTGGCCTTCAGCTTTTAAACGTTGTGCTGGGCGGTACGCTTGTACAAGATTTGCACACCCTTGAACCAACAGAAAATCATGCATTCTGGACTCATTCGGCAAATTTGTACCATCCAGCTCATGCTGTTCATATTCAAAAAGATTCTTTGCTGTACAACGCTCTGGGTAAGGTTGAAGACATTCAAGCAAACTCGTATCACGATGAGGCCCTGAAAAAGGTTTCCGCTGAGCTTAATGTAGTTGCGTATGCTTCAGACGGCATTATTGAAGGAGCCGAGGTCAAGGGCAAGACGTTTGCTCTAGGTGTGCAGTGGCATCCAGAGTATGGTTGGCAATACAGCAAAGCTGACTGTGAACTTTGGAAATCCTTTGTTACAGCTTCACGAGCCTCACGGTCTTCTCGTTAATACATTGATACTCTAAACTGCGTTAACTATTTGGTTAGCGCAGTTTTTTGTAAGGGAGTTTTATGAGTGACGTTCTAGATAGATTTGTTGCGTATTGCAAGGTTTCTTCTCAGTCCAATCCGCTGACGGCAGATAAGGTTCCTTCAACTGAGTCTCAGCACCAGATGGCTGAGGTTGTTGCGGCTGACCTTCGTGAGCTTGGCGCAGAGAATGTAGTTGTTGATGAGCACGCCTACGTGGTTGCTCACTGGCCGGCAAGCAAGGGTTTGGAGGACCTTCCAACTCTTGGTTTCTGCTGCCACATTGATACGGCTTGGCAGTCTTGGGGTAACCCCGTTCATCCTCAGGTTGTCACGTATGAGGGCGGCAAGCTAGTAGTTGGTTCTGATCGTGAGGGCAGAGAGGTCTATATCAGCCCTGAGACAAATCCTCAGCTTGAGCACATGGTTGGTTGGCAGCTTGTTACCACTGATGGCACGTCGCTGCTTGGTGGCGATGACAAAGCTGGCATTGCCATGCTGGTCAGTTTGCTTGCTCGCTACAAAGAGCATCCAGAACTTAAGCACCCACGTATTGCACTTGCGTTTGTTCCTGATGAGGAGATCGGCCACGGCGCAGCTCTTCTGGATCTTGACGCTTTTGGTGCTGCGTATGGTTACACCATTGACGGTGGTCCCTTTGGTGAGTTCTGTTACGAGACTTTCAATGCCGCTGAGGTGTTTGTGCGTGCTCACGGACTTTCGGTTCACACAGGTACCGCAAAAGGCCAGATGATTAATGCATCTGAGGCAATCATGCGCTTCCACGAGCTGCTTCCACCTGCGGAGCGTCCTGAGTTCACTGAGGGCTATGATGGCTTCTTCTATCTGGAGCGCGTCAACGGTGATTGCGAGTCTGCTCGCGCTGATTACATTATTCGTGACCATGATCAGGCAAAGGTTGAGCGTCGCAAGCAGTTGATGGTTGACGCTGCAGCGTATGTAAACAAGCAGATTGGCTCTGAGGTACTTTCCGTTGAGATTCACGACCAGTATCACAACTTGGCTGACATCGTATTAAAGCCTGAGTATGCGCACTTAATCGAGAATGCTCGTACTGCATACGAGAAGGTCGGCGTAGAGATGACCTGCATTCCAATGCGTGGCGGCACCGACGGATCCCAGCTTTCCTTTAGAGGATTCCCTTGCGCCAATCTCTCTGCCTGCTACTACAACGCTCACGGCGTCAGAGAGTTTGTTCCTGTCCCTGAGCTTGAGGGTATGGTTGACATGCTTGAGCATCTGGTAGAGCTTTACACCCATTCACAAAACTAGGAGATTTTAATGACTCATTTTGAAACTGATACACAGTATTTGATTGATACTACAAAGAAGCTTGTTGAGTGCGATAGCCCTGTTGGCTACTACGAGCGCATCCATGAGCTGCTTCGTGAGCTTGTTGCCGAGGCGGGCTATGAGCTTCAGATTGACAACAAAGCTACGGCGTATGTCCTGGTAGAGGGTAAAGATACCAGCAAGACTGTGGGCGTTAATGCTCACCTTGACACCATTGGCCTGATTGTGCGCGGCTTCAATTCAGACGGCACACTGCGCGTTCGCCAGCTGGGCGGCATCAACTACCACAGCATTGAGGGCGAGACCTGCCATGTTGTCTGCAGAGATGGCTCCGTTGTTGATGGCCAGGTAATCTGCAATCACCACTCCGTTCACGTCTTTGAAGACGCTCGAACCATGGAGCGCAACGAGGACAACATGTCCATCTCGCTTATCGCTGACGTTTCTTCCCCTGAGGAAGCTCGTGCGTTGGGTGTCTCAGAGGGTGCAGTTGTTGCTATTGACCCACACTTTGAGATGTATGACAACGGCTATATGGTTTCTCGCTTTATCGACGATAAGGCTTGTGTTGCAGCGCAGCTTCATACGCTCCGTTGGCTTGCACAGTCTGGCGAGAAACCCCTCTATAACACCTTGTTCGCATTCCCCATGTACGAGGAGATTGGTCACGGCGGTGCATTCTTGCCTGTTGAGGTAGATGAGTACGTATCGCTGGACATTACCCTCATTGGTCCAGACTACAATTCAAACGAGCACCACGTAGGCATCATTGTTTCTGATATTCGTTCGCCTTACGATTGGGAAGTTTCCAACAAACTTATTGCGTGTGCACAGGAGGTTGTTGAGCCAGAAAAGTGGAACCAGCAGGTTGCCTTCCACTTCTCAACTGACGCAAATGCTGCGTACTTCTCTGGTAATGATCTGAAGAGTGGCGCATTTGGTCCAGCATGTCTCAACACTCACGGTCGTGAGCGTTGCCACATTGATGCAATCATCGGTACCGAGAATCTGTGCCGCGCTTACGTCCTTGGATATGGCGAGAAGAACTAGTTCTTCTCGCCATGGGTGCGTCTTGCTCTTATGGATGTATCAAAGAGTTTGCAAGATATGCTGTATATCGTATGAATTTTGCTGTAGACGTGATAAGGTAGCCATAGTTAACTTTTCGAGTCAGGAGTGATTCATGGATAGACGTTCGTTCCTTAAGCTTGCAGGTCTTATTCCAGCTACAGCATTGTTTGGCTGCAAGGGAACAGACCAAGAGAAGTCTCAGGACACCACAAAAGATGAGGCTAAGAAATCTGATCCTGTTGCGGTAAAAGTTGCAACGCTTAAAGGGCCTACCGCCATGGGCTTGGTTAAGTTCATGAGCGAGGTTGAGGCACAAAACATCACCGATAACAACTACTCGTTTGAGATTTTGGATGCTCCTGATCAGGTAGTTGCTAAGGTTGCTCAGGGTGACGTTGACGTTGCGTCTATTCCTGCAAACCTTGCAGCTACACTCTTTAACAAGACCAAAGGTGCCTATAAGGTAGCTTGTCTTAACGTATTGAACGTCCTTTACATTGTTGAGACGGGTAGCGCTATCTCTAAGCTTACTGACCTCAAAGGAAAGACGCTCTACGCTTCTGGTAAGGGTGCTGTCCCAGAGTACACGCTGTCTTACCTGCTCAGCAAAAATGGCATGACACTTGGTGAGGACGTCCAGGTAGAGTGGAAGAGCGAGCATACCGAGTGTGTTGCTGCTCTAGCTCAAGACCCAGAGGGAATTGCGCTGCTCCCACAGCCTTTTGTTACGGTGGCACAAACCAAGAATAGCCAGATTCGCGTTGCAATTGACCTTGGCGCTGAGTGGGAGGCTGTCAATCCTCAGAGCAAGTTGATTGCCGGCGTAACTATTATTTCTTCAAAGCTCATTTCAGATTCTCCAGATGCGGTAACGGCGCTGCTTTCTCACTACAAAGACTCTGTTGCGTTTGCGGTTGATCATCCAGATGAGGCTGCTACGCTTGTAGGTAAATACGGTATTGTCCCAGAGCCTATTGCCAAGGTTGCGCTGCCTAAGTGTAATATTACGTATATTGATGGCGCAGATATGAAGAGCGCGCTTTCAAGTTACTTAGGCATTCTGGCTGAGGCTAATCCTCAGTCAGTAGGCGGACAGGTTCCTGGAGACGATTTCTACTTTGGCGCATAACCCGCACATAAAAGATAGTATTTCTGCCCGAGGTGGCGCCGAGAAAGGAGCTGCCTCGGCAGATTTTTCTGTCGATAAAAACAGTCGGGCTCAAAGTACAGGTCAGATCCAAGGTGCAAGCCACGTACAAAGTGCAGGCCGCGCACAAAGTACGCAGACTGCTCGCAATGCTGCTTCTATCTGGGGAGCTCGTTTAGGAGCTCTGGTATTTTGGCTTGCCGTATGGCAGGTAGCTGCAGTTGTCATCAACCAAGATATTGTATTAACTTCACCTATTCAGACCATTCAGACGCTTTTCTCGTTAGCTCAACTACGCGAGTTTTGGGTTTCTATTGGTCTTTCTCTTTTGCGTATTTTTGCTGGTGGAGCACTTGCTTTTACCGTTGGCTCCTTGCTGGCGTTTTTGAGTTTTAAGTATAAGCTGATCAAGATTCTTTTTGAGCCGCTTATTTCTACGATTAAATCAATTCCTGTGGCATCCTTTGTCATCTTGCTACTTATCTGGGTTCGCACGCCCTACCTCTCAATTTCAATTTCATTTTTGATGGCACTTCCCATCATCTACATTGCGGTACTTGAGGGGCTCCTCAGCACTGACCAGCAGCTTATTGAGATGGCTGACGTATACCAAATTCACGGTCGGCAACGCATTAAAGCAATTTATTTGTCGCAGCTTATGCCTTCGCTTAAGACAGCAACCTCGCTTGCCATGGGATTTTGCTGGAAGTCGGGAATTGCTGCCGAGGTCATTGGCCTTCCTGCATTCTCCATTGGCGAGCACCTCTATAACGCTAAAGTGTATTTGGATACGCCAGCCCTTTTTGCGTGGACGCTTGTGGTTATTGTGATGAGCGCACTTGGCGAGAAGATCGTGATGCGGTTAGTTTCATGGGCCGCTGCAAGGCTAGAAAAGAGCTGCTCATGAGTATGAACACAACTAATTGTGCCTATGCAACCGAACAGTTGCTTGAGGTAAAAAACATCACTAAATCGTTTGGTAATACGGTTGTGCTTGATGATTTTTCCTACAAGTTTGAGAGGGGAGTGTACGTACTCTCTGAGCCCTCTGGAGCAGGTAAAACAACACTTCTTCGTATTCTTTGTGGTCTTGAAGTGGCTGATTCAGGCACAGTGCTTAAATCGCCTGACGCTAAAACGGTCATGATGTTTCAGGAAGATAGACTGCTAGAAAACTTGAGCGTTATGGCAAATATCATGCTTGCTATACAGTTGCACTCAAAGGAGCAAAAACAAAGCGCTCGAGAGCGTATTAAAGAGGCGCTTTGTGAGGTGGGACTTGAAGGAACAGAAAACAAGCCTGTTTCTGAGCTTTCCGGTGGTCAAAAGAGACGCGTTGCTCTTTTACGTACACTCTTTGCAGATGCAGACATCTTGCTCTTTGATGAGCCGCTCAAGGGATTAGACGAAGCGCTTAAGCAGCAGGTTGTTGCCTCTGTCAAACCGTTCATTGAATCAAAAGTTGTAATTTGGGTAACTCATACTCCTGAAGAAGTAAAACTGCTAGGCTCTTATACAGCACTGCAGTTATAGGAGTGAACTACATGTACAAGGTAATTCTCGCCGGCGGAATGGCGTCTGGTAAATCAACTGTTTCTAAAATGTTTGAAGCAGCAGGTGGTCTGCGCTTTGACCTTGATGAGGTTTCTCGTAGACTTCTGAGACCTGGATGCGAGTGTACGTATCGTGTGGCAGAGGCTTTTGGAAACGATTTGTTGGACCCCGTTACTCACGAGATTAATAGGCGAGAGCTTGGTCGTAGGGCTTTTGCTACCAGTGAATCAGCTGAGCTCTTAGAAGACCTAGAGATGCCTTTTATCAGGGAATATATGCGTCAATTCCTTACAAAAGAGGCTCCTGCTGCAGATGCTCAGTTCTGCTTTGTAGAGGTTCCGCTGCTTGACCGCGTTGAAGACTTGCTTGAGCTGGTTGATGAAGTTGTCGTTGTTGTAGCGCCTTTGGAACTGAGAGTAGAACGCGCTGAACAGCGAGGATCTTCTCGCCAAGAGTTTGAGCAGCGTATAGCGCATCAGCCTTCCGATACGTATTTGCGTAATCAGGCGGATACAGTGTTTGTAAACTCTGAAGGCCTTGATGATCTTAAAGCACAGGTAGAGCTTTGGCTAAACGCTCGGTTCAACCAGCATTCAGAGCAGTAAGTTATAGCTTACACGCGCGGCCTCTAGAAGGGCGTCCTCAGTGAACTCTCTACCTTGGCAGCTGCATCATCAAAGGTAATTTCAAGGCAGTTCTTGAGCATGTTTTGACCAACACAATAAATGCCATCGTTTACACAAGCGCTGCCAATAGCAACTGCCTTGTTAAACACAGCTTTCTGGTCAAAGACAGGAACACCATTTTGCTTAAGGAACGAGAAAACCTCTTGAGGAGTATCTAGTTTTTTAACAGAAGAGTCTGCCTTGAGAAGGTCTTCAAGCTCTTCTTTTGCAGGTTGAGCAACACTACCACCGATGATCATAGCCATTTGATAGCAAGCTGCACAAAGATCAGAGCGTCCCAGCTTCCACTCCATATAGGCTAGGCGATAGTACACCAGCGCAACATCTGATGCGGAGAAAAGGTGCTCGATAAGATTTTTGAGCAGCTTTGCAGCTTCAAAGACTTTTGACTGGTCTTCTAATGTTCTTACTAATAGTAGCGTTGCATCAACGCCCAAAGGAGAAATCCTGTGGGCTTCTTGCGCGTAGCGCTCTGCTTTTTCTGGCTGTTCAAGCAGGTTGTAGGCGCGAGCTATTCTTGCTAAAGACATAAAGTACGTATCTGGAATAAGCACAAGTTTTCTTGGCTCATTGGGGAATGCAAGGTTATAAGCTACGCGCTCTGAGAGGGAATCAAAATACCTGTAGATAGAATCTGAATCGTCCAGGTACAGGCCCATATCAAGGGTTGGTGAAACCTGAGACTCAAGCTCTGCAAGCACCTTTTCTAGAGCGTCTGCATCTGGCTCTCCGTCCATGATGTTATTTATGGATTGAAGCGTTTTTTGCAAAGGCGAACCAAAGAGGAATTTCTCGGCCATAGACCTTCTGTCCGAGAAATCAATAGTGCCTTCGACCAGGCCATGGATGACTCTATCAAAGCCTTCAATGGCGTAAATATCAGAAGTTGAAGCTTTTGCTTCCTCAAATTTTCCAACTGCATCCGCGGTAGAAGAATCTTTTGGAATGTTGTTGAGAGTAGTATTCCAAAGCCTAATGCGGCGGGATGCCTCAGAGTAGCCAAGGTCACTTACCTTTTGAGCTCCACAAACTGCGGTAACTGCTGGTGAACAAGGACGATCAGACAAATCTGGCATCTCAAAGAAGCTACGAGGAGAAACCCACTCGTCCGTTTGCTTCATAAAAGGCTCAACCTCGCTAAACCAACCTTCAGAGTCAAAAGAAACCCTGAGCGCTGGATCTTGTGGGAAGCTGTTGCCGTCAATTTGAGTGTTTGCTGCAGTAGGCAAGAGGCGTGCGAGCGCAGCCTCGTTTAAGTCCATAGATAGGACAATGCGTTCTTCTCCGCGCAAGCTGCCATTGATGCAGACGCGAGAGATTTTGCAGCTCTGAAGTGCCATACGAGCCACGCAAAGAGAAGCACGTAGTGCGTAAGCGCGTGCTGCCGCAATTTGCTCTGACTTTTCTGCAGATAAGAAGCTAAAGCAGCGAGGACGAGCTACAAAGAACTCAAATACCAAAATATCAAGTTGTGGATTGTAGGAGAAGTTGTACACCATCCTAAAAGGGAATGGCGTGTTCTCAACATAGTTGGCAAACCAGAGACGCTTCATCCAGTCTGAGCTGCCATCAGCGTTACCGCTGAAAGGAGCAACTTGCTCAGAAAGAGAAGCTGACTTGGGCATGAGACTTGCTACCTGCGAGAGGGTAGTACGAACAAGCTGAAGATCTGTCTCAGAAGCATGTGTATTCTTTAGGGCTTCAACATCTTGTGAAATGTTGAGGATTGCTTCTGTTGCAATAAAAGCATCGTACTCTTCTGGTGCGCACTCCAGTGTGTTAGCGTTGAACCACCAGCGACCCGTTCTGTCTAGCTTATGAACATCGCCCTTGGGCAGATTGGTATTCTCGAGATTTTTAGAGCGCGTAAGCATCTCTTGAAGACCAGCCTCTGCAATCTGATTGTTTGCAATAAGGTCTTTAAGAGCGGCAATGACATTATTTGAGCGCAGCAAAATCTTCTCTAGGGTAGAACCCTGAGGTTGCTTTGAAGCTTTATTTAGCGAGAAAAGATCTGAGACGCCCAAGGTATCTCCTTTATCTGATGTAACTTATTTATTTAAATGCTAGTTTAACGCATATAGGTAATGTATTTATTACCCGTCACACTTTGAAACTATACTGCAATTTATAAATAGTATAGAACAGGTGTTTCAGTTTTGAGAAGTGGGGTATACTACTTTCACAAGAAAAGGAGAATCTCATGGATGCATCTCATGCTGAAGATCAACATAAAGAATATATAGGTGCTGAACTGCGCCGATTTGGACGTGAAGCAGGAGAAGAGAAGCTTCAGGTAGTATCTCCTTTTGAACCCGCAGGTGATCAGCCACAGGCAATAGAAAAGCTTGCCCAAGGAATTGAAGACGGGCTCAGGTACCAGACGCTCTTAGGTGTTACGGGTTCGGGTAAGACCTTCTCTATGGCTAAAACTATCGAGAAGCTCAACCGCCCCACGCTTATTATGGAGCCCAATAAAACACTGGCCGCTCAGGTTGCTTCAGAGATGAAGGAACTCTTTCCTAACAACGCTGTTGTGTACTTTGTCTCGTACTATGACTACTACCAGCCAGAAGCATATGTTCCACAATCAGATACGTACATAGAAAAAGACGCTTCCATTAATGAAGAGGTAGAGAAGCTTCGTCACCAGGCAACTTCGTCGCTTTTGTCTAGGCGTGATGTCATTGTTGTGGCATCTGTATCGTGTATTTACGGTATTGGCAGCCCTCAAGATTATGCGGGTCTTGCGCCTAATGTAGATAAATCCGTTCCTCTTGAGCGCGATGATTTTATTAAAGATCTTATTGATGTCCAGTACGATAGAAATGATTATGACCTGCAGCGCGGTATGTTTAGGGTTCGTGGAGACGTTGTTGATGTATTCCCACCGTATGCAGAAAATCCGCTGCGTATTGAGTTCTTTGGTGATGAAGTAGAAAGTATTTCAGAGGTTAGCAATGTAACGGGAGAAGTGCTGAGGGAGTTTGATGCTATTCCAATTTGGCCAGCATCTCACTACGTTACTGAGCGTCCAAAGATTACCCATGCTCTTACAACCATCTCGGAAGAGATGGAAGCTCGTGTTAAAGAGCTTAAAGAAAACGATAAATTGCTAGAAGCTCAGCGTCTTGCTCAGAGGACAAACTATGATCTAGAGATGCTTGAGACTATGGGTTATTGCAATGGTATTGAGAACTACTCGCGCCATTTAGATGGGCGTGCTCCCGGTGAGCCTCCCTATACGCTCATTGATTATTTCCCTAAAGATATGATTTGCATCATTGATGAGTCACATGTTACCGTTCCTCAAATAAGAGGTATGTATGAGGGCGATAGGTCTCGTAAGGTTACGCTGGTAGATCACGGATTTAGACTTCCTTCTGCACTTGATAACAGGCCTCTCAGATTTGATGAGTTTGAAGGACGCATCCCGCAGTTCATTTACGTTTCCGCAACTCCTGGAG
>JABZHC010000011.1 GCA_015259035.1 Atopobium sp.
TGGGTGTTTAAGCCTCGATTCTGGTATTATACCGAGGATCTTAATATGCGCATGCGCAAGTCAGTCAACATGGACGAAGTTGATCTCTCTTCACAGCCATACACAGAGGATGACCTCAAGTATTACCAGGAGCTTCAACACTACGGACTCTCGATTGACAATACTGGTCAGAACGGTTCATTCCGTTTCATTCATCTGTTTGGCTCGCATCCACCTTACACGCTTGATCGCAACGTTGAGCGCACTGAAGATCCAAGCAAGCAAAACGTTGACGAGCAAACCATCGCGGCTTACAGAATTGTTGAAGCCTACATCGCTGAGCTCAAGCGTTTGGGAGTGTATGAGAATACGTCTTTCATCATTACCGCTGACCATGGTGATTGGTACTTGACGGGCGGCGATATTCAGACACCTTCCGCTCCAGTAATCATGTACAAGCCTGCAGGTCAGACTGCTGAAGAAGCTGCTCAGCCTATGCAGATTTCTGACGCGCCTGTCTGGCACTACGACATCTTGGCCCAAACCCTGAAGGACATGGGTGTTGACCAGCAGACGCTTTCTAACTACACAACGCCACTTGATGAGTCTTATGAGGGCGAGACTCGTCCTCGCTACTACATTGAGACCATTTCAAATGGAAAGCGAGACATCTTTGTCAGGGAGTTTGTCATCAACGGTGACGCCAACGACATGAAGAATTGGAGCCTCACGGGCAACGAATGGCCTGTTGAACCATGGCACGACTAAGTTAGGTGTCCGGTAATTTGCCCACTGGCGAGAAACCCGGTGCACTTGTCGAGAAACCCGGTGTACCTGCCGTCGAGAAATCCAACTACAAGAAAAGCCGCGTCTACACGACGCGGCTTTTTTGGTGACCAGTTATGTGAGCTGTTCTGCGAAGAGAGCTTACCTGTGAGCTGGGACTACTATGGCATAATCCATGCAGGTAGACCATCAGAGAAGATACGTGCGAGTGGGTACGCCTCGTCAATAGTCAGTGTTGCAACAACGTGATAAGGGCCTTCTGTTGACGTATCAAATACCAGCGCAAGGGGTTTCTCGCCATCGGTGGTGGGAAGTGCAAGGTAGACGCAGTGCTTGGATGGATTGTAGAGCTCAACGGCCATGCGCCATCCGCGCTTTGCTGCTCGCAGGGCGTTTTGCACCAGAGGCGAGTTGTCATCAAATCCACGCTCTGAATCAAAGAGAAGGGGTGTGGCAGCTGGGACGGGGAGCGAGAAGTCGGCGTCGGTATGCATGAGCTGCTGCTCGTTCTTTCTGTAGACGTACGCTGCGGAAAGGCAAGCCTGTGCCGCCTGTAATGAGGGTGCGTCGCTCAGATAGGTGGTGCAAAGCGCGTTCCAGTCGGAGACAGGAGCCTCGTTCATAACCACGTCAACAGGGTTGATAGGTAGCTGCTTTGCTGCAGCAGGAAGCTTTTCCCATGAAGCAATGCCAGACTTTGGCAGTCCGTGAAGTACATCAACTGCCTGATCCTGCAGCTCATCTGCAGAAACGCTGAGCTTCAAGAGCGTCCAGGGACGCAGAGCACCGCGCTTAGATTTGCGAATAGTAGCAGTAATAACCTCGTCTGTCTGCGGCTTCTTGTAACGTGTGTTAAACGTGAACGTGCCGCCCTTAGAAATGAGTGCGCGAGAAGACTCGGCAAGTTTGAAGTCTTCTTCTAGCTGCTTGAGAACGTTGGCGTCGACGGGAGCCATCTGATACAAAATGCCGAGAAGCTCGTTGTTAACGTGGACGTCTTCCTCAAAATTGGCAGGGTATGTTGGGGCGGGGGCATGAGTCTCATTCTGATTGATTACCTGCGTAGAAGCCTGGGATTCAGAAACTGTAGTGCTAGAGACAGAACTTGTTGCATTCAGTGCCTGTTGCAATACTGAAGGAGCGGCCTCAAGCGTCTTCTCTTCATCGGAGCCGTCGTAGGGATTGTAGGTAACGGTAAGCGAGATGGTAGGCTCAGGCACTACAGGTTCGGGCACTGTCAGCTCAGCAGCTTTAGGCTCTGGAGCTGGTGTTTTGGTCTCGTCAGATTCCGGAGCGACATCATCGGTTTCAACAGGTTCTGGAGCGGCATCATCGGCAGATTCTTGCTGGAAGTCTTCTTCAGGCGCCTTATCAGCAGATTCCTCTGCGACTAGTGCTGTTTCTGCAACAGACAGTTCCTCTGAGCTCTCCGTGATAGGCAGCTCCTCTGGCTCCGTCGACTCTTCCTGTGCAGGAAGCTCCTCAACTTCAGGTTCCGCTTCAACTACCAGGTGCTTTGGCTTGAGAGCTCGAATGGACTTTGCCCCACGGCGGCGCTTCCAAGGCTTGCCGTTGTTTTGCGCCTCGATGTTTTTCTCGCCAGCTACAAGGGCAGTCTCAAAGGTGTCAAAGGTCAGAAGCGTCGCGTAGACGTAGCCTTTTTTGAACGCAGTGATTTTGATGAAATCGGGGCACGCCTCCATGAGAGCGCGGATGTCGTCAAAGCCAAAATCCTGCGGTGCAAGGTCGTCTTCAATGAGCACGCCCTCAACGGTAGAGAGGGGAGTCTGCTTAGAGACGCCAATGGTTGCTTTGAGTAGTTTATACAGGTAGAGAGCGTGTTCTTGTTTTATAACAGCCATGATGCTCCTGAGATAGTAGTTAGTGGACTACATACTACTCGATTTTGAACAGACAAAGATACTGATTACGCACAGAAAGTCGCAATACGTAGCGAAAAAGCGAGAACTGGACTGATAGAATAAAGCTAGATTGAAGGGAGCTTACATGATTGGTCGTTTTATTAAGAGAGCTGCAGTTAGAGCTGCAGGTTTAGCAATTACTCAGTATGCCGCAAAGGCAGCACTTCAATCCGAGGCTGGAAGAAAGCTGCTTGCTACAACGGCTTCTAAGGCTGCTAACTTAGCAGGTAATATCGCAAAAGAGCAGATTACCGCTGGGTTTAATGCTCATATTAGGCCAGCACTGCCAAGCGGCGATGCTATTCAGTCGTCAGTCGCTCGCGCTCAGTCTGCGCTTCGTTCGGCTCAGACCTCTGTTTTGGCTGCTCAGGCACAGCTTCAGTCTAATCTAGAGAATCGTTTTTCTCGCCCAAAGAACAAGCTTTCAAAGCAGCTTGCAAGCACTGCAGAGTCGCTTGAAGAGATGGGGGAGACCCTCGCTGAGCACCAGGATGCTGCCGCAGATATCGCAGTTGCAGATGTTGTTGAGGGAATTGCCACTCAAAGCGGACAGGATTCTGACGCTTTGTTAGCCTCTACCAAGAAGCGTAAGTCGTTCAGAAACGTTGCAATTGCTGGCGGCGTTGTGGCTGGCGCTGCCCTTGGTCTAGCAGCATACGGCGCCTATTCCATTGCTCCTCGCAAGCAAAATGACCGCCTGCTCCTGGAGCGTTGGCACGAGATTGCCCGCCATCGCTATGCTCACCGTGGCCTCTACAACAACGAGGCAGGCATTCCAGAGAACTCCCTGCTTGCTTTCCGTGCAGCTGTCGAGAAGGGCTTTGGCTCCGAAGTTGATGTTCACCTGACCGCAGACAACAAGCTGGTTGTTGTTCACGATTCAGCACTTGATCGCCTCTGTGGCGTACAGAAGATTGTTGAGGAGTCCACGCTGGAGGAGCTTCGTGGTTTGAGACTTCTTGCTACTGACGAGCAGATTCCAACGTTTGAGGAAGTCCTTGAGGTCTATGCATGGAGTGGTTCCGGTGAGCTGCCTGCACCTTTGATTATTGAGGCTAAGACGCGCAACAATAACGCTGAGCAGCTGACAGAAAAGATTATGCAGGCTCTTGATCTTCGCCCCGTTCGTGCCTGCATCGAGAGCTTTGATCCTCGCGTTTTGCAGTGGCTGCGTCAGAACCGTCCCGAGATGCTTCGCGGTCAGCTCTCAGAGAATTTCCTGGTTGACCGTCAGACCAAGCACATGAACATTGCTACGCGAGCTGGCGCTACAGCTCTCTTTGGTAATTCTGTTGGTCGTCCAGACTTCATTTCATACAAGTTTGAAGATCGCAAGAACCCCTTTGTTAAGCTGGCTTGCAATACCATGGGCGCACATCTGATTACCTGGACCGTTAGGAACGAGGAGGACATGATTGCCTCCGAGCTTGAAGGTGCGCCTGTCATCTTTGAGGGATTTATCCCAACTCCCGCTTCGCTGATCAACTAGCTTTCCAGCTGGCGAGAAGAACGTTTGGCTTAAACTACGTCCAAAACTCTATGTCTATCTGGGACTCCACGGGTCTCTCGCCCGCGGAGTTTCTTGTGAAAAGTTCCTCAAGATTATTGTATGAATATATGTACATATATCAATTTAAGGAGTAGACTAGGCATAACAACAACCCAAGGAGGAGCTATGAGCTCAAAGACAAAGGTGAAAATTGCTCGCATTGTCTGTTCTGCTGTTTTGCTAGGTATTGCTTACGCGGTTGAACACGCATTTGACCTGCAGCTCTGGCAGGCACTGTTGCTTTACCTGTTACCTTACGCTGTTGCGGGATACGATGTTGTTCTAGAAGCATGGGAGAGCATCACTGAGGGCGAGTGCTTTAACGAAGACTTGCTCATGACCATTGCTACTGTTGGTGCCTTGCTCATTGGCTTTGTGCCTAACGGTTCTCCTATGTTTGATGAGGCCGTCTTTGTCATGCTGTTCTTCCAGGTAGGAGAGGTGTTTGAACACCTTGCTTCCGATAACAGCAAGAAGTCTATTGCCAAGCTTATGGATATCCGTCCTGACAGCGCAACGGTTGAACGTGACGGACAGCTGCTCACTATCTCTCCAGAAGAGATTAAGCTGGGAGAGATTATTGTGGTTAAACCCGGCGACCGTGTTCCTGTTGACGCAGAGATCGTCGAGGGTTCTACCAGTCTTGATACCGTTGCTCTTACTGGTGAGAGCGTGCCTCGTGATGCAACGGTGGGGGATAATATTATCTCGGGCTGCGTAAACCTTTCTGGTGTGGTACGCGCCCGCGTTACTCACCTCTTTGAAGACTCTACTGCTTCCCGCATCATTAAGCTGGTAGAGAGCTCAAACCAAAACAAGTCCAAGAGCGAGAGGTTTATTCGTCGTTTTTCTCGCGTGTATACTCCAGCAGTTGTTTACAGTGCCATTGCGCTGGCGTTTTTGCCACCACTGCTTTCGGGAGACTTTGTAGCTAACGCTTCTACCTGGGTTGTAAGGGCGCTTACCTTCCTTATTGCATCTTGTCCGTGTGCGCTGGTAGTTTCCGTGCCACTGGCCTTCTTTGGCGGTATTGGCGCTGCTTCGAAGGAGGGCATCCTGATCAAGGGCTCTGCGTACATTGATATGCTTTCTACCCTTGATACCGTTGCCTTTGACAAGACCGGTACGCTGACCGAGGGCGTTTTTGAGGTCCTTGCTGTTCATCCTCAGGCCATTGGCGAGAAGGACCTTCTGCACCTAGCTTCTCACGTTGAGATGCACTCCACGCACCCCATTGCTGCAGCTCTTCGTGCTGCTTATCCAAGCGAGGACGATGACTGTGTTATCACGGACATCAAAGAAATTGCCGGTCAAGGCATCTGCGCTAACGTGAATGGTAAGAGCGTTGCTGTTGGCAACTGCGCACTTATGGAGAGCGTAGGAGCTTCTTGGAAAGCGTGCGAGAACCACGGAACCATCATTCACGTGGCTGTTGATGGGGCCTACATGGGCCACATTGTTATTTCTGACCGCGAACGAGCTGATGCTCCAGCAGCAATCGCTTCCCTCAAAGACGTTGGCGTTTCTAAGGTTGTTATGCTCACGGGCGATAAACGCGACGTTGCAGAAGAGATTGCTGCTCAGATGGGCATTACTGAGGTTCGTGCTGAACTGCTTCCACAGGATAAGGTTTCTGCCGTTGAAGGCCTTCTCGCCCAAAAGACAGCTGGTAAGTCCCTTGCTTTTGTCGGTGACGGCATCAATGATGCACCCGTTCTTGCACGCGCTGATGTAGGCGTTGCTATGGGCGTTTTGGGGTCTGATGCTGCTATTGAGGCCGCTGACGTAGTTCTTATGGACGACAAGCTTTCTAAGCTCTCAAAGGCCGTAAAGATTGCTCGTCATACCTTGGGTATTGCAAAGCAAAATATTGTGTTTGCTATTGGCGTTAAGGTTGCTGTTTTGATCCTTGCAGCCTTTGGCTTGGCTCCCATGTGGCTAGCGGTCTTTGGAGACATAGGCGTTATGGTGCTTGCGGTTCTTAATTCCACTAGAGCTTTGAATATAAAGTCGATCAAGTAAAAGAGTCAGGGCTGCTGGCCTAAAAAAGTGCGCTCGCAAAGGAGTGCTCCTACAAAGGTTGTTTTCACAAAGGGTTGTTTCTACACATAGTCAACTACAAATTACTGAGCCTTCTTACGAAGTCTACGAGCACGGTTTGCAAGATTGCGGACCGTGCTTTCCATTCCATGAGGAACGTAGGTTAGTGACTCTAAATCTTCTGGAAGGTAGTCAACAAGACTGACAGGCTCTGTGGGTGTGAAATCTGCTGGTACAGGACCTGGAGCAATCAGATACGCGTGCACCTTAGCACCCTGGGCGCCAAGTTTTTGTTCGTACTCACTGGGAACATCGTGAGGAAAATCGTTCTGTGCATCTCGCGTTTTCCAAATAAAGTTGTAACCAGCAACTTCAACTTGCTCAAGAGAAAAATCAAAAAGTGGTTGGCTGTCCGTTTTAAGACGAACAACACCCTCTTTAGCCAAAACATTTCTATACTGCATAAGACGCTCAGCATCGGTGAGGCGCAGCTTTGCTTGTCTAATCCTAGGAAATGGAGCAGGGAAGTTGAGGTAAATAACAGAGACCTCTTCTGGCGAGAAGTACTCATCAATCTTCATACCAGTACCAGGAACTACGATGGCGTTAGGTATTCCTGCTTCATAGATTGTTTTTGCAGCGTATGAAATGCAGATAGGCTCTGTATCAATGGCCACAAAGAGCACATCAGGATGTGCCTTAGCTTGCGCGGCAGTAAAAGATCCCTTACCACAGCCAAGGTCTACACGAACCTCAGAGAAGGGGACATGTCCCTGAGCAGTAATTGGCGCACATGCAGAAGCCCACATACCCTTTAAAGCCTCTGGGTGAGGCTCAATAACGCTGGAATAAGCCTCTAAGCGCTCTTCCAGAACAAAGTTTTTAGGCAAACGTGCATGTAGTGCGCGCAAAGTAACTCCTCAGCTAGCAGACGTAATCAGCGATTCTTTACAGAAGCTGATCAAGCGTTTCTCCGTACGAAGGTAGGAATTCTGTCATAAAATCGCGCACTTCTGGAAGAGAATCTGCTAAATCTTCAACAACTCCACGAGTTGAGGCTTCAGCGGTAATAAATTCTGAGTTTCCAGACTGAGCCTCCTCAATACACTTAATGAGTGCTGCAATCTTATCTGCAGCTTTAATAAGCTTTCTAAGATAAGCTTCACTCTCTGAAGCCTCAGCGCTGTGAGTAAGCACCTGAGCATAGGCATCTTGCAGGTCTTCTGGCAGTGTGGAGAGAATGGTTTTCTCGGCACGTGTCTCTACCTGATGATACGCATCTCTAATCTCTGAATTAGCATACTTTACAGGCGTAGGCATATCTCCGGTAATAATCTCTGAGGCATCGTGATAC
This sequence comes from Atopobium sp., assembly GCA_015259035.1. Taxonomy (GTDB): domain Bacteria; phylum Actinomycetota; class Coriobacteriia; order Coriobacteriales; family Atopobiaceae; genus Lancefieldella. The sequence continues at coordinate 7,631 of JABZHC010000011.1, forward strand.
ATACCAATAAGGGCTGCGCGATCTGCATCAAGATTTCTGTGGTAGCGCACATTTGCAATAGTTGCTAGACAGTGAGAAATAACGGCCACGTCAAGGGCATGTTCAGCAAGACTTTCTGAGCGAGAATTGCGCATAAGCGACCAGCGCTCAATATAGCGCATGCGAGAAATAAGTGCGAAAAAGCTAGACTGCGATGAAGAATTCTGAGACATTGCCCCTCCTTAATTTGTTTTCTCAACCTTACCACGGATACCGGACAAAAACTGTTTTGACACAACTATGCAATGTAGTCATAGCAAATATGAAGTAATCAAATACTTTAGATGTTTATATGAAATTATTGATATCTGAACATCCGTTCATGGGTATTTTTGCTCCGCTTACCGGCAACCATGGCTAACTTATTCCAAAGGAGTTAACCCGGGCTTACTATGCAAGTAAACCTCGTCCGTTTAAAAGAAGTGAGCGGACAACAAAGGAAGGATGGGAAACATGAGTAAGTATGCTTTTGTAGGCGGCAAGCTCGTTGACGGTACTGGCGCTGCACCAGTTGAGGACTCCCTTGTCCTTATCGATGACGACAAGATTACCTATGCTGGTCCTCGCAAAGAGGTCCCAGAGGGATATGAGGTCCGTGACGCATCCGGTCATACCGTAATGCCTGGTCTTGTTGATACACACCTGCACTTCTCCGGCAACCTGACCGACAACGATAACGACTGGGTTATCGAGTCCGTTGCTCAGAAGCAGGCATGCGCAGTCAAGCAGGCTTATGACGCTCTTACCCACGGCCTTACCACTGTCGTTGAGATTGGCCGCAATGGTATTGCTATCCGCGACCTCGTTAACATGGGCATTATGCAGGGTCCTCGTATCTTTGCTACCGGCCTTGGCCTTTGCCGCGTTGCTGGTCACGGTGACTCTCACCACCTGCCACTACAGATTTCCAAGGACGGACACCCTTGGGGCGACCAGGTAGACGGTCCATGGGAGCTTCGTAAGGCAATTCGCCGTCGTCTTCGTGAAGAGCCTGACGGCATCAAGATTTGGGCAACCGGTGGCGGCATTTGGCGCTGGGACTCTGACCGTCTGCAGCTCTTCTGCACCGAGGAGATCAAGGCAATTGCTGACGAGTGCGCACTGGTAGGCATTCCTCTGTATGCTCACTCTTACAACAACTTTGACGCTGCATATGACTGCGTCCGCTTTGGTTGCAAGCAGCTTATTCACGGCTTTGAGCTTGACGAGCGCACCATGAAGCTTATGGCAGAGCAGGGAACATACTTCACCCCAACCATCGGCTTCCTGCCAACTTGGTACGGAACCTATCCACCAGACTGGACTCCAGAGCTTGACGCATTCCCAGGCGAGACTGTTGTCGAGAAGGGCCTTGCACGCACCTACGCTAACCTGCGTAAGGCTTATGATATGGGTATCACCATTACCATCGGCTCTGACTCCTTCAGCTTTGTCACTCCTTACGGCTACGTCACCATCGATGAGATGTATGACTTTGTCGAGAAGGTTGGCATCTCCATCCTTGATACTGTTGCAGCTGCTACTTACAACGGCGCAAAGATGCTTGGCAAGGAGAACGAGTTTGGTGCTGTCAAGGAAGGCCTCTCCGCTGATATCCTTGTAGTCAAGGGCGACGTTGCTAACAACATCCGCGACCTCACGCCTGAGAACATGGACGTCATCATGAAGGAAGGCAAGATTATTGATCGTGGTAGCTTCTAAGCTTCCAGCTCGATAATTTGTAACGCGAAGGTTGGGCCCTGACTCACTTAAGCGTCAGGGCCCACTTTTACAGGTAAGAAGTTTATTCTTTGATATAAAAGTTTGACATTTGAAGGAGCTCATTATGTCTGAACCAAAGCAGGTGAAAATTGTGCTGCTTACCGGCTATTTAGGCGCAGGTAAGACCACTATTTTGAACCACATTCTTTCTAACACTGAAGGTATTCACGCAGCAGTCATTGTCAATGATATTGGCGAGATTAACGTTGACGCTGGCCTTATTAAGGATGGCGGCTACGCTAAAGAGGGCGACGTTATTCCTCTGACCAACGGTTGTCTCTGCTGCACCCTTTCTAATGACTTGGCACTTCAGTTGGGTGATTTGGCCGATACCGAGGAGTTTGACTACATCATTATTGAGGCTTCGGGCATCTGCGAGCCAATCCCCATTACCTATAACATTTCTGCATTCTGCAATCAGAGCCAGCATGCAACTAATCACTCTCACCTCAACCTTGATAACATCGTCGCAGTTGTTGACTGTGCTCGCATGTTTGAGGAGTTCCACAACGGCGCCGATCTTCTCGACCCAGACATTGAAGAGGACGACATCGAGAACCTGCTCATTCAGCAGATTGAGTTCTGCTCTACGCTGGTGCTCAACAAGACTGACCTGGTGACCCCTGAGCAGCTTCACGAGCTCAAGGCACTTGTGCGCGGACTTCAGAAGGACGCCGTTATTGTCGAGGCAGTCAACGGTGACATTCCCATGAGTGAGCTCATTAATACGGGTCGTTTTGACTTTGACAAGGCCTACGCCTCCGCTGCCTGGATGGATGCAATGGAGCACCCTGAGGAGCACGAGGATCCAGAGGTTTTGGAGTACGAGATTACCACCTTTGTGTATCGCCGCCGTCAGCCATTTGACCTGGATAAACTCAACGAGTTTGTGGCTAGCTGGCCAAAGAACATCATCCGCGTCAAGGGTAGCGTTTGGATTTCGCAAGACCCCGAGATGAGCTTTGTCTTTGAGCAGGCTGGCAAGCAGGTCCAGTTCTACGAGAACGGCATGTTCTACGCATCGCTGCCAGAGGATGAGCGAGAAACCCTTCTTGACGAGAAACCCGAGCTACGCGCAGAATGGGATGATGAACTGGGCGATCGTCAAACTAAGCTGTGCTTCATTGGCCGTCATATGAACCATGAGGAAATTGAAGCCGGTCTGGATGCATGCCTTACCGAGTATGTTTCAGACGAGTTTGATTACTAGCGTTTTCAGCGCCAAGAGCTCCGGCGCTTGAGACGAGGGACCCAGTTTATCCGGGTCCCTTTTTTTAGGTTAGAGGTGCCTAATGACCAAGATTGAGCAGCTTAAAGACTGGATTCAGTCGTCAGATAACATTGTTTTCTTTGGTGGCGCAGGTGTGTCAACGGAAAGCGGTATTCCTGATTTTAGGGGTACTAACGGTCTGTATCGCCAAGGCGGTATCAAAGTAGAAAATATGACCATTGGCCTGGGCCAAGACGGCTATGACATGGGAAAAGAAGCCTACGACCTGGGAAATGGTGTAACGGTTGACCCCGATAACGAGGAGTCTTTTGCCTACAGCAAGGCGCCAGACTTTACGCTTGAAGAGATATTCTCGCTCGATGTGTTTTTAGATTATCCTGCAGCGTATTACACGTATTTTAGAAACTCTCATCATTTGGGGGAGGCTCAGCCAAACATTGCTCACAAGTGGCTGGCAGACTTGGAAGCTGCGGGAAAGTTGCGCGCGGTGGTAACGCAAAACATCGACGGACTGCATCAAGCTGCTGGTAGCAAGCGTGTGTTTGAGCTCCACGGCAACGAGACGCGTTTTTACTGTCCCGAGTGCGGCCACACCTACACGCTTGATCAGATTGAAGAGCAGCCGTCTGTGGTGCCGCTCTGTCAATGCGGCGCAGTTATTAGGCCTGATATCGTCTTTTACGGAGAGGGCCTTGATATGGACACGGTCTACGGCGCCTTGAACGCTATCTCACAAGCGGAGGTTCTTGTGGTTGCAGGAAGTTCGCTGGTAGTACAGCCTGCCGCTGGTCTTCTCGACTACTACGAGGGCAACAAAATGGCCATCATCAACGACCAACCTACGCCGTACGATGCTCGCGCTAACCTGGTGATCAGAGACAGAATAGGAGCCGTCATAGAACAGCTCCTGTAGAAAAACGCCTACCCGCGAAAGTGCAGGTAGGCGTTATCATTTCAATCAATGGCGAGAAATCCGACGCGCGAGAAACCCGACGAGCGAGAAAGTTGCGCAGTGGAAGCTCGCATAAGGCGCGACGCGCGAGAAACCCGTGTTAGTTGGCGTTTTCCTCGGCGAGCGTCTGAAGCGTTGCCATGAGAGATGGAACAACCTGCTTCTTACGACTGACAACACCTGGAAGAACAGCAATGTTGCCGTCAACCTTTACGTTAAAGGCGCGCTCGATGACGTTGGCAGCATTTGCGCCGTAGAAGAGCATCTCGGTGACCTGGCTCTTAACGTCGGTGAACATGTAGAAGACCATTGGAAGCTCTTCGGACTTAGCAGCTGTCTCCAAGAATGGTCCAACAAGTTCCTCGGCAGCCTTGCGACTGGACTCGGTCATGAAGGAGCCCTGGCCAACGCCAAACTTTACGCCGCCACGGCTGAATACCTTGTAGTCACCGTGGAAGACTTCCTCTGCTGTACGACCAGTGAGGTCAGCACCAGCGTCAAACATCTGCTCAGAGTAAGCGTCAATGTCTTCTCCGCAAATCTCTGCAAGCTTCTTACCAGCAACAATATCGCGCTCAGTGCAGGTAGGGGAGCGGAATGCAAGGGTGTCGGAAAGAATTGCAGAGAGCATGAGACCAGCAATATTCTTTGGAATATCAATGCCGTACTCGTGGTAGAGGCCATAGATGATGGTGCAGGTGCAGCCAACAGGGACGTTTCTAAAGGTAATTGGGTTGGAAGTCTCAATGGAGCCGATGCGGTGGTGATCAACAATCTCCATAATCTCGGCCTGCTCAAGACCATCAACTGCCTGAGTGCGCTCGTTGTGGTCAACAAGAATGACGTGTTTCTTGCGAGGATTCAAAAGACCAGGACCGCTGATAAGACCAGCTAAAGTTCCGTTCTCGTTGATAACAGGGAAGAAGCGGTGCCTTGAGTTGGTCATTTCCTTACGAGCATCATCAATTGCGGTGTTGACGCTGAACTTAAGGATGTCGTCAGTGAGCATCTTCTCACGTACAGGCATAGACATGATAAGCAGGCGAGCTACCTCAAAGGTATCGCGAGGAGTACTGATAATAGCGCAATCACGCTTTTTAGCCAGGTCAATAACGTCCTGAGCAATTGGAGCATCACAAGAGACAATAAGGCAGGAAGCGCCGTGCTCAACTGCGATAGTCTGGTTCTCATGGTTGCCAGCAACAACAATGATATCGCCAGCATCAACAATCTCTGAAAGGGCGGAAGCGCTGGTACCAACGCGAATATTGCCCTGCTTAACAACGCCCTGAGGATCACCAAGAACCATGGTGCCGCCAAGCGTAGAAACGATATTTTCATAGCTTGTCTTAGCCTTAGAGAGCAGGTTTGGCTCGGAAAGGCTCATGTTTGCATTTGCAATATCTTTAACGGCAATCAGGCCGGTAAGCTCTTCTTCCTCATCAGTAACGCAGAGTGTATCAAGCTTAACGTCCTGCATAAGCTGCCAAGCAGCATAGAGGCTCATTCCAGCATCAACTTTTGGCTGAGCCTGAATCTCTGCATCTTTAATCTGAGGAGTAACCGTAGTAATAAGCTGTGGCTCTTCGAAGCCAAAGTGATTTAGGACAAACGCAGTCTCACGGTTGAGTGAGCCAGCGCGACGAGCTTCATAGATAGGGTTATCAATCTGATTTTTGAGATACGCATAAGAAATTGCAGCACAAATGCTGTCTGTATCTGGGTTCAAATGGCCAATGATATTTACTTTACGAATTGCTTCTGCCATCTTCGCCTCCCTGGTAATGTCGATGATGTAACTTTCTAATTAGAACACATTTTAGTAAGCACATTTTGTTTCTTTTTTAATACCACCTTGTAGTGTACCCCTCTCTCTTTTTACTTAGAACAGAAAATCGCAGAAAAACAGCGGGCGTACCTGTGAATCTGGTAAATGTGTATAGGACAAATGACAATTCAAAAGTTGAAGGAAATTAGTACAATGAAATAGTTAACAAATCGATTGAATTGGAATACCTAGTGAGTTCTCCTACGCGTTTTTCTGCTAAAAAAAGAAACGCTCGTCATATGGTTAAAGCAGCGCACGTCCCTGAGCCTTCATCTGAGGCAAGGGAAGTTGCACCTGTAGAAGCACCTCAGACTCCCGTAGGGAAGGCTGATACTTCGGCAAGTCCAGTGGCCTCTCTGCAGACTGCATCTGAGCAGCTTTCGTCTGCTTTTACGTCGTTTGCGCAGCGTAAGCCTGCAGAAGTGTCTGCTGCACAGCCTGCAGAAAAGTCTGCTACACAGCCCGCAGAAAAGTCTGCAGAAAACATGCGGTCTAAAGTTGCGCCAGAAAAAAAGAAGCGCCAGAAAACTCCTCTATCTGCACGCAAAAGCATTCGTGTGGAGAAGCGTCCTCGCAATCAAGCAGATCCAGAACCAGAACAGCGTCATTCTCGCCCGGTGAGCGCGGGCAGAAGAAAGCTCGAGCTGGTAAGTGTCGTTGCAATTTTGGCGCTTGCGGTGCTCTCGATTGTTCTGGTTAACCGACCAAGTCAAAAAACGCTGGTATTCGGCGACAATCAGGTGACGTATACCGGCACTACCATTCAGGGAAAGATGAATGGTCAAGGCAAGATGACTTTTGAGAATGGCGATACCTACGAGGGAGAATTTGTCGACGGGTATTTTCAGGGTACGGGAACGTACACCTCAAAAGATGGCTGGACGTACGAAGGTCAGTTTGTAAAAGGCCAGGCAGATGGCCAGGGAAGGCTCACTACACAAGACAACATTGTGTACGAAGGAACTTTTAAGCAAGGGATTTATCAAAGTGCGAATTAAATGGTTTTCGCTTGTACGTATAACAGGACTTGTTTTAGTCCTCATATATCACTTTTTTAAGGACGCGCTTCCAGGCGGCTTCATTGGTGTCGACGTATTCTTTACGTTCTCGGGCTATCTCATCACGGCTCTTTTGATTGACGAGTTTGCTCGCTTTAGATCCATCGACGTCATTGGATTCCTGCGCAGGCGTTTCTACAGAATTGTTCCGCCGCTTGTGTTTATGGTGCTTGTGTGCACGCCGTTTCTTCTGCTTGTGCGTACCGAGTTCATTTCCGGTATTAAGTATCAGATTGCCGCAGCTCTTGGCTTTGTAACTAACTACTTTGAGATTGTTCTGGGCAACAGCTACGAGAATCAATTTGCTCCTCACGTGTATCTGCACACCTGGAGTCTTGCCGTTGAAATGCACTTTTATGTGCTCTGGGGTTTGTGCGCCTGGCTGCTTGCTTGCATGAGCAAAACAATTAGAAGCTATAAGGTAAAGATTGCCGGAGCTTCCCTGGTGCTGTTGGTTGTTACTTACTTGGCGATGGCCACCGGCGCCCAAAACTCCACGAATCTTTCTATCCAGTATTTCTCGACGCAAACGCACGTGTTCCCCTTCTTTATCGGCGCGCTTTTATCGTGTGTTGCAGGAATTGCCCAGACAGGCGAGCTCTTTGATCAGCTTGAGCAGAAGCTTTCTACTCAGCTAACGCTTGTGGGCCTTGTGGCAAGCTGCGGCGTTCTTGTCTTCCTGAGCGTCTTCATGCACTTCGAGGACCTCTTTACGTACACCTTTGGTTTCCTTTTTGCCTCGCTCGCAGCAGCCGCAATGATTTTCTTTGCTCGCATGTTGCATCAAAAAACCGAGGGCATCAACGAGCCTGGCATCGTTTCTTTTGTGGCAGATACCAGCTACGGCGTGTATCTGTTCCACTGGCCTTTGTACATTATTTTTGCCGAGAAGGTCAATCCAGTCCTAGCTGCACTCCTAACCCTGGTGCTTTCGTTTGTATTTGCAAGTTGCTCGTTCTATGTGCTTGAGCCTGCGTTGGCAGGGAAGTCTCCAGAGATCTTCTCGCGCATTAAACTTGATGGTCAGAAGGTTTTGCGAGGTACCGGCCTTGCACTCATTCCTTTTGCTGCGGCCGTTGCCTTTATTGCGCTAACCGCTCCACAGCTCAGCGATTTCCAGAACGATCTGCTGCTCAATGCTTCGTTGCAGGAGCAGAGCGCCATGACCATGACCCGCAAGCACGCGGACACCTCGCAGGCAAGTAATTACAACGTTGTTGAGGGAGTTACCTACATTGGCGATTCTGTTTCGCTGCGTGCTCGTTCTTACCTGCAGGATGCGCTGCCCGATGCTCAAATTGATGCTTCTGTTAGTAGAAACGTGGCAATGGGCGTAGATTTGCTACAGTCTGCGATCGACAACAACACCCTCTACCAGGATGTTGTTGTTGCCCTGGGCACCAATCCTGTTGGTGGCTCCGATGCGGTGGACAAGATTGTAGACATGCTGCCGCGAGGACATCGTCTGATTTTTGTGACTCCATACGACGGTAGAAACTCCGATCCAAATGCTGGTGCAAATGCTATTCGCGCGCACGAGCTTGAGCTCGCTCAGCAGTATGACTTCATTACCATTGCGGATTGGGCTCAGGTTGCTCAGGATAATCCTGACATTTGGGCAGGTACTGACTACGTTCACTTTGGCTCTGATTCAGATTCCATTAATCGTGGTGGCACCTTGTATGCGCAAATGGTTAAAGACGCTGTAGATAAGGCAAATCAGGGCCACGTAAAACCGTAAGCTCACCTAAACCACAAAAGCCCATGTTAGCCACATAAGCCTACGTTAGGCCACAATTTTGTTGCCAGCCTTCCTACTCGTTCGTAACGACGCGGTTGAATGGCAATTTACAGGGCGATTGTGATATATAGCTTGGAGATTTGGTGTCCCTTGCGACAAACCATCAGAAGATGGCTATCTAACGTGAGCCATGATCACAAGTAATGGGTCAATTCATTATTATGTATAAATAAGAACCAATATTCGTAATGATGAATAATAATATATAAATAGTTTAACTACCTCTATTTTCGAGCCTCTAGCTACACACCTATGTCAGATAATCTGCTAAATGCGAGGCAAATAACACACCTAAGTTAAATAATCTGCAAGATATAGAGGTTTTGAGTGCAATGTATACGCCTTTTTGACAGATTATCTGACATAGGTGTGTTCTCGCGTTCCGCATCGCGCACTTGTGTTCCGCGTCGCACTCTCGCGCACCGCATCACGCCCTCACGTCTCGCGTCGTGACCTCGCGTTTTGCAGACGTATCCTCTTTCCCGCTTCTCTACTGTGGAGTCCTCGCAATATTTCATTAGAATGGACTATGTGAATATTTCATCTGACAGCCCCCTTAAGGAGGAGCACATGGCAGAGTTTGTCTATCAGATGTACAAGGCTCGCAAAGCTGTCGGCGAGAAAGTCATCCTTGATGACGTCACCGTCGGCGTGTACCCTGGCGCAAAAATCGGCGTTGTGGGTCCAAACGGCATGGGAAAGTCCACCCTGCTCAAGGTCATTGCCGGCATGGAGGACGTCTCTAACGGCGAGGCAAAGCTTACCCCAGGTTACACCGTTGGCCTGCTCCAGCAGGAGCCCCCGCTAGATGAAACCAAAACGGTCAAGGAGAACATCGAGCTCGCCTTCGGTGACCTGCTTGCTAAGATCGCGCGCTTCAACGAGATTGGCGTTGAGATGGGCAATCCTGACGCTGATTTTGACGCACTGATGGCAGAGATGGGCCAGCTCCAGACCGAGATCGACGCAGCTAACGGCTGGGACCTGGACAGCCAGCTTTCCCAGGCTATGGACGCGCTGCAGTGCCCAGATCCAGATTCTCCCGTCACCCATCTCTCTGGTGGCGAGAAACGCCGTGTAGCCCTATGTCGTCTGCTTCTCGAGGCACCTGACCTGCTGCTTCTTGACGAGCCCACCAACCACCTTGACGCTGAGTCGGTGCTCTGGCTCGAGAAGTTCCTGCATGATTACCCCGGCGCCGTCATGGCCGTCACGCACGACCGTTACTTCCTCGACGACGTTGCCGAGTGGATCTGTGAGGTTGACCGCGGACAGCTCTATCCTTATGAGGGCAACTATTCAACTTACCTGGAGAACAAGGCAGCTCGCCTTGAGGCTCAAAACCAGCAGGACGCCAAACGTGCAAAGAAAATGCGCGCTGAGCTGGAGTGGGTTCGTTCGTCTCCTAAGGCTCGCCAGGCAAAGAACCGCGCGCGTCTTGATCGCTATGAGCAGATGGAAGCAGAAGCTCGTGCATCCAAGAAGCTCGACTTCACCGAGATTCAGATTCCTGTGGGTCCGCGTCTGGGCCAGAAGGTCCTGGAGGCCGATCACATCCACAAGGCCTTTGGAGACCGCGTTCTTATCGATGACCTCTCGTTTAGCTTGCCAAGAAACGGCATCGTTGGCGTGATTGGCCCTAACGGTGTCGGTAAATCCACGCTGTTCAAGGCTATTGTTGGCCAGGAGGAGCTCACTTCTGGCACACTTGAGATCGGCGAGACCGTCCAGATTTCTTACGTTGACCAGCTGAGGCAGGGGATCGATCCGGACAAGACTATCTGGGAGGTTGTCTCCGACGGAAACGACTTCATCAAGGTGGGAGACACGGAGATTCCAAGCCGTGCCTATGTGGCTAGCTTCGGCTTCAAAGGACCTGACCAGCAGAAACGTGCTGGCGTCCTTTCTGGTGGCGAGAGGAACCGTCTAAACCTTGCTCTTACGCTTAAGCAGGGTGGAAACCTCCTGCTTCTGGACGAGCCTACCAACGACCTCGATATTGAGACGCTGGAAAGCCTTGAGGATGCACTTGAGCGCTTCCCAGGATGCTCGGTGGTAACCAGCCACGACCGTTGGTTCTTGGACCGCATTGCTACGCACATCCTTGCGTGGGAGGGCGACGACGAGAACCCAGGTAAGTGGTTCTGGTTTGAGGGTAACTTTGAGGCTTACCAGGCAAATCGTATCGAAAGACTTGGTCAGGAGGCTGCTCGCCCTCATCGCATTCACCGCAAGCTCACCCGCGACTAACGTATAGGTGGCGCAAGCGCAGCGCATTCAAATAGAAGATAAATATTGTAACTATTTTTATCATTAAGATTTTGTGCAATCTGTTTAAGAGACTAACAACTGGGTATCAAAAATGAGAAGCCAAAGAGCTTCTCATTTTTTATGAGAAAACATTGTTATGAGGAAAGAGAAGAACATGGCACTTGACACAAACGTTGGTAACATCCTTACTCAGCAGATCAACAAAGAGTTTTATTCCGCTTATCTCTATCTGACCTTTGCAGATTTCTATGAGGAGCAGGGCCTGAAGGGCTTCGCAAACTGGTATGTCATCCAGTCTCAGGAAGAGCTTGCTCACGCACGTATTCTTCGTCGCTACCTGCTTGATAACGATTGGACTCCAACCATGGAGGCAATCGCAAAGCCAGACCTTACCTTCTCCAAGGTAGTTGAGCCAATCAAGGCAGCGTACGAGCATGAGCAGTTCATTACCGCAAGCATTAACGAGTGCTATGCCGTTGCTCAGAAGGCAAACGATTTCCGCACTATGCAGCTGCTTGACTGGTACGTTAAGGAGCAGGGTGAGGAAGAGGCAAATGCTTCCGATCTTCTCAAGGCAGTAGAGATCTTTGGTGGAGATCCAAAGAACCTGTATGACCTTGACCGCGAGAACGCCGCTCGCGTCTTTGTCGCACCAACTATGCCAATGTAAGTAGCGGCTTAAGCGCAGCTTAACGCAGCTTAACGCAGCTTAACGCAGCTTAGCGCAGCTTAACGCAGCTTATACGCTAAAGCGGAGTTTCAATAGCCTCTGATTTGTTTGAAGAGGAACCTGAAAGCTCAGCAAAGATGGCACCGCCTATGATGCAGGCGGTGCCTATTATTTTGAGAAGACCAAAAGGCTCGCCAAGAATAAGTGCCGAGAAAATAACTGCAGATAGTGGCTCAAGGTAGCCAAAGACTGCCACGCGCTGAACTGGAATCTTGGTAAGTTGTGGGAAATACAAAAATGATCCAAGGCCTGTGTTAAAGAGGCCGATGGTCAAAACGGCAAGCCAATTTACCGATGCTGGATCCGCGGGCAGCTCAATGCCATGGAACACAACAGTAACCAGAGCAACAATAGCGCAGCCAATGCCCAGCTGAATGCTGGTGCCTTCAATACCAGAAACATCTTTGAGCTGCCTGTTACAAATAACCATGACAGCGTAAAGAACAGCAGAGAGAGCGCCTAGAAGAAGACCAACTGGCGAGAGGTTCAGTCCAACTCCATAGCCAATAATTAAAGCAGCTCCAATAACAACTACAAGAAATCCTAGTATCTTTTTAGCAGTGAGTTTCTCGCCAAATAAAAGGGGAGAAAGCGCCATTACAATAACGGGACCGCAGTAATACTCAAGCGTCGCAATACCAACGCCTACCAGGCGATACGCCTCAAAAAGGAAGGTCCACTGAAGACCCAAGGCAATGCCTGATCCAACGAGCGCCTGGAAGTCCTTGGGGTAGTTTTGAATGGTAAAAGCTTCTTTATGCACAAGTTTGACCGCGAGCAAAAAGAGCGTGCCCAAAAGCATACGGAAGAAGACAATTTGGTAGCTAGGAAGATTGATAAAGCTTGCAACGATTCCGTTAGAACCGCAGATGATAAGCGCAATTAGGTAGAGCACGGTAGGTTTAAATGTGGCGTCTCTCATCGGCTACTCGCAAATTTCTGTATCCACGGACTGTGGAATTCTGTCGTTACAAATTACCTGGTAGAACAGTTTTTCTTGCTCTCGTTGATCGGAGGTCTGACCAAGCATCCACATAGTTTTTGCAACCAGGGCTTCGGTAGTCATATCGTCTCCAGAGAGAACGCCGGGCATATCTTGATAGGTTCTACCAACTTCATATATACCCAAGTCAAGACCCTCTTCAGGAACTTGGGTGGTAATGACTACGGTGCGACCAGATGCAATCCAATCGGTGATAGCTTCTTCGTAAGAGCCGTCGTATGAGGGGATGCCGCCAATACCAAAGGTTTCAAGCACAATGGCGTCGTAGTCATTCTTCAGAAGGTAGAAGATAGATGGATTAAGCTCGGGGGTTAGTTTAAGCACAATGACACGCGTATTGAGCGTTTCATAGGTTGTAAGACCGCCATCTACCTGCTCTTCATTTGGCGCACTACGAATAATCTTGTTGCCACGGATGTGGGCAAGTGGTGGATAATTCATGCTCGTAAATGCATTGAAGCTCAGTGTGCGCTGTTTATGAGCGCGGGTGCCGGCAATAACCTCGTTGCCAAAAACCACCACAACTCCGGCGCTTCTGTCGTCGAGCGCGTAGAGAACGGAGTGGTAGAGGTTGAGTTTGGCGTCGGTAAACGGATTTGCCATTGGCTGTTGAGAGCCTGTGAGTACAATGGGTTTCTCGCTATTTTGAATGAGGTAGGAGAGGGCAGCGGCGGTATATGCCATGGTATCGGTGCCGTGAAGGATAATAAAGCCATCGTAGGCATCATACGACTCAATAATGGCGTCTCTGATTTGGAGCCAGTCTTGAGGACGCATATTGGTGCTGTCGATATTCATGACTTGTTTGAAATCAAATTCGCAGAGGTCATGAACAAGAGGGACGTTGGCTAAAAGTTCTTCTCCCGAAAGTGAGGGAGCCAAGCCCGATTCAGTGGAAACAGAAGCAATAGTTCCTCCTGTTGCCATCAGTAAAAGTTTCTTCACACGTCCCCCATGAACTCCAATTGTGCAGACTTTACAGAAAATCAGTCTGTATAGCGCTTTATTGTAACGGGATAGATGCTTTTCAAGGCGAGAAAAGCAAAGTCGGTGTATTCTTTTTTTCGGTAAACGAATCTTTTAGCAAGGATTGTTGATGGCAGAGAATAACCTCTTTGGTTTTGGTAAGAAAAAGCGTCCAGCTCAAGTTCCACCTACTGTCTCTCGTAATGGGGAATCTTCTACTTCTCCACGTGAGGTACGAGGTCGTCACGCAGCTGTTGGAAGCCGTGCACAGGCGCAGCGTAGGATGACGCAAGATCGCCCAACAAATCCCGTTAACCATGCCCGTGCAGATGCCGCTCGTGCACGTGGTCGAGCAAGAACTGCTTACGGCAATCACTATGGCACGCTCAACCCCAGAGATGAAGCTCAGGCAGCATATGCGGCTAGAAGACGTCGTTCTTCTCGCATGAGACTGGGTCGTGTGGCGCTGGCAGTATTGCTTGCAGCCATCATCTTGTGGGTAGTGTTTACGCTGGTAAGTTCATGCAGCCCAGGAGGCGCTTTTGCGCATGCTCAGGCGCTTGATCCTACCGTTACCCTGACTGGTTCCGTGAAGGTCGGATAGCCTTATAAGCTGCGTCGCGTTTAGCATTTGTGGCTGGCGTGGCAGCTCTACTTTGGACTCTTACTTGTAGAGACGCGTGAGAAGTCTAAATTCAAATCAACTGAACCGGTAATACCGTCAACTTGTCCTGTTGAGGTGTATTGCCATATCAAAAAGTTAAAGTTTACGTCTGGCTGATCAACGTATTGTGCCAGCCAAATAGGCTCGTCAAGCGAGACCAGGTCAAAGCGATTTAGATCAACTTTGTTGCCGTACACAATGACACGATATCCTGCTTCTTGAATGGTGGTGCAAAACGCGCGCGCAATTGCGTTAGTTTCTGCGGGGGAAAGGTTGTCGGCGCGACCGCTGTAATCGGGAGAAGGCTCCAGGTCAAACGCAACAGGAAGGGCAAGCTTTGTAACTCCCGCTTCCCGTAACTGCTGCAGAACAAAAGCAGCCTCCTCGCGAGCTTCTTCCACGTTAATAGCCTGTGAGAAGAAGTACACACCTACATCAAGACCTGCGCTTTGTGCACCCTTTAGGTTGGTTTCAAACAGCTCGTCCGCACGAATACCACCCACGGTGGAGCCACGGTAGCC
>JABZHC010000012.1 GCA_015259035.1 Atopobium sp.
ATTACGTCAAGAGCCACTGCCTCTTGGTCATTCTCGCCAGAAGCAACTGCCCTACCGTATGCATCGGTATCAAGAATTGCCTGGCGGAAGCGATCAGTTGTAAATCCATAAGGAGCACGACCCCACTCGTTGGTCTTCTGAGCTCGCTCAACAATGATGTCCAAATCAGCGTCAACAGATTCTGGAGTAATGTCCAGATCGGCCAAGGTGGTTGGGAGACCAAGCTTTCTATTAAGCGCCACCTGCTCCTCAAGTGCCTTAAGGTTGCCGTCAAAGGCATAAAGAACACAGGTACCAAAAGAAACAACCTCACCATGAAGGTGTTTCTCGCCACGCTCGCCCAGAGCAGTAAAGGCATTGTAGAAGGCGTGAGCGGTTGAGGAATTAAAGTAATACGCGCCGCGCTCTGCGCCAAGATTGGTGGTCATATTAGAAACAATACCAGCAGTCACAATGATGTTCAGAACAACGTTTTCAAATGCTTCAGAAACAACGCCGGAGCGCTTGTCTACAAGTGCCTGCTCTGCATTATCAAACAGAGGTTCAATACAAGCGCCTGCAGCAAGAGCGCGACCCATAAGAGGGCTGTAGAGCAGCTCAACTTCTCTGGAAGAAAGTTCAACCTCAGGACCCTTAGAGAAGGCATCGCCAATTCCTGCCCAGAAGTACTCATCCGGGCTCTCTGCAATAATCTGCGTATCAATAAAGGTATGAACGGGCAGCTCAGCAGGAATGAAGTACGTATCTGCAGAACCGTCTTCTTTATAGAAAACAGCAATTCTTGTTACAGGAGCGCAGTTAGAAGCAAGTGTTGGGAAGGTAAAGTATGGCTTGTCCAGGATAGTTGCAATCTCTTTACCCTCATCAATTGCGCGACCACCACCAACAAGGAAGAGCATATCAGCTGCAATAACCTCAGGCATTGCTGCAATTCTCTTGGCATTTGCATGCGTAGAGTTAGTGCCGTAAGAAATCCAGGAGGAGATAGAAACCTCAGAACCGACAAGTGCTGCCTCAAGCTTTGGACGTGCCTTCTCCATTGCAGTTGGTCCACCAATGACTACAGCATTTTTACCAAATCGCTTAACAATGTGCAGTACTGACTTATAAGCATCAACACCAATGGTGTATGAAGGCAGATACTCCGTAAATGTTCCGCGAGATTCCATCTTTTCCATAGCGTCCTCCAAAACCTATCTTAAAAAAGCAAGAATATAACTTTACCTGAACTAGTTATGTTTTTGCAGCATAAATCCTTGAACGAGCGTTTCCTCTGCCTCTTTATAGGCTGACGAGAAAAACTCTGTATCAAGCATTTGATACTGTGGTGAGCTCACGCTGTTCTGGCGATTCTCCTCCGCAATGCGCTGTATGACCTGAAGCGTTTGCTCAACATCTGAATGCGTAAACCCATACTGTGGATGAGCTGCAGCTACTGCAAAGAGCTCGTCAGAGGCCTCTGGTAGGCGATTCATTTCAAGCGAGCGCCCGTAAACATCAAAATCTGCTTGCTTACGAATACGCGCATCTTCTCCCGTGGGAATATGATGAGCACGCAAAAATGCCCGTGTATGAGCGTTATACACGTGGTCGCAAACAAGGTGACACCAAATGCCTACGATAAGCTCTCTAAGCTGGCGCTGATCTACTAAATGGCACTGCTCAGCTGAGCAATACCTCACATTTGGCTGGATAAAATCAGTCTGCTGCAGATACTCAGCAGGCGTGAGACCGCCCATAAAATTACGCTGATACCGCTTATAACTTGGAATAGGCAAACTACCTGGATACGATTGATGGCTTCGACCGTACCTCACCTTGTGAGAATAGTCTGGGACCATAAAGCCAATATGCACGTCAGGAGCAACATTTCCAAGCAGAAATGCATCAGGGTAGTGAATATCCACATCCAAGCAACCGGCTCCTTTCTCAAGGAGCCGGTCAGCATGAGCAATATGTACGTTCCAACTTGGCACTACAATTACCTGCTTATCCGCGAATTTCTCCGCCGGTAGAACGAAGAACCTTCTCCACAAGCTTTGTGTGGGTCTTCTCGACCTCTTCTGAAGTAAGCGTTCTGTCGTCTGCACGATACGTGAGCGAGAAGGCCATAGACTTCTTGCCTTCACCAACACGTAGGGCATCGCGGTACACGTCAAAGAGTCTGATGTCGCAGAGGAGCTTGCCACCAGCAGACTTCAAACGCTGAACCAACTGCTCAGCAGTAACGCTCTCGTCAACAACAATTGCCAGGTCAATGGAGATACCTGGGTAGGTTGGAGGCTCAACAATAGGAAGGTCTTTCTGAGAAAGACGTAAGAGCGACGCAACAGAAATCTCAAAGGCAATGACTGGAACCTCAATGTCAAAGTTCTGGAGCGACAAAGGATGAATGTTTCCAACCCAACCGATTGTCTCGCTACCTGCAAGAATCTCAGCAGCGCGACCAGGCTGTAGCCAACCGTATTGCTCTGGCTCAGCTACACGGAAACGAACCTTAGGGATGCGAAGTGCCTCAAGCAGACCCTCAACAATACCCTTGGCGTCAAAGAAATCGTAGGCTGGATACTTAGCATTCCAAGCGTCATCTGCTGGACGACCAACCAATACGCCACAGACATAGCTTGGCTCATCTGGCTGGCTCTTATCCTTATGTCCAAAGAGCACACGGCCCAGCTCATACATGGCAATATTAGAGACACCGTGAGCAAGGTTGTATGCAATAGAGCGCAGAAGACCTGGAACAATGGAGCGGCGCATCTCAGACTGGTCAGCAACAAGTGGGCTAATAACCTTTACCGGGACGCCTCTTCCCTCTTCGCTCATACCAAGCTTAGAGAGGTCATCTGGACTTGCAAACAAATATGACTTTGTCTCGTTGAGACCAAGGGAGCGCAGCGTACGGCCAATCTTTCTAATCTGACGCTGATCTGAAGTCAAACCGCCTGCATGGTTTCTAGCAGCAGGAAGCGTAGCCTCAATATCGCCTTCACCCCACAAGCGAACAATCTCCTCAATAAGGTCAACCTCACGCGTAAGGTCTGGGCGGTTTGTAGGAGCAATAACACTCAACTCACCATTGTCTGCTGGAGCAACCTTGCAGCCAAGGCGCGTAAGGCGAGAAACCATAAACTCTTCTGGAATTTGAGCACCTGCAAGGGCGCAGACGCGCTCTGGGCGAAGCGTAATAGTTACTGCCTCTTTTACCTTTGGATATACATCAACAATACCAGGGCAAACCTCAGCACCACAGCATTCCTCAAAGAGTGCTGCTGCAATATCTGCAACAGATGCACAGCCGTTTGGATCCACAAGACGCTCGTAGCGAATAGAAGCCTCACTCATCAAATCAAGGTTTCTACTGGTACGGCTAATGTGACCGTTATCAAAGACAGCGGATTCCAAAAGGACATCAACGGTATTCTCGGTAATCTCAGAGTCAAGACCACCCATAACACCAGCAAGTGCAATAGGAGTCTTACCGTTATCTGTGATGACCGTCATATCAGACGTGAGCTCGCGGTCTTCTCCGTCAAGCGTCACAATGTGCTCACCGTCTTCTGCAGCACGAACCACAATGTGGTACTTGCCATCTTCCTTGGTAAGTTTTCCGAGGTCAAAAGCATGCAGAGGCTGGCCGGTCAGGTACATCACGTAGTTAGTAACATCAACAACGTTGTTGATTGAGCGGCCACCACAAGCCGTAACGCGACGAGCAAGCCACTCAGGGCTTGGGCCAATCTTGACGTTACGAACCACGCGAGCGGTATACCTTGAGCAGAGCTCAGGGTCAGCAATAGTAACATCTACCTGCTCAGATACATCTGCACCAGACTCAGAGGCAACACTTGGAAGCTCAATGTGGGTGTCGATGTCATACATTGCAGAAACCTCAACAGCCATACCTGTCATAGAGAGGCAGTCAGGACGGTTAGGGGTAATCTCACAATCAAGAACAACGTCAGACATGCCCAGGTAATCCGTAAGTGGCATACCAATTGGAGCATCCTCAGGAAGAATCATAATGCCGCTCTGGTCATCGCCAAGACCCAGCTCGCGAGAAGAGCAGTTCATGCCGCAAGACTCAACGCCACGCAGCTTGGACTTTTTAATCTTAAAGTCTCCAGGAAGTACTGCACCAATCATTGCGGTAACAATGTGGTCTCCCTGATTAAAGTTCTGAGCTCCGCAAACAATCTGCAGAGGAACAGGATTTCCGTCCTTATCCACATTATTGTTGCCCACGTCAACGAGGGTAACGTACATGTGATCAGAATCAGGATGAGGCTCTTTGCTTACAACCTGAGCTGTAACAACATAATCAAGGTTAGCGCCAACACGCTCTACAGCTTCAACCTCAGTGCCCGTGCGCACAAACTCACGCTCAAGGTCTTTTGGGTCCTGAGGAAGATCAACGAGCGTCTTCAGCCATTCATAAGATACACGCATGTGATTGCCTTTCTAATAAGACGCCGATGATTAGAACTGACGCAGGACTCTCTGGTCACCAGAGATGAGCATACGCAGGTCAGGAAGGTCATAACGAAGTGCTGCAACACGCTCAACACCAATGCCAAAGGCAAAGCCTGTGTACTTCTCGGAATCAATACCGCAGTACTTGAAGACGTTAGGATCAACCATGCCGCAGCCAAGAATCTCAAGCCAACCGGTATTCTTGCAGAAGCGGCAGCCCTCGCCGTGACAGACGCCACAAGAAACATCTACCTCGCAGCTTGGCTCAGTGAATGGGAAGAAGTGAGGACGATAGCGTGTAGCACGGTCCTTACCAAAGATCTCACGAGTAAAGTGATCAAGGGTGCCTTTGAGGTCACCAAAGGTGATTCCCTCATCAACAACAAGGCCTTCCATCTGCGTAAACTGAGGCAGGTGGTTAGCGTCTGCTGTGTCAGGACGGAATACCGTACCAGGGCAAATCATGTAAATAGGAGGCTCTTTTGTCTCCATGGTGTGTACCTGAACGCCAGAAGTCTGTGTACGAAGAAGCACGTCAGACTCGCCCAGTACGTGCGACTCTTTTCCTTCTGGTGCATTGTCCACTACGTAGAACGTATCCTTACCAGAACGGCTTGGATGGTCCTCTGGGGCATTCAGAGCTGTGAAGTTGTAGTAGGTGGTCTCAACATAAGGGCCTGTCTCAATGGTGTAGCCCATGCTGATAAAGATGTCTTCCATCTCCTCACGTACCTGCTCAATGAGGTGCTGAGTACCAGGGCTCAGACGACGACCTGGAAGGGTAATATCAGTTGCCTCAGCATTAAGCTGGGCCTCAAGGGCTTCTCGCTTTAAGGCAAGCTGACGCTCGCGAATAGCGGTCTCAACGTTAGCACGAACGGTATTTGCAAGCTGACCCATTTGAGGGCGCTGATCTGCGGGAACCTGACCCATCATACGCATAATTGCTGTAAGAGAGCCCTTTTTACCCATTGATGCAACGCGTACCTTCTCAAGCGCTTCAAGGTTTGTTGCCTTAGCAATTCCTTCAAGTACTTGCTCGCGAATTGCCGAGAGTTCCTCAGACATTCCCATGTAATTACCCTTTCAATAGAAAACCGCCCCTGAGCATGTGCCCAAGGACGGAAAATTTCCGCGGTACCACCTCGGTTGATTGCGCAGTTTTCTCTCTGTGCAATCCACTTAAAAGCCTAGTCTCGTTAGGCGGACGACTTCCCTACTGAGCAGAAACTGCCGTTCAAGTTGTAGCTCGGGAGTGAACTCTACCAGCGCTGTGCAGGTGTTTCTCAACCACGAACACCCTCTCTGTTCACAACGTGCTCCGGCAAACCTCTCCGTCAACGCACTTTGTTCAGAGTATCACACTGTGCGAGTTTTGAGCAGCAGCACAACCCTTTTTACCAGAAAGATAAACAAAAGTGTAACAACCGCGAGAAGAACGATGGTTCCTCCAGGTTTAAGGCCAAGCTCATAGGAGACAACAAGTCCACCAAGTGAGGTCAGCATACCCACCGTGCTTGCATACAAACAACATTGCTTCCAGCTGCGGGAAATCTGCAAAGCACAGGCAACAGGAACCACCATCATGGATGAAACAATAAGTGAGCCAACCGTTCTTGCTGCTACGGCAACCACCAAAGCTACTGCGATAACAAAGCCAAAGTTAATAAGACTTACGGGCACACCAACACAACGGGCATGACGCTCATCAAAAGACATCAAGAAAAGTTCTTTTCTAAGGAAGAAGCAGAATGCGACTGCAAGCACACTGATGGCCACAATCATCTGAACTTCTTGCTCGCTTACGGTCAGGATAGAGCCAAACATGAAGCTGTTGAAGCTTGACGAGTTAGGAACAAAACCAGACAACACACCTGCTAGACCAATACCAGCTGCCATCACAATGGCAACTGCAAGCTCTGACTGGTCTTTGAAGTGACGACGTACTCCCTCTACGCAAAGAGCACCACCCAAACAAGCGGCAATTGCTCCGGCAACAGGATTAATACCTGCAATCATGCCGCCTGCAACACCTGCAAGAGAAGTATGTGAAAGCGCATCGCCAATCATAGAAAGGCGCTTCAATACAACCGTAACGCCTACCAGCGGAATAATTGCTCCCAGAAGAATTCCCACAAGAATTCCTCGCTGCATAAATACGTATTCAAACATTTATGCCCTCCTCTCAAGCGAGTCTTGGGCATCTTGAACAACGTCTGACGCAGGACCAAGTGACTCATTCAGCGCAAAATCATCCAATTTTCCACGGTTATGATCGTGGACGTGGTGTGAATCAAGATCACAATGTGCTCCATGAACGGCGCAGTGATTATGACCGTGACCCCTACCTGCAATTTCTGTAGCTTTGTGGTCAGCAACTTCAATAACTCGACAAGCCAGCGCATCAAGAGCTGCAAGATCATGCGTAACAATGAGTACCGCAAGATCTCGAGCAGCATGAGCTTCTCGCACTAGGCTATAGAAATGATTGCGACTCTCTTTATCAAGACCAGTTGTAGGCTCGTCCAGGATAAGTAGTGATGGGTTTCCTACCAGCGCGCAGGCAAGGCGAACTCTCTGGAGCTGTCCTCCAGAGAGTTCCCTAATAATACGCGTGGAAAAATCAGTCATACCTACAAGGTCAAGTGCCTCAAGCGTGCGCTCGCGACGCTCTTTTGCGCTCATCTTTACCTTTTTGGCACGAGCATACTGACTTGCATCTACTAGTTCGACAACGCTTGCAGGAAAGCGATTAACCGATTCTGAAGGGAGCTGTGGGACATAGCCTACACGCTCCCAGTCTTTAAACCGAGTCGAGGGCGTTCCAAAAAGAAGTGACTTACCACTTGTAGGTTCAAGCTCACCCACCACAATTCGAGAGAGCGTAGATTTACCAGCTCCGTTATCACCAATAAGCGCGCAAATCTCACCTTGATGAACGTCTAAATTTACATCGCTTAAGACGCGCGTCTTCTTGTAAGAAAAACTCACGTCTTGAAGCGAAACGGCTATCTGACTTTCCTGCAACACGTCCTCCAAACATCCAGCCTAAGCTGGCAACACACTACGCGAGAGCGCCCTCAAGAGCCTTGAGGTTCTCGCGCATAACAGAGAGGTAATCCTCGCCCGCCTTGAGCTCGTCATCAGTAAGTCCCTCAAGTGGATTAAGCTCTTCAACACGAGCGCCTGTTGCCTCAGCAATTGCCTGAGCAACCTTAGGACTTACCAGTTCCTCCGTAAAAATAACCTTTACATTATGCTCTTTTACGAACTCAGTAATCTCTTTCATTTCTTGAGCATTTGGCTCTGCATCTGCCTCAACACCCTCGATTGGAATCTGTGTAAGACCATAAGCCTCACATAGATAACCAAATGCCTGGTGAGAAACAACAATGGTCTTGTTAGGTAGTGAATCCAGACCCTTATGGAACTCATTATCAAGCGTATCAAAGTCTGCATTTGCTTTATCAAGATTGGCAGCATACTCTGACTTGTGCTCAGAGTCCTTCTCAGAAAGTGCATCACAAATATTCTTCATCTGAATCTTTGCATTCAGAGGGCTCAGCCAAACGTGAGGATCAGTTCCGCCATGGTCATGATCGTGATCATGGTCATGGTCGTCTTTCTTCTCCTCATGATCGTGATCATCGTCCTCTTCAAGCTCAAGAAGTTTGACGTCTTTGCTGGTCTCAACTGCTGTAAGTTTTGTGCCAGAACCAAGTCCATCAAGTACGTCCTTAACCCAGTGCTCCATACCAGCACCGTTGTAAATCAAGAAGTCTGCTTCCTGGATAGTCTTCATATCCTTGCTGGATGGCTCCCAATCATGTGGTTCAGTACCTGCTGGAACGAGGCACGTTACCTCAGCATGATCGCCAGCGATGCGCTTTGCAAAATCGTACATAGGATAAAAACTTGCAACAATGCTGAGCTTCTTCTGGTCTTTATTATCAGAAGCTCCTTCTTGCTTTTGAGCCTCAGGCTTGCAGCCAGCAAGAATAGCACTCACGCCAAAAGCGGAAGCTACAAGTGCGCTACGACGAGAAACGGTTGGATTCAAATTCATGTTACATCTCCCAAAACTATAAAAACCAATACGGTGTAGTGCCAAATTTTTCAAACAAAATCGTGCGATTGTCCTCACTACCAAGCATAAAAACATGGCGAGAAACCCATGTTTCTCCTCACTTCTTTGCCTTTCTACTCACTTCTCATCATCTGAGCATGCATTCATACTTCCCCTTTAGCACGAAAGCGGGCTGTCTTCCGACAGTCCGCTTTCTAAAAGTTAGCCTTAGTATACATATTCCAATTAAAGTCAACGAAAAATTTTTTATCTTTTCCGCAAACGGAATTGGAATAAACAGGTTAACTGTTTTATCTCTTGCCAACCTACTGATCTTTCTCCGCATACGGAGTAATAATCAGATTTCCACTATTATACTCACCCAAATAAACCTCTGAAGCAGACTTATAACCTTGATGCTCAAGTTCTCTTTCAAGCCAATTCTCTTCCAGGTCCAGCGTCTCAAGAATGTTTGTCTGAACTTGTCCGTCAGTAATAAGCGGGAATCTAACGTTCTCTTCTCCATTTTTAACAATAATCAACTGTCCATTTTGTTCAAGAATGGCACGCTTAACGTCTGAGATATAATTCACTCCTGCCTGGCGAAGCTTCAACGACACATCGTAGGCAGTGAGACCCATAGACCTACAGTTGTCTACAAGCAGCTTGCCCTTATCAATAACAATAACAGGACGTCCATCAATCAACTGCTTGACCAGCATATTGTTTGTTCTCAACCATTTGAGAACCATAACAATAATGAGCCAAATAAGCAGGACAAGAGTGAACTGCAAAATGGTAATTGAACTGTTGTAGATCATGCCACCAACAATGCCGCCAAGTACAAAGTTTTGAACCTGGTCAATTGCTGCAGTTGGTGCTAGGTTTCCTTTTCCGCTGACGTTAATTGCCAGAACAAGCGAGAAAAGACCGATGCACAATTTAATGGCAACTTCTAAATAAAAGTTCATCGATCTACTCCTCTACATGCTTAATGTCATTACCAATGAGATTGATCTGCTCAATAACATAGTCATTCTCGGTATTTTTCAAAACGTGATAATACTTACCGTCAACCTCAAGATACGAGGGATTTCCTTGGCTATCAAAGGCAACGTACACGTGGTCAAAATCAACCTCAAGACGTCGAGCGAAGCTTTCTTGTGAGGAAACAATTGACTCATAGTGCTTACTTGTCTGATTGACCTCTAGCACACGATCAAGCTGTAGAAGTCCAAGAAAGATTAATGAGAACAGCGCAATAAGCGCCAGCTCACGATACTTAGAATTCTTTCTATCGCGCATGTAATGCACAAGCGAGAAGATCATTAGAAGTGCAACAAGGCCAAATAGAACAAGCTGAGTCCAGTCAAATACTGTTGCATGGTGAATTAAATAGTTATGGGAATAGAACTCCATAGGCTTCCTTTAGTTTGCATTACTCAAGATTTGCTGCTTAAGCCTTGTAAACGCTCTTTCCTCCAAGGAACGTCTCTTCAAGCTGAAGATCTTTTGTAACAACAATAAAGTCAGCATCATATCCAGGACGGATGAAGCCACAAACATCATCAATTCCACAAGAGCGAGCTGGGTTTTCTGAAGCCATACGAACCGCTTCTTCAGCAGAAACAATACCCCAGTCAAAGACGTTCTTCACGCCTTCAAACAGACGAAGGATTGAACCAGCAAGGCTATGAGACTCATCCATCAGACGAGCAGTTCCGCCTTCAACAACAACAGGGAAATCGCCAAGTTTGTACTGTCCATTAGGCATACCACCTGCACGCATGCAGTCTGTAATAAGAACGGTATGGTCATATCCCTTTGCATTTACCAGAGCACGGACTGCAATAGGATTAAGGTGATGGCCGTCGCAAATAGCCTCTGCATAGGTACCGTGGGTGGTCATTGCAGCACCAACCATACCTGGCTCACGGTGGTGAAGACCGCTCATGCCGTTATAGGTATGAACAAAAATGTCTGCACCAGCGTTTACGCAGGCAAGAGCTTCCTCATACGTTGCATCGGAGTGACCAAGTGCCACATGAACACCGCGGTCTGCCATCTCTGCACAGAACTCTGGAGCGCCATCGCGCTCTGGAGCAATAGCAATCTTGGCAATCCAACCGTCAGCGCGCTCCTGCCACTCATCAAAGACCTCTACATCTGGATCAAGGAAGTACGCAGGATTCTGGGCACCCTTGTGTTTCTCGGTAAAGAAAGGTCCCTCCAGGAAGATGCCCTGGATGCGAGCAGCGTCAATGCCGTTTGCCGCAATTCCCTCTGCTGCATCAGCAACGGACTCACAAGCATCACCGGTCTGCTGAACGCTTGCGGTTAGTGTTGTTGGAAGCCAAGAAGTTACACCGTTAGAGAGCAAACCCTGGGCAATCTCAATAACGCCATCAGGATCGCAGTCCATAATATCGTGGTCCAGGAAGCCGTGGATATGGGTATCAACAAGGCCAGGTGCCACCCAAGAACCAGTGCGGTCAATAATCTCGCAGTCTGGCTTCTCTTTAGTGAAATGACCAAATACACCGTCTTCTACGAGCAAATATCCTGGACCAGAAGTTGCTCCTGGCAAAAAGAACTTATCTGCTTTAACTGCAAATGTACTCATACGTACCTCAATCATTCTCAAAAGGACGCGCCATAGGCACGTCCTTCTTAGTAATTCCTATAGTGAGTGAATTGTAACACCCTTAACCACTCGATTAACCTGACCAGTTGGAGAAGGTGTGTCCGGTTTGTTATTGACACGAACTGAGTTCAAGAGTGCCACCACTTGAGCAACCATTACAAAAGGCAGAGCCAAATAAGGTGCTGGTAGAGGCTCTGTAAATACTGGAAGACTAAACGTTCTTCCCGTAAAGTTTGTTGCCCCCTCTTGCTCAATACCAATGGTCAGAGCAGCAATCTGGTCTCCCTTAATCTCGTCAAGAATATCCAGATCATATTGACGCGTATAAGGGTTATTGGAAACAAAATCAAACACCAGGGTGTGCTCGTCGACAAACGACTTTGGTCCGTGACGATATCCCATCGAGGAATCCCACGACGTTGCATTAATACCAGCTGCAAGCTCCAAAATCTTAAGCTGAGCCTCATGAGCAAGACCCACAAAAGGACCAGAACCCAGATAAGTAATGCGGTTGAAATCGCTCTTGAGCCACTCAGCAATCTCTTCCTCGCGCTCAATTACCTGCCTACCCAGCTCAGAAGCATCAGAAATCCATGCCTTCTTCTGTGAGTCATCAGCACTATCAAATACCAGCGTTGCAAGAAGTGTCATACAGCTATAAGAGCCGGTCATAGCAAAGCCCTGGTCATTTGCACCAGGAATAAGAAGAAGCAATGTATCGTCTTTACCTGCGGATTCAACGGCAAGTTTTCCTTCAGGAGCGCAGGTAATATTGATAAGCAAAAGATTTTTAACAATCTTGCGAGCAATATTTACTGCAGCAAGACTCTCTGGACTATTACCAGAGCGCGCAAAAGAAACCAAGACCGTTGGGTCATCTGGATCAAGGCTGCCATAAGGATCAGAAACAATATCAGTAGTTGCAACAGACGCAAACTCAAAAGAGCTCTTCTCGCCATGAGAACGAAGATACGGAGTAATGGTATCGCCTACATATGCCGAGGTACCTGCACCCGTAAAGACCACGCGGGTACGACGACCCTCGCCAAGATTGCGAGCACGCTCGACAAACTCTTTAATTGCAGAAAGGTTCTCCTGATAAATGCCAAAGGTAGATACCCAAAGCTCAGGCTGCTGCTTAATCTCGGCAGTTGTAATATGAGCGCCTAGTGCCTTTAGCTCTTCTTGGCTCTTCTTAAACATTGATATCCCTTCTCACAGCTATTTAACTGCGTGTATGTACAATTTTGTATCTAAACTGATCCGCACGAGCCACGCTTAGTGTGAACTCAACAATGATATTTCTGTCATTGTACGTGGTGCGTGTGAGACTCAAAACAGGCGAGCCTTCAGAAATTTGCAATAAAGTGGCGTCATCCGAGCGAGCAATTGAAGCCTTGAACTCCTCTTCTGCTACACCAATCTTTATGTTGTAGTCTTCTTCAAAAATTTGGTAGAGAGATTTTTGCTCAACATCATGAGCAGTAAGCGAGAAAAACTGTGAAACTGGAAGATACGTTACTTCCAGCATCATAGGCACGTCATCGGCACTTCTTAAACGCTTGATGCGGAAGAGTTTCTCGCCAAGAATAACGTGCATATGCTGGGCTAAGAACTTATTAGCCTCAATAGTGTCAAACTCCAGAATAGTTGTCTTAGGAACTCGACCTAACTGACGCTGCTGGTCAGTAAAGCTATAGCCTCCCATAAGGTCTGTTGCACGTTCAGAGACGTCTGCAACAAAGGTACCGCGGCCACGCTGGCGATAAATGAGCCCCATGTGTTCAAGCTCTTGCAGGGCAAGTCTTACCGTGGTGCGAGAAAGTCCGTAGGAATCGGAGAGTTCACGCTCAGAAGGAAGTGGATCATCTGGATCCATCTCGTTCTCAATACGATAGCGCAGCATATTTGCTAGCTGCTCGTAGAGTGGCTGTCTTCCCATAAACGTTGTCATCAAAACTCTCCTATAAAAGACGGGTGCCCACTAAGTGGACACCCGTCACACTTACTTAACCCCAAATATATGGGAGAACGCCAAAGCCAGAACCAAGAAGTGCAATTACCAGAAGCAGGCAGATGCACATGATTGGAGTCCAGTTACGCTTTGCCATGAGATAGTACAGGCAAAGGGTAAGAGCCAGTGGGATAAGCTTTGGGCAAACGCCGTCGAGGATCTTCTGGATGTCAATGGAGACAGGAGAAGTAACTTCCTCGCCAACAGTTACCAGGTTAACACCGTTGCCGACTGGAGCAATAGCAGTAGTGCCGTCCTTGCCGTCAGCAGTCTTGCCGCCGATGAACTTAACGGACTCAGGATTCTTCTTGTAGTCAGAATAAGAACCCTCAGCAAAGAGTGCCTTGTCATACTGACCAGAAGCAAGCTGCTCGTCAGAAAGAGTTACCTGAGAAAGAACAACGCTGTGTGTCTCACCGTTAGGGATATTTGCGCCAGCGCCAAGCTTGGTTCCACCGTAGCAGACAACCAGGCAGCCAACAACAAAGACGCCCAGGATAGAAGCAGCACGAGTGAACTCTTTTGCGTTCTCGGTGAGCAGGGTAATTGCGTCAGTACCCATCTTGTAAGAAAGATTCATCAGCCAATAACGTACAGCAAACTGTGCGATGTTGAAGATGATAAGGAACAAGAATGGTGCAAAGACATTGCCAGAAATTGCCATGTTAGAGGTAATACCAGCAGTAATTGGAACAAGGGTGAACCAGAACAGTGCGTCACCAATGCCGCCCAGAGGACCCATTGCAGAAACGCGGACTGCACGAATGGTTGGGATATCCAGCTTGTTCTGCTCAAGAGAGAGAACAATACCCATAACAAAAGTGACCAAGAATGGGTGCGTGTTGTAGAACTCAAGGTTGTGACTCATGGAAGCAGCAAGGTCATCCTTGTTGTCGCCGTGAATCTTCTCAAGACCAGGGAGGATACCGTAGAGCCAACCAGCTGCCTGCATTCTCTCGTAGTTGAAGGAAGCCTGCAGGAACAGGGAGCGCCATACCATCTTGTTGAGCGTCTTCTGATCAAGTGGCTCAGCAGGAGTGGTGTTCTGATAGGTATCAGGAATATTAAATGCCATCTTCGAAGTCACCTCCAGCAACAACAGCAGGAGCAGCATTCTTCATCTTGGTCTGGAGCTGGTAATCCCAGAATGCGATACCAAAGCCGATGAGAGCAAGAAGCAGAAGTGCTGGACCAGAGAGCTCAGGAATGCTGATAAATACGATTGCAGCTGCAAAGCCCATGAGGAAGAAGCCCCAAAGCTCGCGAGAAACCATAACCTTCAGCAGGATTGCAAAGCCGACGAAGCGCATCATGCCACCAGCGACGGACAGTGCATTCATGAGCCACTTTGGAATTGCAGTGGTGATCTGAGTGCCAAATGCAGCGCCACCCAGGAAGAACAGGGTAACAATGACACCAAAGAAGAGACCAAGAGCAGCCATTGCACCATAGTTGATACGAGCAATTCCCTTAGGATCGGCCTTCTCGGCGTATGCATCAGCAGTTGCCATTACAGGGGACATAATGGTAAAGATGATGGTTACTGCATACTGACCAAGCAGGGAGAATGGAATTGCTGCAGCTACAGCGGCCATTGGCTCAAGCTTAGTAGTGATTGCAAAGACTGCAGACATAATGCCGCCGATAACAGCATTAGGTGGCTGTGCACCACCAACAGGCATGTTACCGATGGTCATAAGCTGATAGGTACCACCAACAATGAGACCAGTCTGAACGTCGCCAAGAATCAAACCAACCAAAAAACCAGTTACGATTGGCTGGTAAAGAGACTCGAGGAAACTAAACTGATCGATGCCAGCGATAAACGCAACGATGAAAATTAATAACACCTGAATAGGGCTAACATCCATCTTAACTCCTCCTTTCAAACACACCATAACTGCCGATGACGATGATCGACAGACTATCCGAATACCTTTGCCAACCTGCTAGAAACGTTGCTCCATTGCAACTTTTTGTCATCTCTACCAGGAAGTTGCGCGCAAAAACTTACTCGAATAGCTTTGAGATATCCTCGACCGGGGTCGTAGGAACACGCCTAATCTCTAGAGTCACCCCCAATTCCTGAAGCTCACGGAAGGCAGCGACGTCCTTATCGTCTACCGCCACACTTGTGGCGACCTGTCGCTTTCCCTCAGCCATGTGCATATTGCCGATGTTCACTTTTTTGATTGGAACACCGCCCTTAACCAGAGTGAGGACATCCTCTGGATTCTCGGCAACTAAGAAAATGTGCTGGCTTGCAGAAGCCTTGTGAATAACATCGATAGTTTTCTGAAGCGTAAAGTACCTGGTTGCAACGCCGCTAGGAGCTGCCATGTCCATAAGACCCTGACGCATTTTATTTCCTGCAACCTCGTCATTAGCAACAAGGATGAGGTTTGTACCAAGGGTGCCGTTCCACTGAGTAGCAACCTGGCCATGAATCAAACGATTATCGATTCGAGCAAGCTTGATATCTGGTTCTCCCATAACAAGTTCTCCTCTCTTTGCACGCATATTTTTACGTGCTATCTGCGATTCTCATCGCACTACTCGCAACTTACGCTGCGTGTTTTACTGCAAATTTATTTATTGTTGGAAACGTTGATTAAAGCCCAACGATCCAACGTGATGACCACATTTGGAGCAAACTCAACATCTACTGTTTCTTTTTTGACGTTTTTAACTACGCCATACATTCCGCTGTTAGTCTTAACTTTCTGACCTGCATGAAGATTCTTCAGAAACTCTGAAGTTGTTCCCGCCTTTTTAGAAGAGGCTCTCCAAATAAAGAAGGAATAAATAAGGCCCAAAATTACTAAGAACGCGAGAAGAACAATGGATGAAGCAAGAATGTTCTCTGCTAGATTTGCCATGTGCATCTCCTTAATTCAACAACAAAACGCTACTTAAATACCATCGTCTCCGAAGATGTCATCTTCTGACTCAACCTCAAGTTCAAGACGCTTATGAACAACTCCCTGGCTACCAGCTAAAACAGCAGTCTCAACCAGTTCTTCAAGAGAGGTATCTGCCATGCGGCTACCAAGTGTTTCAAGAAGCATAGGAAGGTTTGTGCCGGTAACAACTTCTACGTTTGAATAACTCTGAGCAATAATCATTGCCTGATTAAAAGGTGTTCCGCCAAGCAGATCGCAGAAAACCAGCACACCGTCAGTAGTGTCAAGAAGATCTGAAATTGTTGCAGAAAGAGTTTCTGGGTATGTTGCAGCACCGGCTTCAATAAAAGGAACGGGAACAAAAGCTTCTTGCTCACCAGCAATCATCTTTAAAGCATCAGCAAGTCCGTTTGCAAAAGTTCCATGACCAGTTAAAACGCAACCTACCATGTCAAACTCCTTTCAAAGAGCTGGAAACTATCTGGGGAGCTACGCGGAAAACTAGGGGTGTTGAAGCTTCTCTCTAAGTGGTAGATACCAGATAACAACCTAACATAAGTATAGTCTAGTGAGTATCTTGAGATGTGTACGTTAACAATCGCCGGTTTAACGGTACTATTTTTACCGCAAACGGTACACACGTTGTTATTTTCGCAGGTAGATATATGGATAAATTGTGACGATGCACTAAAAATTTAGAGCTATTCTTGGAAAATTAGAAGTTCTTATAACGTGCCTTTATACGTAATAAACGTAGTAAACAACCCTAAAATCCTGCTCAAATACGGCGAGAAAATAAAATTGGTATTAAGAAATTATGTACTGGTATCTTTTTTTAGAACATCTAAAGAAATTTTTCTTGATGGCGCTTTGGTTAAATAGATTCAACTCAATTCCATTTGCAGCGGCACTGTTCCATAGTGTTTCTCGCCCCTGCTTTCCTCTGGGCACTTTATGTGCACTGTCTTGTAGACGAGGTGATATGCGTGATTGTTACCGTAACACTCAATGCATCCATTGATAAGGCGTACTACCTGGACTCTCCTGTTGTAGATGGAACGGTACACAGAGTCTCGGTGGTAGATAACAGCGCGGGTGGCAAGGGTCTTAACGCCTCACGAGCCATCACCACCCTAAACTACCCCGTTTGTGCCACAGGATTTATTGGCGGTAATAACGGAAGATACCTTGTTGAGTTGGCTCATAAAGATGGCATTACCAGTGATTTTATTTATACCGAGCAAGAGACTCGCTCATGCATTAATATCCTGGAGCCAAGCGGGCAATCAACTGAATTCTTAGAGCCTGGACAGCCTGTACTTCCTGAAGAATTCCTTGCTTTCAAGGCAAAACTTGTCCAGCTTACCAACGAAGCTGAGGTTGTTACCTTTAATGGCAGTGTTCCCAAGGGCATTTCTGCCGAAAATTACAAAGAACTTATTGAAGAGACCATGGCTGCGGGCGTGCCTTGCATTGTAGACGCATCCGGTGCACTGCTCGCCTCCTGTATTGATGCCCTTCCTACCATGATCAAACCGAACACCGATGAAATCGGTCAACTTCTAGGAAGAGAAGTAACTACAGAAGACCAGGTCATTGAGGCGGCTCAGGAACTGCATAAACGCGGCATTAAAATTGTAGTTGTCTCGCTTGGTGCAAAAGGTGCACTCATGGTTTCTGATGAAGGAACCTTTAGAGCAAATCCTCCAAAAATTGAAGCTATTAATCCTGTTGGTGCAGGAGATACCCTTGTTGGCTCATTTGCTGTTGCACTTGCTCAGCAAAAACCAACTTCAGAGTGTCTTACCTTTGCGCTGTCATGTGCTACCGCAAGTTGCCTATCTGCAGGTACCGGTCGCTTTGATCAGGATATTGCAACTAAGATTCATAAGCAGGTCGCAATCAAGAAGATTGCTGAATAAGATGCAGCAAGACGGGTTTCTCGCCAAAGGTTACAAAGACAAAACTATTTCTAGAAAACTTACGTAACAGAGTAAGAGAAACGTTACAATTTTTTCAGTCAATCAAAGAGCCCTTTGGGGCGAAAGGAGCAATAGATGTTCGTTACTACTAAGCAGATGCTTCTTGACGCACAGGCTGGTCATTATGCTGTTGGCGCCTTTAACGTTGAGAACCTTGAGTTTGTAATGGCTGTTGTTAAGGCAGCAGAAGAGCGCCGCTCCCCTGTTATTCTTCAGACCACTCCTGGCACCATCAAGTACGCAAGCCTTGATTACTTTGCTGCCATGGTTCGTTGTGCTGCTGAAGAGGCAACTGTTCCTGTTGCTCTTCACCTAGATCACGGTGACGGCTTTGACCGCTGCATCCAGGCAGCTCGTGCCGGTTACACCTCCGTCATGATTGACGGCTCTCACGTTCCATTTGAGGACAACATTGCACTTACCGCATCCGTAACCAAGTTTGCTGGTCCTATCAACCTTCCTGTTGAGGCTGAGCTTGGCAAAGTTGGCGGCAAAGAGGACGACGGCCCAGCTGTTGAGGGCGAGAACCCCTACACTGATCCAGACCAGGCTGAGGAGTTTGTCGCTCGCACTAACTGCACTTCTCTCGCAGTTGGCGTTGGTACCGCTCACGGCGTCTACCACGGTACACCTCACATTGAGCAGGGCGTCCTCAAGGCAATCCGCCAGCGTCTTGATATTCCTCTGGTTCTTCACGGTACTTCTGGCGTTCCAGATGACCAGGTAGCAGAGGCAATCCAGAACGGTATTTGCAAGGTTAACTACGCAACCGAGCTCCGCCAGGTCTTTACCGCAGCCTTTATGAAGTACATGTCAGAAAACCCTGGCAACTTTGATCCAAAGAAGCCTTCCGTTCCTGGTATGGAAGCAATCACCCAGATCGTTGCAAGCCACATGGATAACCTGGGCTCTTCCCACAAGGCATAAGCGTCAAGGCATAGCCGTCACACGTATCCTGCTTTTACAGATAAACATAGGGCGAGAAGATCGATTGGTCTTCTCGCCTTTGTGTTAAAAGCAAAGCGTTGTTGAAAACGCAAGCCTTAGCAAATCTTGCAAATCCAGTCTGCCTCTGGAGCCTCAATCTCGCCAGACTGAATGCTGGTCAGCGTATTGCGGAGCTTAGACATAACTGGTCCAACAGCCTCCATACCAGCGCCAAAGACAATCTCTTTCTGGCCGTCAACAACTTTGCCAACAGGAGAAATAACAGCAGCAGTACCGCACATACCGCACTCAACAAACTGGTCAAGCTCGTCAAAGCGAACTGGACGCTCAACAACCTTCATACCCAGCAGGTCTTTAGCAACCGTTGCCAAAGAGCGGCGGGTAATAGAAGGCAAAATGGAATCGGTGTAAGACTGTGGAATAACCAGGGTTCCCTCTTTATCAACAAAGAGGAAGTTTGCGCCACTGGACTCCTCAACATAGGTACGAGAACCAGAGTCAAGATACATGCTATCGGCAAAGCCCTGCTCATGTGCCCAGGTAGTTGGGTACAGAGACATAGCGTAGTTCAGACCAGCCTTGATGTTGCCGGTTCCGTGAGGAGCAGCACGGTCATAAGGAGAAACGGTCAGCGCAACAGGAGCAACGCCGTTGGAGTAATAAGCTCCAACTGGAGTGACCATAATGCGGAACTCATAGGTTGGAGATGGCTTAACACCAACAGTATTTCCGGTACCGATCATAAATGGACGAACATACAGCGTAGCGCCCGTACCAAATGGTGGAACCCATGCTGCGTTTGCAGAAACAACCTCTTTAACAGCAGCGACAAATCTATCCTCAGGAAATGGTGGCATGATAAGGCGGGATGCAGAGTCAACCATACGCTGAGCATTGAGGTTAGGACGGAAGCAGACAATATCGCCAGAAACTGTGGTGTAAGCTTTTAAACCCTCAAAAACTTCCTGGCAATAATGGAAGATGTTTGCGCATTCAGACAGCGTAATGCTGTGGTCGGTGGTAAGTCCGCCCTCATCCCAAGCACCGTCTTTGTAGTGGGCAACGTAGCTGTAGTCACACTGCGTATATGCGAAGCCAAGCGCTGTCCAATCGATGTCTTTCTTCTCCACTGAGTTTGCCATGGCTTTCCTTTCTCCGTGGGTTTTAAAGAATGAACTTCATCATAAACATGCGGATATGAATACCTAGTCCTATTAAATAGTTTGTAACCGAATAGATATTTTGCGGTATAACGTACATGAGCTGAAGGGAGCAAAAATGAATATCAAACTTAAGAGAACTTACGACGCACCAGAAGCTGACGATGGGTATCGCGTACTCGTTGATAGACTGTGGCCTCGTGGTATCAAAAAAGAGAACCTACACGCTGATGAATGGGCTAAAACCATTGCTCCTACTACTGAGTGCAGAAAAGCATTCAACCATGATCCAGAACGCTTTGATAGCTTTGTGTCTACCTATACAGCTGAACTTGACAGCAATCCTGACGCAGAAGCCTTTGTTGAGCAGCTTAAGAAGCTTGATCAATCTACCGTAACACTGCTTTTCTCGGATAAAGACACTACGTACAACAATGCCGTAGTCCTCAAGAAGTGGCTTGAGACTAAACTCAAGTAATACGCTTACCTAGCCACGCTTACATATCTTGCGAGAAGAACTTCTGGTAGAAATCCAATTCTTCAGGAGTATCAATGCTTGACGAGAATAAAATGTCGGGCTCAATAATGCCGGCTTTTTTAGCAACATCTACCGTGGTATCCGCAGCATTTTCTGCAGAAGCAAGCAAGTTTGCCTGTCCAAGCAAACGCTTAAGCTGATGAGCGGCGCCTGCTCCGCCGTCAAAAAATTCTACGTCTCCTAAAACAGAGCTAATTTGCTTCTTGATAAAGGGGTAATGGGTACACCCAAGAACCACGGCATCTACCTGGCCAGCATAATCTCCCAAAAGCTCGGTCAGTCGTTTATGCATCTGTTCTGAATCAGCCTGACCAGATTCAATAAGCTCCACCAGGCCTTCTCCTGGAATAGAGATAACCTTTGCAGAAGGATGCAGGCGCGACTCAAGGTTGTGGTACTTCTGCAAAGAGAGCGTTGCTTTTGTAGCCAGAACAACCACTGTTCCATGGGGATATGCAGTTACTGCAGGCTTAAGAGCTGGCTCAACACCCACAATAGGTACATGAGGATAGGTTGCCCTCAGCTCGTCTGCAGCAGCAGCTGTAGCAGTATTGCAAGCTATAACCAGCGCTTTAGCACCCTCATCGATAAACTTTTTAGCAATAGCCGCAGAGCGCTGGGCAATCTGCGCTTTTGGTTTAGTGCCATAAGGAGCAAATGCAGAATCGCCAAAATAATGAAATTCCTCGTGAGGCATTTGGGCAATAAGGTGTTTAAGCACACTCATGCCACCAACGCCCGAGTCAAATACACCAATAAAATTATGAGGAGCTAAGTGAGCTTCCATTACAAACCTTTCAAACTGAATGTAAAGTATTTTATACCTTTATCATTCAAAGGTTGATTTACGTCACTCTTGGGTAGAATGCCAAAGATATGTTTTTAACGATTGGAGTTTCATGAGCAACGAAGGTAAAAAAGTAAAGGTCCACTACGTAGGCACTCTTGATGACGGAACTAAGTTTGACTCCTCCCGTGATCGCAACGAGCCACTGGCATTTACCTGCATGGCTGGTCAGATGATCCCTGGTTTTGATGAGGCTGTCAAAGATATGACCGTTGGCCAGATTGTTGACGTCCACATTCCAGCAGCAGAGGCATATGGTGAGCGCCATGAAGAGGCAGTGCAGCCTGTTCCCGTAGCTCAGCTTCCAGGCTCTGAGAATCTTGTTGCAGGTCAGCAGGTTACTCTTGGCACCCCTGAGGGATACCCTGTTATGGCAACCGTTGTCTCTAACGACGGCACCACCATCGTCTTTGATACCAACCATCCAATGGCTGGTAAAGACCTTAACTTTAACATTGAGCTTCTTGAGGTTGAAGAGTAATCCACTCCCCCTTTATTGGGCGAGAAGGGCGTAGATGCTTCTGGCATCTGCGTCCTTCTTTTTTCCGGCTTGAATTCTCATTGCTAGTGCAACAACAAAAGAGAAGGTAGTGACCCATGGGTCTACAATGGCGCTTACGACAACG
>JABZHC010000013.1 GCA_015259035.1 Atopobium sp.
GCTTTATAGGCGTCTGCGTCCACGTTATGAGGCCGCCGCTGATATTACTATTGATATTCGCGAGAAAACGTTTGAGCAGGTAGCCATTGATTCTGGCAAACTGCTTTGGGAAAGAGGACTTCTATGAGTGACAATGTCCAGAATGAGCTTGAAGAGGAATTGCCACCTGTTCAGATTAAACAGTGGGTTTCTATTCCTGGAGGCTCTATTGCACTTCGTTCTGGTGCGGGCGTACTTTCAAACTTTGGTACCGAGCTGAGGACTGCGGTAGGAAGGCCTCATCGCTGCGCTTTTCTTGTTAGCAGTCAGGCGGATGAAGACCTCGCTGAGCTTTTGCGCAGAGACCTCACTACCATTGGTTTTCTCGTCACGCGTGTTGACGTAGAAGATGGTGAAGCAGCAACTACGGTGGCAGCTGAGGCACAGGTATTGTCTTCTTTGGCAGAGATGCATCTCACAGCTGATGACCTGGTAGTTGCCGTGGGTCACTCGGGAGTTATTTCTCTTGCTAACCACGTGGCTAACAAGTGGTGCGGGGGAGTCTCCCTTGCCACTGTTCCGCTTGATCTAGCAGCAGTTATTGTCTCGTCTATTACTCCTCGTGCACTTGATACTGACGCTGAGCACCAGCGCCTTGTTACCACTAAGCCTTGCGCACGTTTCTGCTTTGCAGATCTTGAGGTTATGGACCTTTGCGATGACAACGCTAAGGTTGCCCAGGTGTGCATGGTTGCAACAGCTATGTCTGATAACGAGGCGGAGTTTGGCCGTATTTGGGATAGGGCAGATAACCTCTCCTCTGGAGTTGCCGATATAGTTGCAGAGCAGCTGGCAGAATCTACTAAGACTCGTGGCCGCCTCTCTGATTCTTCCGCTATTGCTATTCAGCAGTCTGTTCCTTACGGTTGGGTTTTTGTGGAGGCGCTTCGCCCGCTCATTCCAGCTGACCAGCCTCTTTCTGCACTTTATGCAGACGCACTGCGTTTCTCGGCAAGAATTGCAGTAGCTAAAGAGTCGCTATCTTTTGACGATATGCTTGCCCAAGATGAGATTCTTGAGCGCCTAAATATTGGTTTTGTTACGTGTGATATCACTCCCGAGCAGCTTATTGAAGCGCTCAAACAGGAATGTTTCCGTTCTACTAATCGTTTTATGTTGCCGATTCCAATGTCTATTGGAAGGGTAAGATTAGCTTCAGTCGACGAGGAACTTCTCGCCGAACATGCCCGCGCTTGGTGTGAGGCTCACGCTTCGCATTAAAGTGCAACATCTTGCACCAAGGAGCCCTGTTTGGTTTGACGGTTCCACGAGGTGCAATTCTTTGTTGTAAACATCTCGAGAAGGGATTTGAAATGGCAGATTTACAGGCAGCTGCAAAGCGCGTCGCGCGCTTTCGCGAGGTAATGGCTCAGAGAGGTTATGATGCTGTTGTTCTACGTCACAACCCAGACCTTCGTTGGTTGACTGACGCTGAGCGTGTCTTTGACTTTGAGCAGGCACATACTGCATTTATTACGCAGGATGAGCTCTTCATGCACACTGACTCTCGTTACTACAACACATTCCTGGAGCGCCTTGGTGCTGACTCTCCATGGAAGTTTGACCAGGAGGTCACTACTCCTACTGAGTGGGTTGCTGCGCATATCGCTGAGGCTCGTGCTCGCGTAGTTGCTATTGAGGACACTGTTGACCTTGCTTTCTTTGATGGCCTTGAGCAGGCATTGCGCGATCACTCTATTGCTGCTCTACTTCCACGTATGCATGGCGATATTGCTGAGCTGCGTATTGTTAAAGACCCAGCAGAGATTGAGCTTATGAAGCATGCTCAGTCAATCACTGATAAGGCATTCCTCCACATCTGCGAGTACATCAAGCCAGGCCTCACTGAGCAGCAGATTCGTGCTGAGCTTGAGAACTATATGCTCTCTAACGGCGCAGATGCTCTCTCCTTTGATTCCATCATTGCTTCTGGCCCTAATGGCGCTAATCCTCATGCACAGCCAGGCGAGCGCGTAGTTCAGACAGGCGATATGATTGTTATGGACTACGGTGCAGGCTACCTGGATTACCACTCAGACATGACCCGTACCGTTGTGGTTGGTGCACCTTCCGAGGAGCAGCAGCACGTCTTTGACGTTGTTCGCAAGGCAAATGAGACGTGTGCTGCAGCTATCCATGCAGGCGTGACTGGTTCTGACATCCACAACCTTGCAGTTAAGGTTATCTCTGAGGCTGGTTACGGCGAGTACTTTGGTCACGGCCTTGGTCACGGTGTTGGCGTTGAGATTCACGAGCGCCCATTCTTCAATCCTCGTTGGAACAAGGTAATTGCAGCAGGTTCTGTTGTTACCGATGAGCCTGGCATTTACCTGCCTGGCAAGTTTGGTATCCGCCTTGAGGACTTTGGTGTTGTTACTGAGGACGGCTATGACGTCTTTACTCAGTCCACACACGATCTTGTGTCCGTTGGCTGCTAACGAGCTACGATATACAGAATTTTTGCGGTCAGAAGCTCTATGTTTCTGGCCGCATTTTTTCGTATCTCCTAGGGTGAGAAGGTCTTCTCGCCCTAAAATTGGCTTATAAAAACAAAATAATCTAAAAAGAGTTAGGTTAGTGAAGACACGCTTCAGATATATGTAATAAAATCAGAAAAGTAAATGTTATTTTCATTGTTATGTTTACAGTTTCATTTGTTTTATTAGGTAGAAAAGAAGGAGGTAGAAGTGGTTAGTATCGTTCTAGCCAGCCATGGCAAATTTGCCGAGGGCATCAAAGATTCTGGCGGCATGATTTTTGGACCACAGGAAGGCGTTGTAGCTGTAACGCTTACTCCTGATATGGGTCCAGATGACCTGCATCAGAAGATTCTCGACGCAATTGCCACGCTTGAAGATCAAGAGCATGTCTTGTTCTTGGTTGACCTATGGGGTGGCACCCCCTTTAACCAGATTTCTCGCGTTCTTGAGGAAGAGGGTAAAGAGGATTGGGTTGCTGTTACTGGCCTTAACCTCCCAATGCTTATTGCAGCTTATGGCTCTCGTCTTGGCGTAGATACTGCAGCTGAGGTAGCAAAAGAGATTTACTCTGAAGCTCGTATGGGCGTAAAGATTAAGCCAGAAGAGCTTGAGCCACAAGAGGCAACACCTACTGATGTTCCTGCTGCTCCAGCAGCACCTCAGGGTGCAATTCCTGCGGGTACTGTTATTGGTGATGGCAAGCTTAAGATTGTTCTTGCTCGTATTGACACCCGTCTTCTGCATGGTCAGGTTGCAACTACGTGGACAAAGATGACCAAGCCAGATCGCATTATTGTCTGCTCTGACGGTGTTGCTCAAGATGAGCTCCGCAAGACCATGATTATTCAGGCAGCTCCTCCAGGAGTACATGTCCACGTTGTTCCTATTAAGAAGATTATTGAGATTGCTCACGACACTCGTTTTGGCAATACCAAGGCAATGCTTCTGTTTGAGACTCCTCAAGATATGCTTCGTGCTATTGAGGGTGGCGTAGAAATCAAGGAAGCAAACCTTGGTTCTATGGCTCATTCTGTTGGCAAAGTTGTTGTTACCAACGCAGTTGCTATGGATGAGGACGATGTAAAGACTCTTGAAGCTATCCGCGAGTGCGGTACAACGTTTGATGTTCGTAAGGTTCCTGCAGACAGCGCAGAGAACTTTGAGGCAATGCTTAAAAAAGCTAAGTCTGAGCTTGGCGCCCGTAAGTAACTAGAAGGAGGTAGAAATGACGCCTATCACAATACTGCTTGTCGTAATTGTTGCTCTTCTCGCTGGCATGGAAGGTATTCTTGACCAGTGGGAGTTCCACCAGCCCCTGGTTGCTTGCTCACTGATTGGCCTTGTGACTGGTCACCCTGCTGAGGGAATTATCCTCGGCGGTTCTCTTCAGATGATTGCTCTTGGTTGGGCAAACATCGGAGCTGCAGTTGCACCAGACGCAGCTTTGGCATCTGTTGCATCCGCAATTATTATGGTTTTGGCACTGAATGGTGGAGATACTGACACCACCGCTGCTATTAACACCTCTATTGCACTTGCAATTCCTCTGTCAGTAGCAGGCCTGTTCCTTACCATGATTGCTCGTACTATTGCAACTGGTATTGTCCACGCAATGGATGCAGCTGCCGAGAAGGGCGATTTTGCTGCAATCGAGCGTTGGCACATTGTAGCTATCCTCATGCAGGGCGCACGTATTGCCGTTCCTGCAGCTGCTCTTTGCTTCATTGACCCAGCTATTGTCACTGATGCTCTCAACGCAATGCCTAAGTGGCTCACTGGCGGTATGGCAGTTGGCGGCGGCATGGTTGCTGCTGTTGGTTACGCAATGGTCATTAACATGATGGCTACTCGTGAGGTTTGGCCGTTCTTTGCTCTTGGCTTTGTCTTTGCTGCTATTAACCAGCTCACTCTTATTGCTCTTGGTGTTATCGGTGTCTGCCTTGCTATTCTCTACATTGGTCTTAAAGACCTTGCTAAGCAGGGTGGCGGCGCAGGTGGTGGATCAGGCGATCCACTCGGCGATATTATTGACAACTACTAATTCTGAAGGAGCGTGAAACTAATGGAGAATAAGATTCAGCTTTCTAAGAAAGACCGTATGTCTGTTGCTCTTCGTCACCAGTTCCTTCAGGGTTCTTGGAACTACGAGCGTATGCAGAACGGTGGTTGGGCGTTCTCAATGATTCCAGCCATCAAGAAGCTTTATCCAAACAAAGAAGATCAGGTAACCGCTCTTAAGCGTCACCTTGAGTTCTACAATACTCACCCTTACGTTTCTGCACCCGTCATGGGTGTTACCCTTGCACTGGAGGAGGGCCGCGCTAACGGTGAGCCTATTGATGACGTTGCAATTCAGGGCGTTAAGGTTGGTATGATGGGTCCTCTGGCCGGTGTTGGTGATCCAGTCTTCTGGTTTACCGTCCGTCCAATCCTTGGAGCACTTGGTGCATCTATTGCTCTTGGTGGCTCCGCTCTTGGCCCCATTCTCTTCTTTGTTCTGTGGAATGTCATTCGCCTTATCTTCCTGTGGTACACCCAGGAGTTTGGCTACAAGGCAGGCGCTTCAATTTCTTCCGATCTTTCTGGCGGTATGCTGGGCAAGATTACTGAGGGTGCTTCTATTCTTGGTATGTTTATCATTGGCGCCCTGGTACAGCGTTGGGTTTCTATTTCATTTACCCCAGTTGTTTCTACCATTCCTCAGCAGGCAGGCGCCTACATTGATTGGACAACTCTTCCTTCAGGAGTAGATGGAATCTATCAAGCATTGAAGCTTTATGCTGCTCTTGGACCAAACGGTCTTGACCCAGTCAAGGTAACTACACTTCAGTCCAACCTTGATTCGCTCATTCCTGGTTTGGCAGCTGTTGGTCTGACACTGCTCTGCTGCTCACTGCTTAAGAAGAAGGTCTCTCCAATTGCTATCATCCTGGCTCTCTTTGCCGTTGGTATTATTGGTCGACTCCTTGGCTTTATGTAATGAGTAAGCGTACGCTCTAGTACTTAAAGTCGCACGAATATGGGTCGCGCTCTATAATGGGTGCGACCCATTTTTGAAAGGATTGTATGGCTCAGTCTCAAAACAGTACGGTTGACTTCACCGCAAAGGCAACGTCATTTCATGGGCTAGCTACGTATGGCGATATCCTTATTGGCAACAAGGCCTTTGAGTTCTACAACCAAAAAAATCCCGAAGATTACATTCAGATTCCCTGGGATCAGATAGATCATGTGGCTGCCTCAGTTATGGGACGCACCAAAAGCATTTCTCGCTTTGCCATTTTTACTAAAAGCAATGGTAATTATTCGTTTTCTACGCGAGACAACAAGGCAACACTGAGGGCAATTCGCGCCTATATAGGGAAGGAGAAACTCGTACGTTCTCCAAACTTCTGGTTTGTCTTTAAGCATGGGCTCATGGCAATTCCACAGCTTCCTCGCCTTATTAAAGAGAGTTTTATTAAAAAGAAGTAAGCAAATTTTGCATTTTCACAAGAGCCGCCAGCACGGAAGGCGTGAAACTGATAAAATCCAACATGCATATACGTGTCGCGGGTAGTTTGAAAATTCACGTTCTTCTCGCGACTTTATCGAGTGAAAAGAGTTAGACGTGGCAACTATCAGCACCGCAGATTTTAAGAACGGCCTTGGCCTTAAGATTAACGATAAGTACTACACCATCGTTGAGTTCCAGCATGTAAAGCCAGGTAAGGGCGGCGCTTTTGTCCGCTATAAGATTCGTGACCTTCGCTCTGGCCGCGTTATTGATCAGACCTGCAACGCTGGTACCAAGTTTGAGAACGTTCTTCTGCTCACCAAAGAGATGCAGTATCTCTACAACGACGGTGAGTCCTTCTACTTCATGGACAACGAGACTTACGATCAGGTAGCTGTTCCTGCTGATTTTATTGGCGAGAAGAGCGTCTGGTTCAAGGAGAACGATAACGCACAGCTTCTTTATGCAGACACTGAGCTTCTTGGCGTTGAGCCTCCAATGTTCATTGAGGCAGAGATCACCGAGACCGATCCAGGCTTTAAGGGTGACACCGTTCAGGGTGGTACTAAGCCAGCAACTATTGAGACTGGTGCAACTCTTCAGGTTCCAATGTATCTGAACCAGGGTGAGCGCATTAAGGTTGACACTCGCGACGGCAAGTTTGTTTCTCGCGTTTAATGCATTCTCTTTGGGTGCATAAGCACCCAACAGTATTGAGTAATTATTTCAAAGACAGTTTGTCTTTTTAGGGGGTAGACATGGCTGAAACAGAGCTTCGTATAGCAGGCATCGGCATCTCAAAAGATGTAATTTCAACGGTTGTCTCCGGCGCAGCTGGAAGTGTTGAAGGTGTTGCCTCCGTTGGCGGAAACGATACCCTGGCATCCAACCTTATTAACGTCTTTACCAGCAGAAGCCTTGCTCCAGAGAAGGCTGTAGAGGCAGGTGTAGAGAATGGTCAGCTCCATCTTGGAGTTCACCTTACCGTTTTCTATGGCTATCCTTTCACAAAGCTTGCATCTGAGGTAAGGCTTGCTGTTGCAACTGCTGTAAATGAGCAGATTGGCGTCAGCATTGCTTCCGTTGATGTTTACATTGACAGCCTTGTTTTTCCTAAGGAGTAGGCTTGAGCGTTAAGTTTTTTGGACGTACTCGCGCCCGTAGCCAAGCACTACAGCTTTTATTCCAGGCTGAAGCCACTAATCGCAGCGTTCTTGAGGTCCTCGACGGAGACTACACACTCTCCGAGGGACCTCTTGATGAGTATGCGCAGTCACTAGCAGTAGGAGCAGATGGCATTAGAGATGATCTTGATGACATCATTGCTGCTTACTCAAAAGACTGGGCAATTGATCGCATGCCTTCCGTAGACCGCAATCTCCTAAGAATTTCTCTTTATGAGATTCTTGAGGTTCCTGAGGTTGATGTAGCTGTTGCTATTAACGAGGTAGTTGACCTTGCTCGCGCTTACTGCGGCGATGATTC
Organism: Atopobium sp.; assembly: GCA_015259035.1. GTDB lineage: Bacteria > Actinomycetota > Coriobacteriia > Coriobacteriales > Atopobiaceae > Lancefieldella. The sequence goes on from JABZHC010000013.1 coordinate 7,501, forward strand.
TCCTCGCTTTATTAACGGCGTTCTTGGTCGTATTGTTGATGACATTGAGGCTGGAGAAGACATTTATTCTCTGTGCCATAAGCAGTCTGCTGAGCAAGACGTTTCTGAAGAAGAGCTAGAGAGCTCTGTGGAAGATGCAGAGTAGTCATGGCAAAAATCGATACGTCTGAATATCAGAGCTTTGATCAGATAACCGCAAGACTTGATTCAATTGTTGATCAAGTTCGCGATAAAAACGTCTCGCTGGAGCATTCTCTTGACCTCTTTGATGAGGCTATTGCTCTAGGCTCAAAGGCTGTCAACATGGTTGACACCACAGAGTTTACGCCAGAAGAGGAAGAGCGTCTGATTCAGGCTCAGGCAGCAGGGGACGCAGCTGACGCAAGCGGCACAGCGGCTGCCACTGATGAACAAGCTTCTTCTGAGCAGGTTGAGGTTTCAGCTGCAGATGAAACGTCGTCTGATGACGCGGTTTCAGAAAGCGATGAGCACTAGTGGCTCAACGCATTTCTCGCCAAAGGCTCGACAAAGAGCTAGTTAGGCAAGGATTTTTCAAGGACACTCAAGCTGCATTACGTGCAATTCTTGCGGGTGATGTTTCTACGCGCGACAGAAGATTAACTTCAGCAGGAGAGCTTGTTCCTGAGGGATTGTTTCTACACGTAAAAGGTGCTATTCCATACGTGAGCCGAGGCGGACTTAAGCTCGAGCGTGCCTTTGAAGTTTTTGATTTTACGGTTCAACATAAAAAATGTTTAGATATTGGCTGTTCAACTGGTGGTTTTACCGATTGTCTGCTTCAAAATGGAGCTGCTTCGGTTACCTCGGTTGATGTTGGCTATGCGCAGTTTGATTGGTCGCTCAGAAACGACAGCAGGGTTGAACTGCTCGAACGTACAAATATTACGTCCCTGCCAGAAATGGGCTACTCGCACGTTTTTGATGTTGCTGTGTGTGACGTATCGTTTACGTCAATCTTGTCAATTCTTCCTTCTGTTTTAGATGTTCTAGCTCCTGAAGGAGCCTTTGTTACGCTGGTCAAACCGCAGTTTGAAGCTAAGAGGGAAGAAGTGGGTGAGGGCGGTATTGTGACTGATGCCTCCGTGCGTCTGCAAACGCTGCAAAAGGTTTCCGATGCGTTTAAGGAAGCTCATATGGGTCCTTTGGGCGCGTGTGAAAGTCCTATTCACGGTGCTAAGGGTAACGTGGAATATTTACTGTTTGGACAGCTTGAGGCAGGTTCGCATGATTTGGATCTTGCTTCAGTGGTATCGAGTCATTCTGTAGAAATAGTGAAATAGAACGAATGTTCTATTTTGTAGTATTGTTTATAGTTTTTTAGGTATACTAAGTACATCGAATCAGACGCTTTAACTGTTTCAGTTGTGCAATCAAGCAAAATCGGGAGAGTGGTTTGCGTGAAGGTACTTCTTGTTCCAAATTATTCAAGAGAAGTTGCTGTTTCTGGTGCACGTGAACTTGAAGAATGGCTCTTTGAGCAGGGCTGTGATGTTCAATGGGCACACGATAAAAAGCTGTTCCCGGATAAAGTTGTAGATTGTTCTGATTGCCAGCTTGTTATTTCTCTTGGTGGAGACGGAACGCTTCTGAGGGCCGCCAAAATTATTGAGTATTCAGAAATTCCAATTTTGGGCATCTCTTATGGTCACCTTGGCTTTTTAACCAGTGCAACTCCTCATCAAATGATTGAGATGGTAGCTGATGCTCTTGCTGGAGAGCTCCACGTATCTAGAAGAGCAACACTTGCAATAGAAACAGAGTATGAGCTTCCATCTGGAGAAACTTACGTCGAGAAGACCTTCTCGCTCAATGATTTTGCAGTTTCCAGAGGTGGAGCAGGCGATATGGTTGAGTTTACAGTTTCTGTATCAGGCAACCATATTGATAAGCTTCGCGGTGATGGTTTTGTTGTTAGTACAGCAACTGGATCCACCGGCTATGCTCTTGCTGCTGGTGGCCCTATTGTTACACCAGAGTTCTCGGGAATGGTTTGCGTGCCAATCGCACCACATACTATTTTGGCTCGTGCATTCCTTACCTCTCCTTCTGATGTGGTTGAAATTACCATGTCAAAAGATAGGCCGGCGACATGTCACTTCTTCTCTGATGGGCAAAACATTAAGCATCCAGAAGAGGGTGTGGCTACCAAAGCTCGTATTAGCCGTGGACCAGGAGATATCATTCTGCTTGATAGAAGTGCTGATAGTTTCTATCGTTCAGTTTCTCGTGTATTTTACGGTAAAACTGGTCAGTAAGCAGGTCATATATGCTTGATGAACTTCGCGTGCAAAATGTTGCACTTATTGAAGACGCTTCTCTTGCACCCGCCTCAGGTTTAACTGTTTTAACAGGAGAGACAGGTGCTGGTAAAACCGCTCTTTTATCTTCCATTAAGCTCTTAGTAGGAGAGCGTGCGGATGCTTCTGCAGTAAGAGAAGGAACAGACGCTCTTAGGGTTGAGGCACGCTTTTTTACCTCGCCAGAAGATCAAGAGGGAATTGTAGTCTCTAGAAAAGTCTCTGCTGATGGCAGAGGCAGAGTAGAGATTGATGGCCACATGGCATCAGTTAAAGAACTGGCCGGAGGTATTGGAACATCAATTGATCTGTGTGGTCAGCATGAGCATCAAAGGCTGCTTGACGTAAAGAACCATGTCAGCATGTTGGACGCATGGATTGGATCAGATATTCAATCTTGTCAGACAGAGTATGTAGACGCTCTTCATGCTTACCATGCTGCAGTCGCTGAACTTCAACGAGTTATTGAAGTAAGCCAGTCTAGCAATGCAAAGATTGATGAAGCGGCATTTCTTGTTCAAAGAATTGATGAGGTCTCTCCTAAAGAAGGGGAGTTAGAAGACCTAGAAGAGCAACTTCCTCGGTTTGAACACGCAGAGGCTCTCCTTCAAGCTGCAGGAGGAACACATGAGTTGCTCTCAGGAGATGAGGGCGTTATTGATTCTCTCTCTGATGCAGTTCAGATGCTTCAAAGTGCTGCAACGTTTGATGCTACGCTAGGTAATTATGCAGAGTCTCTTTCAAGCGCACTTATAGAGATTGAGGATGTTTCTTCAGAGCTCAGAAGCTATGTTGGATCTCTCGATTTTGATGAAGAAGCACTTGAAGAGATGCAAAGTCGTATGGCTCGTCTTCAGGGTCTTATGAGAACGTATGGCCCTGGTATGAAAGATGTATTTAAGAAATACCAGGTAGCTCAAAACCTTCTTGAGGTTACAAGAGACACAGAAAAGCTTGTCCGTGAGGCACAGGCAGAAGTAGATAAAGCAAAAGAAACTCTTACCGTAAAGGCTCAGGCACTTAAAAAGGTTCGTGTTGCTGCAGCTCCAAAACTTTGTGATGCTGTTACTAAGCAAATGAGTCATCTGCAGATGGGTTCAGCTCAGATTGAATTGAACTTTGAAGATCTTCCTTTTGAGCAGTGGAATAAAGTTGGTTCTACAAAGATTGAGCTTATGTACAAGCCTTCAGCTCAGATGACTGCTCGTCCGCTTAGAAAAATTGCCTCTGGTGGTGAGGTTTCTCGCGTCATGCTTGCATGCAAAGTGGTTCTAGGAGAGTCTGACGTCTGCGATACGCTTGTATTTGATGAGGTTGACGCTGGTGTTGGTGGAGCTACTGCCGTTGCTCTTGCAGAGGTTTTAGCGCAGCTTGCTAAAACACATCAGGTGATTGTGGTAACTCACTTGCCACAGGTTGCTGTTATGGCCTCTAAACAGTATGTAGTCTCAAAGACAGAAGAACATAACGCGCTCCCTATAACTTCTCTTACAGAGGTTTCTGGTACTCAGAGAGAAGAAGAGATTGCACGCATGCTTTCAGGCTCTATAACTGAGGCTTCTTTGGCTCACGCGCATGAGTTGCTGTCAGAAGCCCGCTAGATTTTTCAGAACTATATGGACATAACAATGTATTTGTTTGGAGATTAAATTTCTCGGCACTATGGGCCTTAAAGCGGAATAATATAAAGACCCGTAGAAATGTAATTGGCTAATCTTACCTACGGGAGTAATCCATGACCAAGCACATATTTGTAACAGGTGGCGTTGTTTCTTCTCTTGGAAAAGGAATCACTGCTGCATCTCTCGGCCGACTTCTTAAGGCTCGTGGCTATAAGGTCATGATGCAAAAAGCTGACCCATATCTCAATGTTGACCCAGGCACTATGAGTCCTTTCCAGCATGGTGAGGTTTTTGTCACTGAGGACGGTAAAGAGACTGACCTTGACCTTGGTCATTATGAGCGCTTTATTGACGAGAATCTTACCAGGGAGTCTAACTTCACCACTGGTCTCATTTATCAGTCTTTGATTCAGCGTGAGCGCGCTGGAGACTTCCTTGGCGGTACAGTTCAGGTAATTCCTCATGTAACTGATGCAATTAAGGCTCGTTTTGCTCGCATTGAAGAGGTTACTAATGCTGATGTAGTCATCACAGAGCTTGGCGGCACTATTGGTGATATTGAGTCTCAGCCTTTTGTTGAGGCAATTCGCCAGTTTAGAAAAGAGCGTGGCGCAAGCAACGTTGCTATTATTCACGTGAGCCTTGTTCCTTATATTGCTGCTGCTCATGAGGTTAAGACTAAGCCTACGCAGCACTCCGTAAAAGAGCTTCGTTCCCTTGGTATTCAGCCAGACTTTATCGTGTGCCGTTCTAGCCATTCTGTGGATGAATCTATTCGCGAGAAAATCGCTAATTTCTGCGATGTTGATGCAGATTGCGTTTTTGAGAACAATGATCTGCCTTCAATTTACGATGTTCCAGCACATCTGGCAGCACAGGGATTTGACAAAAAGGTACTTGAGCGTCTTGGTCTTGAAGTCCGTCCAAGTGATCTTGGCGGCTGGGAAGCATTTACTACCGCTATGCATAAGGCAAATGCGCTTGAAGACACAACAAGAATTTATGTTGTCGGCAAGTATACGCAGCTGCCTGATGCCTACCTTTCTGTTATTGAGGCACTTCACCACTCTGGTATTTTCTATGGCAGGCACGTTGATATCCGCCTGGTAAATGGTGAAGAGCTGACAGAAGAAGACGTAGAGCAGGAGCTTGCCGGTGCGGACGGCATTTTGGTTCCTGGCGGCTTTGGTCTTCGCGGTGTAGAGGGCAAGATGGTTGCTATTCGTCGCGCTCGTGAGCTCAAGATTCCTTACCTTGGTGTTTGCCTTGGTATGCAGATGGCTGTTACTGAGTTTGCTCGTGACGTCTGCGGCATGGAGGGCGCAAATTCAGCAGAGTTTGGTCCAGATACTCCATACCCTGTCATCGATCTTATGCCTGATCAGGAGGATATTACTGACAAGGGCGGCACCATGCGCCTTGGTTCTTATCCTTGCAAGGTTGTTGAGGGAACTCTTGCACACGAGGCATATGGCAACAACTTGGTTTATGAGCGTCATCGTCACCGCTATGAGGTAAGCAACGTATTCCGTAATCAGCTTGTTGAGGCTGGTCTGGTCGTTTCTGGTATTTCTCCAGATGACCGCCTTGTTGAGATGATTGAGCTTCCAGAGTCTGTTCACCCTTGGTTTGTTGCAAGTCAGGCACACCCAGAGTTTAAGAGCCGTCCAACTCATCCTGCACCTTTGTTCCGTGAGTTTGCACGTGCAGCAATCGCTCATCATGAGGGTGTTGACCGTCATGATGTAAACCAGACTCTCTAAGCAGAATTTTTACTAGGGAAGAATACTTATGGACCTCGCTCAGGCGCGTACAGAATTTTTAGCGTACGTTGCTGTTGAGCGAGGTCTTTCTGTAAATACGCTTGATGCCTATACCAGAGATTTAGAGGGTTATTTGCTTTGGCTGAATGGCAAAAAGATTACTTTGCCCAATCAGGTGACTCGCTCCGATGTTGAAGAGTACATAGGCTCTCTTAGAGATTTAGGAATGGCTCCAGCTTCGGTTGAGCGCCACACTGCGGCACTTAGAAACTTCCATAAGTTTATGGCTGTTGAGCAAATTTGTGAGTCATCTCCAGCTGAAGATTTACCTACCGCAGCAAGAATTCAAAGGCTTCCTGATGTTATCTCTCAAGAAAAGGCAGAAGAGCTGCTTGATCAGCCATTTCCTAATTCGCCTCTAGGCATTCGAGATAGAGCCATACTTGAGCTGCTGTATGGGTGTGGGCTTCGTGTGTCAGAGCTTTGCGATCTTGAGGTTCGAGGTGTCCTTCTAGAAGATGAACTCTTGCGTGTTTTTGGTAAGGGTTCCAAAGAGCGCGTAGTCCCTGTGTTGGGCTCTGCGCATCGTGCACTTAAAACATACCTTTATGATGCTCGTTCGCTTTTGCTTAAGCACGGTCAGGTGTCTGAGGTGTTTGTAAACGCCAGAGGTGGACGCATTTCTCGCCAGTCGGTACATAAACTGGTGGCAAATTACGGCAGGGTAGTGGGGATTGAAGGTTTGCATCCTCACACACTGCGCCACAGTTTTGCCACACACCTTCTAGAGGGTGGCGCTGATCTTCGCTCGGTGCAGGAGCTTTTGGGACACGTTGATATTTCAACCACGCAGCTCTATACGCACGTAGATAGGTCGCACATTAGAGACGTGTACCTTGAGGCTCACCCAAGAGCTCACGTTCATGTGGACAAATAATCGCGCTTGACGCAAGCGTGGGACAAGTGTGGGACAGGTGTGGGGCAAAGTGGTGACTTCGTAAAAGCAAGACGAAGGTTTTGTTTGAGTAACGTGTGATTTTCGCCACGAGTTCACCACAATTTCCTCAAAAATTTTTACTTCATAAAAAATTTAATAAATCGTGTCTAAGACTAAGAAAATCCGTTCTTTTGTAGTTCGGATTTTTTTAAACACTACATATTGTGGTCAAAATGTCATATCTCATATCTTTGTTAAACCCCAGCTAGACCATAAGAAAAATACTTGGTGTTGGAAAGTGTTTTCTAGTGTGTGTAAGTGTCGGAATGAGTTATATTTATTCCACGTTCAATCGACGGACTATGCCCAAGCGTTGCCGCGCACACACAACACAAACACAGCCCGCGCGGCAAGGGGCGCCAACGTGAAAGGGGGAGACATGCTTACTGGTCAGTATCAGCGTTCGCTGGACTCCAAGATTCGCGTGACTCTTCCTGCACCTCAGCGCAAGCAGCTTGGCGATGTCGTCATCTTGCTCCGTCGACAGGACGCGCTTTACGGCTACTCACCTGAGGCGTATGAGGCTTGGATTGCAAGTCTGAACCTCAACCCAAGGAACCGCGACGACGTCACAGCTCTTCGCATGCTGAACGCAGCAGCAACAACCGTCGACATTGACTCGGCCGGCCGCGTTGCTCTGGGAAAGATTGACGAGTCCGATCCACAGGCTAGGGAGAAGCTCCAGCTTGACCGCGACGTCACCATTGTCGGTAACGGCGACCACTTTGAGATTTGGAACACCAACAAGTGGAACAGCCTCTTCTCGGCAGATGACCGCGTTGCAACGCTCGAGGACCTCATCTTTGGCGCCTAGTGAGGCGAGAAGATCGTGAAGGTAGAAGACGGTAACTTGAAAGTCGAATATCGGCACCAACCAGTAATGCTTGCAGAAGTGCTGCGCGAGCTGGACCCCAAGCCAGGTGAAGTTGTTTGCGACTGCACCTTGGGAGGAGCGGGCCACACCGTAGAGATGGCAAAGCTGATTGCTCCAGACGGTCTTTCCATTGGAATTGACCAGGACGCAATGGCTCATCAAGCAGCAGCTGCTCGCCTTAAGCAAGAAGTACCAAACGCGGAGTTTTTGCCGCTTAAGGGAAACTTTGGCGACCTCGATGAACTTCTCGTCTCTGCAGAAGTCCCCGGAGTTGACTGTTTCCTCTTTGACATTGGTGTTTCTTCTCCTCAGCTTGATATCCCAGAGCGAGGCTTTTCGTACCACGAAGATGCCCCGTTGGATATGCGAATGGACCCGGGCAAACAAACTCCAACTGCACAAGAGGTCATCAACACCTATAACGAAGCCGACCTCGCCCGAATCCTTCGAATTTACGGAGACGAGAAATTTGCCTCACGCATTGCACGACGTATTGTACAAACGCGAGAAAAGCGTCCCATCCAAACGACGCTTGAGCTTGTTGAGGTAATCAAGGCAGCAATTCCCGCAGCAGCGCGTCGTCACGGCGGACATCCCGCCAGAAAGACGTTCCAAGCACTTCGTATTGAAGTGAACCACGAGCTTGAGGTTTTGGAGCGTGGACTACGCTCTGCAATTGCCTGGGCTAATCCAGGAGGCAGGATTTGCGTTATCTCGTACCACTCGCTTGAAGATCGCATTGTCAAGCACGTGTTCTCCGAGCTGAGTCAAGGTTGTATCTGCCCGCCAGACCTTCCGGTTTGTATGTGCGGTCAAGTGCCGATAGTTGACGTGATTACGCGCAAACCTCTTGTGGCCACTCCAGAAGAGATAGAGCGCAACCCAAGGGCGAGAAGCGCCCTGATGAGGGTAGCGGTTAAACGCGACCCAGAGAAATGAAGTACCCCATAGCACTTGTTGCTTGATGTTAAGAAGTTTTTGAAGGGATTGAAGTTTAATGGCACGTTACGGATCAGAAGCTGTAGCACGCACAACTCAGTTTGAGCATGAGTACGCTCCTGAACAGAGCACTCGCACATCTTTTGAGGTTGTCCCTGGTGGCGGCCTTGATGCCGATGCTCGCCGTGGCGTAAGCAGCCAGTTCATCCAGCGTGTCAAGCTTATTGCTGTTGCTGCAGCACTCTTTCTGACACTTGGTGTTGTCCGTATTGGTATCTCTACCGCTACGGTTTCTACTCTTCAGGCTAATAACGTCATCAGAAATGAAATGCGTGCAACAACTGCAACTAACGATTCCCTGCGCGTTTCTCGCTCTCTGCTTGCAAGCACTACACGCATTGAGCGCATTGCTACTCAGAATTACGGCATGACTCTTGAGACAAATCGCCCTGTTGTAGATGTAAACAACAACGCTTAGGCGTAAAATATACGTTGTGAGTACGCAGAATCGACATACTCGCGCATCGCGCAGAAAAACTCCTAAGGCCTCGTACGACGAGGCCTCTCGTGTGCATTTTCGTGGTCATCGTGGTAGCAGCGGTGGCTCGGATGGTGTTGGCCCTGAAGGTAGACTCCGTCGCGTAGCAGCTGCTATGGCCATTATGGTGGCAATTGTTGTTCTTAGGCTTGCTTGGCTGCAAATCTTTACGGCAGCAGATCTTGCAAAGGGCGCCGAGAATAACCGCACCAACGACATTGTCTTGCACGCTCGTCGCGGCACCATTTACGACCGCAACGGCAATGTCTTAGCCATGAGCGTTGACTGCAAAGACATCTATGCCAATCCTTCAGAGATTAAAGACGCAAACTCCGTAGCTCAGGTTTTTGCCTCGCTTTTAGGCGGAAGCCCTTCAGACTACCTTGGAGACCTGCAGCAAGACACCACCTTTGTCTATGTGCGCCGTCGTGTTGACACTGATACTGCTTCTAAGATTGAAAAAGCACTTGACGAGAAGAACCTCAAGGGCGTCTATTTTGTTAATAACACCAAGCGTGTCTATCCCTATGGCAACGTTGGCGTTCAGATTCTGGGCTTTGTAAACGCAGATAACGAGGGCGCTTCTGGCCTTGAGTATTACTACAACGATATCCTTGCAGGTACTAATGGTCACATGATTGTTGAGACCGGCGCTGGTGGTACGCCAATTGCTGGCGGTACCTCAAACATCACTGAGGCACAAAATGGACAGGACATTGTTCTTTCCATTGATATTGAGCTGCAGAAGAAGGCAGAAGAGCAGCTTACTGCCGCAGTCAAAGACATTGAAGCCCAGCAGGGTGGCTCAATCATGGCCATGAATCCTCGTACCGGAGAAATCTATGCCGCCGCTTCGTACCCTCTGCCAGATTTTAAGAGCGATAACGGCGTTGACTACGAATCCCTCAACCTCAAGCTCGTCTCAAGTATCTATGAGCCTGGCTCGGTATTTAAGGTAATTACCACCTCAATTGGTATAGACAACAACCTCTTTGGTCCGAATTCAACCTTCAACATTCCAACCGAGCTCAAGGTTGGCGATAACAAGGTTACCGACGATGACTGGCGTACCAGCGCCATGGACATGAGCGTAAGAGAGATGCTCAGACGTTCCTCCAACGTTGGTATGGCCTTCCTCGAGACACAGCTCATAGGTGATGAGCGCCTTGCAGCAGGAATTGATAAGTTTGGCATAGGTCACACCACGGGCATTGACTTCCCTGGTGAAGCTACAGGAATTGTCCGCTCTCTGGATGAATATGAAGGCCCAACTGGCGGAAACATGGCGTTTGGTCAGGGTCTTGCAATCCCATTTATCCAGGTCATTCGCGCATATACCGCTGTTGCTAATAAGGGAACTATGGTGACTCCACACTTTATGGTTTCTAAGGGCGGTCAAGAGGTTACCTGGCCTACTAAAGACGTTATTTCCGCTTCCACAGCTTCGGCCGAGCTTGACATGATGACTACCGTTGTCAAAGAGGGCACCGGTGTTCGTGCAGGTATCTATGGCTATACCGTTGCTGGTAAAACAGGTACGGGCCAGCAGGTTGTGGAAGAAACCGGCTCGTACGGCGAGAATTCCGGTTTTGTTGCTTCCTTCTGCGGTATCGTGAATCCATCAGAATCTGATTTGATGGTTTACGTTGGACTTAACGATACCAACCAGCTTGCATCGCAGTCTGCCGCTGTGGTTTTCTCGCAATTTGCAAAAGACGCAGCCACACGCCTTAATATTCAACCAATCAATAACTAGGAGAGCTCATGGTTAAGCTTTCGGTTGAACAGATAGTCGCAGCTACAAATGCACGACTGCTCCACCGCGGAACCCGCGAGGTTGCGGGCGCGGCTGTCATCGACTCTCGCGAGGTCCAGGAAGGCTCACTCTTCGTGGCCTTCGCTGGCGAGAAGGTCAATGGAAACTCCTATCTCTTATCTGCTGCTCAGGCGGGCGCTGCTGTTGTAGTGGCATCTGAGCCTGTAGCAGACAATCTGCTCGACAACCTGGCCGCCACAGGAGTCAGCGTTCTTGAAGCCGCTGACGATGACTGTGAGGCGTTCCTGCTAGCTCTTGCCGCTGCATGGCGAGAAGCCCATCCAAATTGGCTGGTTGTGGGCGTAACCGGATCGGTCGGTAAGACCACCACTAAAGAAATGCTTCGTCGCGGCATTGGCGCCACTCGTCGTGTGCACGCAACCGCTGGCAATCATAACAACCTTATTGGCCTGCCACTTACGGTACTTTCTACTCCAGAGGATACCGAGGTGCTTGTGCTTGAGCTGGGCATGAATCACGCCGGCGAGATTACCAGGCTCACCTTGGTTGCTCGTCCAACGGTAGCCGTCATTACAAACGTTGGCACCAGCCACATTGGTCTTCTCGGCAGCAGAGAAAACATTGCGCGCGCCAAGGCAGAGATTGTCTCGGGCATGCGCGCATTTGACTCAATTGAGCCTACGCTTATTCAGGCTTCGGCGGGGGACTACACCAATTTCATCGCAGATGAGTTTGCTCGCCCTGCTCACGTTGTTTGTAAGACAGTGGGCGCCACAGAAGCTGACGTCATGAGCGCACAGCAGGTCACTCTTGACGAGGAGGGCCTTCCAACTGCCACTATTGTTGCTGCATCCGGCTGGTCACGCACGGTAACCCTTGAGGTACCTGGGCGCGTTGTTGTCGACGACCTTCTTTTGGCACTTGAGGCTATAGAGACGCTTGGTCTTGACCTTGACGCAGCTGCAGAGGCTATTGAGCAGATGCCTGCCACTCGTATGCGTCTTTCGGTACTTGACGCAACCTGTGGTGCCAAGATTATTGACGATTCATATAATGCAAGTCCTAACTCAACAGCTGCAGCGCTTGACGTTTTGATGCAGATGCCTGCAGAGGGTCGCCGCATTGCTCTTATCGGAGAGATTGGCGAGCTTGGACCAGAGGAGAAGCGCCTCCACGGTTATGTGGGCGCCTATATTGCTGCTAAGAACCCAGACCTTGTTGCCTTTGTAGGCACGGGAGCCGCACGTGAAATGGTTGAAGCTGCGCGTGTTATGGGCTTCTCGGAAGATAAAATTGAACAGTTCAGCGATGTCAACGAAGCACTTACCGTGCTCGGACCAGTACTAGCGCAAGGAGACGTTCTTCTCGCCAAGGCATCGAGGTCTGCCCAGCTTGATATTTTTGTAAAAGGAGTTACTGAGTAATGTTTTTCCAGACTATTTACCCAACATACCAGGTGTTTGTGGCGCTTGGTGTCTCCTGCATCATCACGTTGATCTTAATGCCACTCTTTATCAAACTGATGAAGAAAGAGGGAGTAGGACAGCAGGTTCGCGCTGACGGCCCTCAGCAACACCTGGTCAAGCAGGGTACTCCTACTATGGGTGGCGTCGTTATGCTGGTAAGCATTGTGCTCACCTGTATTGCGCTTGCTCAGTGGAACACCGACCTCATTCTTGCTATGGCAGCTATGCTGCTCACAGGCTCGCTTGGTCTTCTGGACGATATTGAGTCTGTTGCCCACGGTAGAAGCCTTGGTCTTACCGCATCTCAGAAGATGGCTGGACTCATTACTATCTCTGTGGCATTTTGCCTGGCAGCAGTCAACATTTGGGGCATTACGCCCATTATTGCGTTCCCTGGTGGCCTTGATATCAACCTGGGTATCCTTACTACCACCGTCAATTTAGGCGGAAACGTCATTTCTATCCCTTGGCTGTATCTCTTCTTTGTCTTTTTGCTCATGGCTGGCCTCTCCAACGCTGTTAACCTGACCGACGGCCTTGATGGCCTGGCTGGTGGCTGCGTTATGGTTGTCATGATTTTTATGGCTGCAGTAGCTTTCCGCTATGGCGAGAGTAGCCTTGCTGTTTTTGCCGCATCTATCGCAGGCGCTTGTATTGGTTTTTTGTGGTTTAACAGCTATCCTGCAAGCATTTTTATGGGAGACACCGGCTCTCTTGCCTGGGGCGCTGCCTTTGCGGCCCTGGCCGTTCTTACCAAGACCGAGGTAGTTTCCCTGGTCATGGGCGGTCTTTTTATCATCGAGGCACTGTCCGTTATCATTCAGGTTGTAAGCTACAAGGCAACTAAAAAGCGCGTATTCTTGATGGCTCCACTGCATCATCACTTTGAGAAACTTGGCTGGAACGAGACAAAAGTAGTCTTTAGATTCTGGATTATTTCTGGCGCATTTGCTGCTCTGGGCTTTGCTCTGTACTTCCAGCTTCACTAAAGATATTGCTCTTAGAAAGGACCGTTTGCGTGTCGATTCTAGAAACACTTGGAAATGTATGTGTTCTTGGTTTTGGTAAGACCGGCGTCTCTGTCTGCACGTATTTGCTGCAGCAGCCAGAAGGTCGTGTGTCTTCCATAACGCTTGTGGGCGGCGCAGATGCTACTGTTGGCGAGAAGATCCAAGAGCTTGCAGACTTAGGCGTACAGGTACAATGCGGCTCTGATCAGGTTGAGGGCACCTTTGACCTAACCATTGCCTCTCCGGGCATTCCAGATACTTCTGAGCTGTTCTTAAGTGCAAAGGCAGCCTCTAAGCAGATTATGGGCGAGCCAGAGTTTGCCTATCAAGAAAGCCCTTCACAGTGGATTGGCATTACCGGCACAAACGGTAAAACTACCACCACAAGCTTGACTACCTCAATCCTGCAGTATGCAGGCCTTGATGCAAGTGCTGTTGGCAATATTGGATTTACTATTACTGACCAACTTGCAGAGAGAAAGCCTGAGAGCTGGTTTGTAGCAGAGCTTTCAAGCTTCCAGCTTGCAACCACTCAAAAATTGCACCCTCATGTTGCCATGCTTTTAAACATTACGCCTGACCACCTTGAGTGGCATGGTTCGCTTGAGGCATACGCTGCAGCTAAAGAGAAGATTTTTGCCAACCTTGATGCAAACGACCTGGCAATTGTGTCTGATTTAGACGAGTTCTGCCTGGACGTGTCTTCTCGCCTTGAGGCGCGAGGCATTGCCGTATGTCATCTTGCTCAGACAGACCCCGGCACGCAAAATGCCGCTTTTGTACGCAACGGCGCGCTGGTAGTAAGGCTGTCTGGTAAAGAGATGGAGCTTGTAGCAGCTGATGCACTCCACATTAGGGGAGCGCACAATGCGCTCAACGCTCTTGCTGCAGCTGCCTGTGGACTGTTTTTGGGACTTGATATCGTCTCTATCAGGCACGCTCTGTTGGACTTTATGCCACTTGAGCACAGGATTGAGCCTGTTGATACGGTTAATGGTGTGTTGTACGTTAACGATTCCAAAGCAACTAATACCGATTCAGTTGAGAAATCTCTGACGTCGTTTCCAGGTAAAGACGTTATTTTGCTTCTTGGTGGTCACGATAAGGGCACAGAGCTTGATGAGTTTGCTCAAAAGGTATCTTCCACCTGCGCATATGCAATTTGCTTTGGAGAGGCTGGTCCTCGCTTTGCAGAGGCACTCCGCCGCGTTTCAGGCGGACATGCAGAAGTGGTAGAAGAGTCTCATCTGCGTGAGGCTTTTGATCGTGCGGTAGAGCTTGCTCGTCCAGGTTCTGTAG
>JABZHC010000014.1 GCA_015259035.1 Atopobium sp.
GCTGATAGCTCCTGTGAGCCAAGCTCATTCTTTTGAGCCACATTCTTTTGATGCCGTCATTTTCCAGGGTATGGATACGTTGAATTTTGGCGTTAAAGCATCAGACGGTGCACTTCAAGAGTTTGTTCGCCATGCAAGCCAAATGCCTAAGGTGTCAGAGTTTGCACGGTATCAAAGAGATTTTTATACGGCGCTTACAACTGCTTCTACCAGTGTTGCGTTTGAGAAGGTTGAGCAAAAAGATGTCTTTAATGCAGTAGCTCTCAGTGAGGTTAAAGCATGCTATCCCAAAGACTATGCAAAGAAGACAGGGGTTGTACGCGGAGAAGAAGAGGTGCTGGTAAACCTGTTGCCTCAAGCTACTGACCCAGAACGTGTTGCAGAACTCCCAACAATCGAGTCTGGTGAGATTGACCCTAAACTCAAAAACATTGTGGTGCTTCCACGTCATTTGACCAGGGAGACCCTTGAGCAGGAATTACAGGGTCTTATAGAGGTCTCGCGAGAAGGGCTACCACTTCTTTCCGCTTCTCAGATTGAGACGTATCTTGAATGTCCCTACAAATGGTTCACGCAACGTCGAATCAAAATTTCTCAGGTAGACACTGAGTTTGCTCCAATGCAGATAGGTACCTTTATCCATCGTGTTTTGGAGCTAACACACGCAACACTTTTAGCTGAAGCACTTGGTTGTGATGTGGCTGAAGTTGATTCAATGGTTGAATCTGCACTTTTGCAAGACATTGCTGGCTCTAGAATTACATCTGACAACTTAGACCACGCAAAGCAGGTGTTAGACAGCTGTTTTGCCCAGGTCTGGGATGAGCAATTCAACAACATTAACCGAGCATCTTCAAATGAGCTTATTCCGCATAGCATTCAAGAAAGAAAACAGGTTGAGAATATACGAGAAGATCTCAAGGATCTTCTTGAGTTTGAAGCGTCGCACTTTATTGGCTATCAGCCCAGGTTCTTTGAACTTCGTTTTGGTAGAGAAGAAAACGTTGTTGAGTATGCAGGAGCTCAATTCACAGGCTCGATTGACCGCGTAGATGTAAACGCTCATGGTCAGGCACTTATTATTGACTATAAGCACAAGGGCACAAATGACTTAAAGGCTTATTCAGCAAAGTTAAGTCTGGATAGTGAGCTTTCAAAAGAGATTCTGCCAAGGCATGTACAGTCTGCAATATATGCTCAGATTATGAGAAAACAGCTCACCAAGTATAAGCTTGAGCCAGTTGCTGCAATTTATCTGGGCACCAAAGAGCAAAAAGATAAGCCTTCATTTGCTCTTGCAGGCATGGCAACAGAAGCGGCAACAGAACATATTTGGAACATACATCCGGAAGATAAAAAGCTCAGGGACCAGGCGGTTATGGTTGTGTCTCAAAACTCAGCGGAGTTTGCAGACTACTTGGACGCTTGGGAGAGTTTAATTGCTCAGAAGGTCCAAGCCATGCTTTCTGGAGATGTTCGAGCCAATCCTTGCGATAAGGATGCATGTAAGTATTGTCCAGTAAAACTGTGCGATAAGAGGAGGTAAGTTACTATGGCTGACACACGTTATACGCCTGGTCAAGAGAAGACCATCAAGACGCTTGATAAGCCTCTTTTTGTCGCAGCAGGTGCTGGTTCAGGAAAAACTTTTACGCTTACACAGAGAATTGTGTGGGCTTTAAAAGAAGGCTCGGGAGCTGACGGAAAGCCGTACCTGAGTAGTCTTGACCAGGCATTGATTATTACGTTTACCAATGCTGCAGCTACAGAAATTAAGGAGCGCGTTAGGGAAGCTCTAGAAAAAGAAGGCCTGCATAGCGCTGCGTTGCAGGTTGATGATGCGTGGATTAGTACTATTCACGGTATGTGCAGCAGAATCTTAAAGATCCATGCACTTGATTTGGGTCTTGATCCTGAGTTTGAAATCATTAACGACATGACCAGAAATCAGCTGGTCAATATATCTATTGAAGAAGTACTCAGAGAGCTTTCTCAAGATGAAAGCTATGCTGAGTTTCTCTCAACCTATGCAGGAAAAAGAGATGCTCTTACGTCGCGTATTGAAACATTGATGTCTTATGCTCAGTCATCTCCTGTAGGAATGGATGCTATTTCGTTTGCAGGGGATAACTCTGACCTGGAAGTTCTAAAAGCGGAGCTTGAGAGTCTTTGTGGTGCACTTGAAGCGCTAAGGGTTGCAATCGCTGAAAAGAAACCAGATGAAGCAGAGCAGCTACAAAATGTTCAATCTGAGCTTTCAGGTAAATTGCAGAAACACTTGGTTATCTCGCTCACTGATTTTGACCAGGCGTTTTGGGAGACTTTGGGAAAAGCCGTCAAGGCCGTTCGTTCTTCAAAAGAAATAAAAGATGAAGCTGCGTACCAGCTTAAAATTTGTAGCGCTTTATTTGGACTTATTCAGGACACGTCTGAGGGTCAGTGTCTGAAAGATGTTACTGAGCAGGTCTACAAGCTCTTTAAACAGAAGAAACTTGCTGTTGGCAGCCTTGATAACGATGACCTTTTGCATCTAACGGCAAAGGTGTTCGAAGAGCATCCAGAGATTGCAGCTGTTTACACGGATAAATTCAAGCTTGTAATGGTTGACGAGTTCCAAGATACGGACCAGCAACAGGTGCAGATGATTAAGAGTCTCTCAGGTAAAGATGCTCAATATCTCACCACAGTTGGTGATGCGCAGCAGTCAATCTATCGATTCCGCGGTGCTGATGTTGATGTGTTCTTTAGACGTCAAGCAGAGGTTTCAGAAGATTTGCAACCCCGTCTTGTAGATAATTTCCGCAGTCACAACGAAATTTTGCGATTTGTTGCAAAGGTTTGCAGCGCTGACGGCATGATACCTAACTTTATGGATTTGTCTGCTGGGCGAGAAGAACCTGCAACTCCGTTCATTGCTCATTCGCCTCGCGTATATTTTGAAGTCACAAAATTTGAAAAGTCAGGAAATTCTAAGCCGGGCGATGACGTCACAAGAAGCCAGCTTGTTGCGTATCAACTTGCAGATAGAATCAACACGCTTATGCAGGATGAGAAGATCCAAGCAAAAGATGTTGCAATTTTGATGAAATCAGTTAAAAAGGCACAGCCCTATATTGAGGCACTTCGTACCTTTGGAATTGAAAGCGTGGTTTCTGGAGCTTCAACGTTTGGTGAGCAGCCTGAGGTTCATCTGATTGGTAGTCTTTTACAGGCACTCGCAAATATGTACGATTCATACGAGGGGCTGTTCCCTGTACTCTCGAGTGAGATTTTTAGTCTTGATGCGTCTGACCTGCTTCTCTTGGGCACTAATTTTGGAGAAAATGGTCAGAGGATCACCAATAGAGATATTGCAGAGTCAGTGGTAAATGACGCATTTAATCCACCTTTTGAGGTAAGTCCAAAGCTCAAAAATGCTTTAGAGGTGTTAAGTAACGCTCGTAGCTCTCTTTCAAACAAGAGAGTTTCAGACGTTATTAAAAAGGTAGTTCTTGATGCTGGATGGATTTCTCGCCTTCAAAAGGTGGGAAATGAGGGACAGTCAAAGATTGCAAATATCTTTGCCGCTCTTGAACAAATTGATAGCTTGCAAAAGGAGCTGAGCATTGGCGTAGCTTCAGTCGCAAAAGCGTTTAGTCAATGGTGTAACACGGCTAAAGAGTCGCCAAAAGTGCTTCACTGCAGCACTCAAAACGCCGTAACTTTTATGACCATTCATGCTTCTAAGGGGTTGGAATTTCCTGTTGTTGCTGTTGTAGGAGCTGTATCTGGCCCTAAGGCAGGCGCTGGCAGTGAACCATTTTTGCATGTTAGAAAAGACGATTCGTATCAGATTGCGTTCTCAAGCAGTTCTAAAAAACTTCATGAGTTGTATGATGGCTGTCATGAGGTTCCCACAAGCCTTGATGAGTGTAAGAACCTTCTTGAGTGGAGAATGTTCCTGGAAACTCAAGAGAATGAGTTTGAAGAGCAGGAGCAGAATCGCCGTCTGTATGTTGCTTTAACACGCGCTCGCGAAGCAGTCATTCTTACTTCAACCATCGACCTTACTAAAGAGGGAATTAGTCCTCGTTATACACGCAAAATTACAAATGCCTTGTTTGAAGAGCCGCCACTTTCTGCTGGTGAGCATTCGTTTGAATATGGCGGAGATTTTGCTGGTTGTATGCGTGTGGTTCAGGGTTCTGGCAAGAAGGATGAGCCAATTCAGGTTGAAGGTTTAGAGTTGGTTGAACCCTTTGATAGCAACCCAGGCGAAGAGGAAAACTCTCAAGCTGTTGAAACGTTTGACCTCTATGAGAAGGTAAGACTAAGTGTTACCTCAGAAACTACTTATGACCAGCGAAAAGGTTTCTTTAGTTACTCATCAGCTCACCAACAAATGGCAGAGAACTTTAAGGTCGAGAATAACCAGAAACTTGAAGACCAGTCTCAGGTAGAACGCCAGGAACATGAGGAGGATAACCTTCAACCAGTAACTGAGACTTCCGTTGTTTTGCCTGACATATTAGCTGATGATGGAGTAGACCCAACCAACCTAGGCTCAGCCTTCCACGAGCTTGCTCAGATTATGGTTGAGACTCAGTCTAAGGTTGATGAAAAAACTATCGAAAGACAATGCTTTAAGAATAGCGTTCCTCAGCGTGCGGTATCACGAGTCAAACAAGCACTTGAATTGTGGAGCAACTCTACAATTAGACAAGAAGCATTAGCTCATGATGTGGTTATTGCGGAGTCTCCCTTTACGCTGCAGGTTGATTCTGAATATGGGAACTATGTAGAAGGAGCCATCGATCTTCTCGCTTATAATAAGGGAAGCAAAGATGTGCTGGTAGTTGACTATAAAACAGGCGATAAAGGCCTTAGTGCAACTCAGATTTATGAGCATCATCAGATGCAAGCAAACTTCTATGCCTACGTCTTGATGCAACGCGGATTCACTAAGGTTGAGTGTGCATTTGTTTGTGTTGAGGTTGAAGAAGCTGGTCAGCCACACGTTGCTCGTTACACGTTTGATGTAAACCATCAACCACGGCTTTAAGGAGGCAAGAACGTGCCTTTTGCACATGTTGTTTTAGACATACCAACTCGTGCTCTTTCTGGCACGTTTGACTACGCCATTCCAGAATCTTTGGAAGAGACTGCGGTTGTAGGAACAACAGTCTTGGTACCGTTTTCTCACAGGCAGGTTGTTGGCTACATTGTGGGTGTCTCAGACCGTGTGTCTTTAGGTTTAGATGTTTCTCGCGTCCTTCCAATAACACAAGTCCTGGCAGATTCAGCGTTTGATGAGCAGTCTGCACAGGTAGCAGAATGGATGAGCAAAGAATATGCCTGTAGTTACGCAGATGCTTTGCATCCTTTTTTAGCGCCTGGCCAAAAGGTTAAAGTCACCAGAAAAGACGCAGAATCACCCTGGCAGCTTGTTTGTGAGAAGTCCGGTCCTGTTGATGAGCGATGGGTTGAGCTGACAGAAAAAGTGGCTGATTTTACTCCAGCGGTAAATGCAAGCAAGCAGCGATCGGTGCTTGAGGCTCTGGCGCAAGGCGCCATGAGGTTATCCGAACTCTCGGCTACCATTCCAGGAGCTCGCAGCGCAGTAACTGCACTGCAGAAAAAAGACATCGTTGAGGTGCGCACACAGCGACAAATTCGTGGAAGCCAGGAGGGTTTGGGAACCACGCTTTCAAGCGGTGTAGCACCTCGTCCACAGCAACTTACTGAAGGCCAAGAGTCTGCTCTTGCAGCAATTAAGACTGCACAAACTGCTGCTCAGGGCGATGTTGTGCTCATTGATGGTGTAACGGGCTCAGGTAAAACAGAGGTGTACCTCTCTGCTATTGAGAAGACCTTAGTGGCTGGCAAGGGTGCTGTGGTGCTTGTCCCAGAGATTTCTCTTACCGCGCAAACAGTTGGCCGATTCCGTTCGCGTTTTGGCGAGCAGGTAGCCGTTCTTCACTCAAAGCTTTCGCTTGGCGAGCGCTTTGACCAGTGGGATTTAATCAGGCAGGGTAGAGCTCGCGTGGTAGTAGGTGCTCGATCTGCTCTGTTTGCGCCCATCCAAAACCCTGGACTGTACATCATTGACGAGGAACACGAGGCTTCATACAAGCAAGATTCGCTCCCGCGCTATCACGCAAGAGAAGTTGCTGCTCAGATGGCGCGTCTCCGCGGTGCTGCGCTGGTGCTTGGTTCTGCAACACCTTCGCTTGAGAGCTTATACCGAACAGCTCAAGGAAGTTGGCGTGGCACTCAATGGACGCGTGTTGCCATGACCGAGAGGCCTGGTGTGGCGGTTCTTCCGCAGGTCCAGGTAGTTGATATGGCTTCCCAGTTCAAAAACGGAGGCAGATCGGTCTTCTCGTCAGCTCTTGCTCTTGCGCTGCAAGAAACAACAGAGCGTGGCGAGAAAAGCGTTCTGCTCCTTAATCGTCGCGGATTTGCAAACTTTTTGATGTGTCGTGAGTGTGGCTGTGTGCCCGAATGCCCGCATTGCTCGACGTCTCTCACGTATCATGAGCGCACGCATTCTTTGGTTTGTCACAGTTGCGGCAGACAATGGTCTCAGCATGCGTATCCTAACCCCTCCAGCAAATGTCCAAACTGCGGCAGCCGTTATATGGGTGCATATGGTGTGGGAACACAGCGTGTAGAAGATGAGCTGAAGCTTCTGCTTGGCAGCAATGCGCCAATTATTCGTATGGATGCCGATACCACGGCAAAAAAGGGCGAACATCAGCGTCTTCTTGAGCTTTTTGATGCAACTCCTGGAGCAGTGCTCATTGGTACGCAGATGATTGCAAAGGGTCTGGATTTTCCTGATGTCACCTTGGTCGGTGTTATCAACGCCGATACCATGCTTAAGCTGCCAGATTTTAGAGCAGCTGAGAGAACTTTTGATTTGCTTGAGCAGGTTGCTGGTCGTGCAGGAAGGGGAGAAAAGCCAGGTAAGGTCATCATTCAGTCGTACTGGTCAACACACCTGGCTATTGCTTCTGTTGTGACCCATGACAGACGTCCGTTTCTTGACGCTGAGCTTAAAGAAAGAAGGGAAGGAGCTTACCCGCCCTTCTCGCGCTTGTCTAATGTGCTTTTCTGGGGAGCTTCAGAAAAAGAAGTTCGCCGCGTAGCGGACCAGATGGCAGAGGCGCTGCATACAAAGTTAGACGCGCAAACAGGATGGGAGATTTTGGGTCCTGCTGATTGTGTAAAAGCTAAGGTAAAAGATAAGTATCGCAGACATATTTTAGTAAAATCTCCCGTGGACGCTCAGGTGGGAGAAATTCTTTCTGAGTGTGCTGCTTCACTTGATAAAAGAGTGGGTATCAACATGACATTAGATGTTGATGCTTACGATATGATGTAAGGAAAGTTATGAGCTCTGAAGTTGATGATATGGTGCTTTGGCCAGACCCTCGTCTGAGCCAAAAGTGTGAAGAGATTGACGATATTAACGACGACGTCCGCAAGATGGCCGAGCATATGCTCAAGGTTATGTATGCCACCGACGGCGTTGGTCTTGCAGGACCTCAGGTTGGCTATATGAAGCGCATGGTAGTCATCGACGTTGATTACCCAAACGGTCAAGAGAACCCTTTTGTGCTCATTAATCCGGAGATTAAAGTTGCAGATGGTGAGCCTCGTGTGTACGAGGAGGGCTGTCTTTCGTTCCCTGGCATTACTGTTCCGGTTACGCGCCCAAGCCACGTTGTCGTTCACGCATATAACCTCGAGGGCGATCTGATGCGCTATGAGGCAGAAGGAGATCTTCTCGCCGTTTGTTTGCAGCATGAGATTGACCACATCAACGGCGTAACCATGCCAGATCACTTAGGACCAGGTGCTCGTATGGAGACGCTGCAGGAGTACAAAGAGGCGCTGGCTTCTGGCGCTCGTCCTGGTCAAACAGACTATTAGGAGTTGGCATGCGCGTAGTCTTTATGGGAACTCCAGACTTTGCTGTTCCGTCGCTCAAAAAACTTGCTCATGATCACCAGGTTGCTTTGGTTATTACAAGGCCAGACGCTGTTCGTGGTCGTGGAAAAACGCTTGAGCCATCTCCCGTAAAAGAATGCGCACAAAAACTAGGATTGCCCGTTCTTGAGGCAAACCGCATGACTCCAGAAGTAATCTCTGCAATGCGTGAGGTACAACCAGAAGCGCTCTGTGTGGTTGCTTTTGGCTGCATTTTGCCAGATGAAGTTATCTCTCTTGCACCTTATGGTGCTCTGAATGTACACGCGTCGCTGCTGCCTCGCTGGCGAGGGGCTGCACCAATTCAGCGTGCCATCCTCGCGGGCGACACGGTTGCTGGCGTTTCTATCATGAAAATTGCGCACGAGCTTGACGCGGGAGATTGGTGCAAGCAGGCATCGTGTGAGGTTGGCTCCAAAAATACTGAGCAACTTACTGACGCTCTAGCACATTTGGGTGCTGACGCACTGTCTGAGGCTCTTTCTGAGCTCAAGGAAGGCTCTCTTGAGTGGCATGCACAAGATGAGCGAGAAGTAACGTTTGCTCCTAAAGTTACTAAGCAAGAAATGAAGCTTGCTCCAGAAGATTCAGCCCAGGTAAATGCGTTGAGGGTTCAGGCTTCGTCTGATACCGCTCCGGCTCGTGTATCTGTTGGAGGCAGGTCTCTTCGCGCTTTGTCAGCTCAACTGGCACCAAGTGAAGTTTCTGTTGCTCAAGGTCAGGTTGCAGTTCAAGATCATAGGTTGTTCCTTGGCTGCGCTGAAGGAACTCTTGAGCTTCTTGAGGTGCGTCCAGATGGCAAGCGCTCTATGGATGCAAAATCATTTGCCGCAGGACTTCAGAAGTCCCAGATGACCTGGCAGATGCTTCAATAATGGCCACCTTAACTCCCGCTCGAAGAGTGGCCTATCAGGCATTCTTTGAGTGTAGACGCAACAACCTACGCATTCGCGATTACCTACGAGAGTCAAAGGATTTCTCGGAGCTTTCTGCTCAAGATAAAGCTTTTGCTACACGCCTTGCACTAGGGGCTACCCTCACAAAGGGCAAACTTGATCAAGCTCTGAGGAATCATCTTAAGTCAGGTATTCATCTAGAGCCAAAGGTACAGGATGCTCTCCGTATTGCTGTATTTGAGGTTTTATATTTAGAGACTAGACGCGACGCCGCCATCAGCCAAGGTGTTGAGCTGATAAAGTCTATCTCAAAGCGATCTTCCGGCCTTGCAAACGCTGTGCTCAGAAAAATTTCTGAAACTGAAGCTCAGCTGACGCGTGCAAAGAACCCAAAAACACCTTCAGAGCTTTCGTGGGCGTCAGGCATTCCTGAGTGGATTTGCTTGGAGATTATCGAATCGCTTGGAGAATCTGCTGCTCAAAAGCTTATTCTTAATTTAAAGAACCCTGCTCCTGTGTATGTTTTACAGAGAAACGTATCAGAACAACAATTGCAGAATAGTTCGTTAGAGCTACAGCAAACAGTTCTTCCGGATGTGTATGAGGTAAAAAATCCCGCGCAACTTAACGTTGATGCGTATGTGAAGAAAGTCCAGATCGTTCCTGCAGATTTAGCTTCTCAGCTTGTGGCACTTCTCGCGACATCGTATGTAGACCAAGATATGCTTGAGGTTGGACAGGGTAGAGGAACCAAATCCTTGTTGCTCTCTCACGCATTTGAGGTGCTTGATAAAGAGAATACCCACATTACTGCTGTTGAGCTTGTAAAGGGAAAGTCTCACGTTTCAAAAAGAAGGTTGAAGATCGCCGGACTTTCAGATCAGGTCACTTCACTCACGTTTGACGCCACACAGTTTGTATCACCAGAGGTTCCAGAGGAGCTTAATCAGAGCTTTGACGTGGTGTTTATTGATGCTCCATGCTCTGGTTTGGGTACGCTTCGTCGTCACCCAGAGATTGCATGGAACCTGTCACCAGAAAGCCTGTATGACGGAGGAGAGCTTACCGTCTTACAGACCAAACTTTTGCAAAGCTGCAGTAGTCGTGTAGAGATGGGTGGCTTTTTAGTCTATGCAACGTGCTCACTCTCAAATTCAGAGAATCAGCAGGTTGTAGATGATTTTCTTGCAAGCTCAGAGGGCTCTCATTTTGAGGTGCAAAGCCTTTTTGAGTGTCCCGCGCGTGCATATTTAACACCAGAAGCGCAAGAGTTTCTCGACACGTGCATTACGCCAGAGGGATTTTTACAGACGGCTTTTGCTTCCGCCGATTGTGACGCCCACTTTATGGCGGTGCTCAAACGCAAATAAAAAGCTCTTGTTGTGTTGTCCAACAAGAGCTTCATACGTGATGTTTAAAGAGCGCCTTCAGGCTCAAAGCGTTGAATTACTTTCCTTTGCTATCGGTGTTATAAAAACCGCTGCCCTTAAAGACAATGGTTGAGGTGTTGTAAACGCGCTCAGTCTCGTGTCCGCATTTTGGGCACTGAGGAGCTTCAATCTTCAGGCTCATTGGGCGCTCAATTTCAAAGGTATTGTCGCAGTGTGTGCAATGATAGCTATAACGTGCCATGCATCCTCCATGAAAACAATTTATAAACGTGAGATACTTTACCCTACTTAGAGTAGATATTTCACGATTGCAACTAATAAGTTTGTTTACGGAGGCATTATGCAGGTGACCGGTGCAATTTTTGATTGCGATGGAACTCTTGTTGATTCAATGCACGTTTGGCACAACGTTTTTGGCGCTGTTCTTCCTAAATACGGCAAGACTATTGATTCGGATATTTTTGACCGCGTAGAGGCTGTTTCCCTCATTGGTGGATGTCAGATTTGCGTTGATGAGCTGGATTTGCCTATTACAGCGGAAGCTTTATATGAAGAGTTCTGCGCGTACGTAACTGATCAGTACCAACATCATGTTTCAATCATTCCCGGTGCAAAGGAGTTCTTACAGGAGCTCTACGATGCAGGTATTCCTATGGCCGTTGCTTCGTCAACTCCCGTGCGAGAAGTTTGTGCAGCTCTGGCAGCTCAAGGTATTGAGCACCTCTTCAAAACAGTGGTCTCAACAGAAGATGTGGGGGGAGTGGACAAGGTTGAGCCCGATGTTTACCTTGAGGCTCTTCGTCGTCTTGGCACCGATAAAGCAACTACCTGGGTCTTTGAAGACGCTCCGTTTGGGGCACAGACAGCACAAAATGCGGGCTTTCCTGTGGTAGCGCTCTACAACGACCACGACGGCCGCGACCCCGTCTTTATGCGAGAGCACTCTAACATCTTTGCCCACACCTACGGCGAGATGTCGCTTCTGCGCCTTCAGGACTACGAGCGCCCTCTGACCGCAGCGCCTTCTGGCGAGAAACCCCTTGGGGTCCTTATTGTGGGCGGATCCCCAGAGGCTGTTTCGCACACGACGCTCTCTACCTGCGTCCAGAGCGCAGACTACTTGATAGCAGTTGACCACGGCGCAGACGCATGTCGTGTTGCCGGCGTGATTCCACAACTTGCGCTTGGAGACTTTGACTCGGCTACACCAGAAACTCTGGCTTGGCTCAAAGAGCAGCAGGTACCTTGCATGAAGTTTAATGCTGACAAGTACGACACTGACCTTGCTCTTGCCCTGAAGTCTGCTGAGTACGAGGCAATTCGTAAAGACAGCAAGCTCTCGCTGACGGTTGTCTCAACGTCCGGCGGCCACTTGGATCACCAGCTTGTAGTGCTCGGTCTTCTCGCCACGTGGGCAAAGACGAGCAAGACGGCAGTTCGAGTTGTGGAGAATGACTTTGAGATGCGCTTTTTAGCTGCGGGCCAAGTTGATTCGTGGCAGCTGAGCGCAACTGATGCGGGTAAAAAGATTTCTCTTGTAGCTCTGTCAGAGGAGTGCGAGGTTTCTGAGACTGGCATGAGGTGGAATCTTAATCACGAGAAATTCACACTGCTTGGAGACGATGGCATTTCAAATATCGTTGAATCCGACGATGCTTGGGTAAGGTGCGAGAAGGGCTGTCTTTTGGTACAGCTTTGGAACTAAGGTACTGAGGGGCTGTGTTGGGGCTGCGTTTGAGTTACAAAGCCCCAACATGTGACGATAAGCTCCAGTGGGCTATGTTTGGAATTACCGACAGTTAATCGAGCTAAGAAAAAAGGTCGCCGTGGCGACCTTTTTAAATTTGAGGTAAGACGAGCTTAAGTTGCTTAGTTGCGAGCAATCTTGCCGGACTTGAGGCAACGGGAGCAAACATTCATCTTCTTGCGCTGGCCATCGACAACGACAGTAACACGCTGAATGTTTGGCTTAAAGGTGCGGGCCACAGTACGGTGAGAGTGGGAGATGGAGCGACCGGCAACGGCGTGCTTACCGCAGAAATCACAGACCTTCGACATGAGTAAGACCTCCATAGGATAGGCGCCCTCTGCGCCTAAAATTTCCAAATAGCCGAATTAATATAGCACAATATATTGTGTTGTCAAAGCATGAATATAACATTCACAATTAGACAGCTTTTTGACAGCTTTTGAATGTTTTTCATTTATTACACCAAGATTAAATAACAAGAAAAAGATTTGTCAATTGCAAGGTTATCAACTTGTATGTATAAGCCGCTTTAATAATAAATGTGTCCTGCGGTATACTAAATAACAATGACTAACCCTGGTTCTTGCGAGAGGAGTTATGTAATGACTACCGCTGTTCCTGGAACACTAAGAGTTTCTAATGATTGCCTTGCTGACCTGGCGGGCTATGCAGCTATGGAATGTTATGGCGTTGTTGGCATGGCAGAGATTGATGAGGCAGCAGGTGTTGCTCGTCTTCTTCCAACATACCGACTTCGTAAGGGTATTGATGTGACCCCAACTCCTAAGGGAGTTCAGGTTGACCTTCACATTGTTGTTGAGCAGGGCGTTAACATGGCGTCTGTTGTCGACAATCTTGAGAGCTCAGTAAAGTTTTTGCTTAAGCAAATTGCAGAGCTTTCATGTGTTGATGTAACTGTACATATCGAGGCCATGCGTAATTCTCGCTAAGCTTTTTGCTTCAAATGAGTAGGAACTGAGGTCTAACGTGATTTCAAATGTCATTCGTACATGCTTCCCTGTAGCAGCCCTTGCTGTTGCAGATAAAGCAGAAGAGATCAACAAGCTCAACGTTTTTCCTGTACCAGATGGAGACACCGGCACTAACATGTCCCTTACCCTGGGCACCGTTGTTCGTGAGGTTCAAGATCTTCCTCAAGATACAAGCATGCAGGATATTGCAAAGGCAATTACCCACGGTTCTCTGATGGGTGCTCGTGGTAACTCTGGCGTTATTACGTCTCAGATTCTTCGTGGTATTGCTGAGGGTCTGTGTGACGTTAAAAATCCTGAGGCAGTAACTCCAAAGGATATTGCTCACGCATTCCGCCGCGGTAAAGAGGTTGCTTTTAAGGCTGTTAGAAAGCCTGTTGAGGGCACTATTCTTACCGTTTTGAAGGACGTCTCTGCTAAGGCAGACTCCCTTGAGAAGTCTCAGCTCACCCCAGTTGAGGTTTTGGACGCGCTGGTTGTTGAGGCATATGAGTCTGTTGCCCGCACTCCTGAGCTTCTTCCTGTCCTCAAAGAGAACGGTGTTGTCGACTCCGGTGCATTTGGTTTTGCAACCTTCCTTGAGGGCTTTGTAAACGCTGTTACCGGCAAGACTGAAACAACTGACTTCCAGACCACTGTTTCTGTTTCTGACGCTAAGGCTGCTACCAGCGCAAAGGTTGAGATTGAGCTCAACGATGACTGGGAGGGTTCTGAGTATCGCTACTGCAATGAGTTCCTCTTTAAGGCAGATAGTCCTGACTTTGACGAGGATGCAGCTCTGAACTTCCTGGCAACTATGGGTGATTGCGAGCTTCTTGTTGGTGCAAACCCAGACTACAAGATTCACGTTCACTCAAATACTCCTAACAAGGTTCTTGAGTACATGCTTCAGTACGGCCAGATTTTTGAGGTCTTCATTCATAACATGGACCTTGAGGCTAAGGAGCGTACCGAGAAGATCGCTGAAGATAAGAAGGCTGCAGCTGCACCTAAAAAGGAGCTTGGCTTTGTTGCGGTAACCGCTGGTTCTGGCGCTGCATCAATCTTGAAGTCTCTTGGTGTGGACGTTGTTGTTTCTGGTGGTCAGACCATGAACCCTTCTACTGCAGACATTCTTGCTGCAATTGAAGAGGCCAATGCAGACCAGGTCATTGTTATGCCAAATAACTCCAACATTCGTATGGCAGCAGAGGCTGCTGCCAGCGCATGCGAGGATGTTAAGGTTGCTGTTATTCCAACCAAGTCTGTTCTTCAGGCATTTGCTGCAATGTTTGTTGTTGCAGATGGTGTTCCATTTGAAGAGCTGGTAGAAGAGATGACTGACGCTATCTCTGGCGTTCGTTATGGTGAGGTCACTACCGCAGTCCGCGATTCTTCCGCAGCTGACGGCACTCCTATCCACGATGGCGATGTTATGGGTATTCAGGGCGGCTCCATTGATGTTGTCGGCTCTGATGTCATGAAGGTCACGCTTGACCTTATCGCTAAGATGCAAGAGGAGGAAGAGGGCGACAACCTCACCATTCTTGCAGGTGAGGACTTCTCTGACGAGCAGCTCGATCTTCTCGCTAGCAGAGTTGAGGAAGCCTATCCAGACCTTGAGGTTGACGCTCAGCGCGGCGAGCAGCCACTCTATCCAGTCATCTTCTCTATTGAGTAGGAAATGTCTGAGTCCAAGGTAAGCATCGCTCCCGCATCAGAGCGAGTGGCTCATACCTGCTCGCTTGTTGATAGCGTGACCAGGTTAAGGTATGTCAATGCAAATCGTGCCGAGGCGCTTGAGCGTCTCGGCATTCTGCGTGTACGAGACCTTTTGCTCAATGTTCCTCACCGCTACCTCGATTTTTCTCACCGCGTGCAGATTGCTTTTGCGCAGATAGGTGAGGACGCTACCATTACGGGCCGCGTTGCTTCGGTTAAGACTAAGCGTCCACGTCCTAAAATGGTCATTGTTGAGATTGAGGTTGTAGATGATACGGGCGTGCTCACAGCTTCGTTTTTTAGGCAGCCTTGGATAGCTGAGCAAATCCACGTTGACGATGAAGTGGCGCTAAGCGGTAAGGTTCTTTTTGCCTACGGTTACCGCCAGATGAAGTCACCGTTTTACGAGGTGCTTAGTACGGCAAAGTCTGACTCAAACGATGAAGCACGCTCCAAAGAGACACCTTCAAAAGCTGCAATTCTTCCTGTTCACCCAGCTACTGAGGGCGTGAGCCCTGCATGGATGCGTCGCATTATGTCAGCGGCTTTGGCGGACACAGGAAGCGTGTGTGATTGGCTGCCTTCAGAGCTTGTCACCAAACACCACCTCATGTCGCTCTCATCGGCGCTTCGTGAGGTTCATTTTCCCTCCAGTTTGGACGCAGCTGAACAGGCTCGTCGCCGTCTTGCTTTTGATGAGCTTCTTAGCTTACAGCTTGCCCTTCTGGCCAGGAGAAACCTTGAGCTTGCAGGTCATAAGCCTTTTGAGCACGTTATAGATGGACCTAAAGTTAAGGCTCTGGTTGAGGCTTTGCCTTTTGCGTTAACTGACGAGCAGAACCACGCTGTTCAAGAGATTCTTTCTGACATGGCTGCACCGCGTATCATGAATCGTTTGCTTTTGGGTGACGTTGGTACTGGTAAAACAGCCGTTGCCGCCGTTGCCTTGGCTGTGGCAGCTGATTCTTCAACTCAAGCTGCCGTGATGGCTCCTACCTCAGTTCTTGCTCAACAGTACGCTCAAAAGATTGGTCCCTTGCTTTCGCTTGCTGGAATTACCTGGGCGCTTATCACGGGTTCTACCTCAGAAGAGGAGAGGCAGCAGATTGAGCTCTGCCTAGCTGACGGCTCTTTGTCCGTTGTCTTTGGCACCACGGCACTTCTTTCCGACCGTGTGGTATTTAAGCAGCTCACCCTTGCTATCGTTGACGAGCAGCATCGTTTTGGCGTTGATCAAAGAACGGCGCTTCGCAAAAAGGGACAGGGCGTAGATCTTCTCGCCATGAGCGCAACACCTATCCCACGCACGTTGGCGCTCTCTTTATATGGAGATGTTGATACGTCTCGCATCACCAAGAGGCCAAAGGCAGGAGCAGGCGTTACCACCAAGCTGTGCGTCCCAGAAAATCTTGACCAGGCATACGCCGCCATTTCCGAAGCTGTCCAGGCTGGTCACCAGGCATATTTGGTCTGTCCGTTGATTGACCCAAGCGATTCTGAAGAAGAGCTTGAAGATGTTCCTGAGGCCGCTCGCACAAACGGTAAGCTCTACAGTGCAACTCGCGTATATGAGGAGCTCTCAAAGACCGTTTTCAAGGACTTTACCTGTGATCTTTTGACCGGCAGACTGCCTGAGACACAAAAAGATCAGGTTATGGAAAAGTTCCGCGCAAATAAGACGCAGATTTTGGTCTCCACAACCGTCATTGAGGTTGGTGTTGATGTTCCTAATGCTACGGTCATGATTGTCTTTAATGCTGACCGTTTTGGTTTGGCCACGCTGCACCAGCTCAGAGGCCGTGTTGGTCGAGGAGACTTCCCAGGAACTGTCTATCTTGCCAGTAACGCCAAGCGAGGCTCTACCGCAAGAAAGCGCTTGGCCGCCCTTGAGCAAACCTCTGATGGCGCGCGCCTGGCAGAGCTTGACCTGGAACTTAGACACGAGGGAGAAACTTTGGGGTACCGTCAGTCCGGCGGCACTACGCTCAAGATTTCTGACCTCTATGCAGACGCAGATCTGATTGAAGCGGCCCACAGGGACGCTCTGGCAATTACGGCACAGGATCCAAAACTTACGAGCGATGCCTATGCTACCTTGGGAATTGAGGCAAAAGACCGCTTTGGCATCTACTTTGAAGAGCTTGGCTATAAGTAATAACCTGCAGATAAACTACAGTACAAGATAGGTTTGGTGGCGAGAAACCCATGAGGATTGTTGGCGGAAAATGGAAAGGTCGTGCAATTGAGGCCCCTGATGGCAAGGGGACTACGCGACCAACCACTGATCGTACGCGCGAGGCTATTGCAAGCTCCATCTTGGCTTCTCGCGGTCTTGACCTCAGCGAGTCTAGAGTGCTTGACGCTTTTGCAGGCTCGGGTGCCATGGGCTTTGAGCTGCTTTCTAGAGGAGCGTTGTACGCTACTTTTGTTGATAAAGACAGAAAGACGTGTGAGCGCATTAAGCGTACGGCTAAGTCACTTGGTGTAGCCACCTCTGAGATGAGTGTTATCTGTGGTGATACTGCGCGTCTTGCTGAGTCATCTCAGCTATTTGGAGCTCCTTTTGACGTGGTATTTTTGGACCCGCCTTATGCCGTTGAAGCTGAAGTAGCATCCAAGCTGCTCAGAGATTTAATCCAGCAGGGAAGTCTGACAGAAGATGCTGTGGTAGTGTACGAACATAGCCACAAATCAGATTCAGTTTCTCTTGACAACTTTGAGCTTTCTAAGAGTAAGCGTTATGGTATTGCTCAAGTTGATTTACTTGTTCGTTGTGAGGGATAGGAGATACGTTGAACAGCATCACTCACGTAGTTGTACCAGGTACTTTTGATCCCGTCACAAACGGACACCTTGATGTAATCAGACGAGCTTCTCGCCTTTTTGAAAATGTCACGGTAGCCGTTGCAGCGTCCAAGCGCAAGCACGGCACAGGAACTACCTTTTCTCTTGAAGAGCGCGTACAGATGCTTAAAGATGCTCTTGTAGATGAAGGTCTTGTGGACGTTTCTGTAGAGCCTATGGAAGGTCTTCTCGTTGATTTCTGCAACGCTCGCGGTGCAGGTGGTGTGGTCAAAGGCCTGAGGGCTATGACAGACTTTGAGTATGAGCTTCAGCAGGCAGATCTTAACTCCCATATGGCTCCTGAGCTGGAGAGTATCTTTGTTATGTCCAGTCCAGAGTACGGCTACATTTCTTCTTCAATTGTCAGAGAAATCTCAGCCATGGGCGCAGACGTATCATTTTTGGTACCAAAGAACGTCATTAAAAAGCTTGAAGCTCTGCATAATTGCGGTAATTAAGTATATTTGCCCTGCATTTTTATTATATTCTGCTAACATTCTTAAAAAGGTGTTTTATGCGTCGTGCTCATAGGGGGCTATAAGTGCATATAACACAGCTTATGTATTGGACTGAAAGGAGCCCTGGATGCAGCCAGGCGAGGAAATTGAGAGCCTTGTATCTGAGATTGAGCAGATGGTAACTGAGGCTAAGTCACCTTTTATGGATGGCGGTAACAAGAAGATTATTGATGCCCAGGACTTCTACGAGCTGCTTGACGAGATTCGTCGTGTTTTCCCAGAAGAGTTTGCAACCGCTCGTCGCATCATCAAGGAAGAGGATGAGACCCTTGAGCGCGCACGTGCTCAGGCAGAGTCCATCATTGCTGACGCACAGCAGCAGGCTATGATTCTTGCTGGTGACCAGGAGGTTGTTCGCCTTGCTCAGCAGCAGGCAGACGCCATTCGTGATCAGGCAGAGCAGTACGAGCGTGATACTCGCTACAACGCTGAGGAGTACGCAGATACCGTTCTTGCTCACCTTGAGGAGAACCTTAAGAGCCTGACAAATTCTGTCTCTCGTGTTCGTCAGACACTTGATGAAAACTCTGGTCCTCGTAACACCAGCAATAACGTTGCCTGGTAATTCCAATGCAACCAGTTCTTTATGCACTAGATGATCGTCTTGCAAATGCAGGCGATACTGTTTCTTATGCGGGTCATCTTAATGAAGACTCGTATGAGCTAGGGGAGCATGAATTTTCTCTTCCTATGGGAATTGATTTTGATCTAGTGCTTACCAACGCGGGTGAAGGCATTTTGGTTACCGGAATGCTTCGTGCTGACGCAGTTGGTACGTGTGACCGTTGTCTTGAGGACGCACATCTCTCTTTAAACGCAGAGGTAGATGAGTATTATCTCTTTGAAGAGCCTGTAATTTCTGCAGATGATGAAGATGAGGCAGATTACGTTTTAGTAAATGCCGATAAAACCATCGATCTTGCAGAGGCTCTTTTGCCTTCGCTCGTTATGGAGACGCCTTATGTTGTACTGTGCAAGTCCGACTGCAAGGGACTTTGCCCAGAATGCGGTTGCAATCTGAACGAAGAAGATTGCGGTCATGCAGCTCAGATTGAGCAGAAGCAAGAAGAAGAAAAACTTGCTTCAAACCCGTTTGCGGCTCTTAAAAATCTTGTGATTGAGTCGGATTCGGAAGAGTAAAATAAAATTTCTTCTCCTAAATGGTGAAGAAATGCTGTATCTACGTACAAAATGTGTCAGTACGTGGTATAGTATCCAACGCATTATGTGAATGGGTCGCGCCCTCATGTGTTTTAGGGGCGCTAGCAAGAGCAAAAGAGGTTTAAGATGGCAGTACCTAAACAAAAGAAGGGCCGCGGCGCAACCCACACCCGTCGTTCGGCAAACAGCAAGCTTAACGCAGCAGCTCGCTCTGTATGCCCACAGTGCGGCGCTCCAAAGCTTCCTCACCACGTATGCCCTAATTGTGGCTTCTACAAGGACCGTGAGGTTGTTGTTACTGAGTAACACTCATACATCGTATGGCCAAGAAGGCCGGTTCTTTAGGGGCCGGCCTTCTTTTTTATAGCACTAAGGAGTTAACATGCCCGTTATTTGTGTAGACGTTATGGGATCTGACCAAAGTCCTGAGGTTGTTCTTGAGGGAGTTCGTATGGCTCTTGAGAAGGACCAAGAGCTAGAGGTTCTTCTCGCCGGAGCTGATGAGTTTGTTACTCCTTTTGCAAACAAGCACAATCGTGCAAAGGCTTTGGTAACTACTGAAGTTATTGCGATGAGCGAGCATCCTGCTAATGCGGTTAGACAGAAAAAAGACGCCAGCATTGTAAGGGCTGCTCAGGCAGTTAAGGCAGGAGAGGCCGATGGTCTTTTCTCAGCAGGCTCCACAGGAGCAGTGCTCACCGCTGCCACCTTTGGAATTGGTCGCATTAAAGGTGTAAAGCGCCCAGCGCTCACCTTGATTCTTCCTGGACTTGGCGGTCACAAAACAGTCTTTTTGGACACTGGCGCCAACGCTGATGTACGTCCAGAAGTTTTGGTGCAATTTGCACAAATGGGCAAGGCCTTTGCCAATGCTTCGCTTGGAATTGAAAATCCAACCATAGGTCTTCTCTGCAATGGATCTGAAGAGACCAAGGGTTCCGAGCTTGCTCTCTCATATCATGCAGCTCTTGCAGAGGCGGCTATTAATTTTGGCGGAAACGCTGAAGGAACTGATATTTTAGGAAGCCGTTTTGATGTCATTGTGACAGACGGCTTTACCGGAAATGTAGCTCTGAAATCTATTGAGAGCACGGGCAAATTTATTATGTCTAGTCTCAAGGATGCAATTAATTCTTCCAAGAAGGCTGCGTTTGGCGCTCTCCTTTTGAAAGACGCTCTTAAGGCAACGGCAGCAGAACTTTCAGGAGATTCTGTTGGTGGTGCCTTCTTGCTGGGTGTCTCGGCTCCTGTTCTTAAAGGACATGGTGCTACCAGCTCTTCTGCAGTGTGCGCAGGAACACTCTCTGCAGCCAATGCAGTACGTGCCAACCTCATCGAGAAAATTTCCTCGTCAATTCAGCTGTAGTAAAAGCGTCTGTACATAAAATTTTTATAAGTTATGGTGGAGCCCATGGACAATTTGATGTGACCCCCAAAAGTTAGACTTTTATAGCGTAGCAGTTTATATGGCTGCTACGCTATTTTTATGCAGCCAAGAGTCTAAGCCTGTATTGCACTGGACTTAACCATCCTAGTTTTTCTTTAATTCTTTGTTCGTTGTAATACTTTATGT
>JABZHC010000015.1 GCA_015259035.1 Atopobium sp.
CAGGTCCTCGATGGCGCAGGCCACGGGCAGAGCGGCTTCGGCCGAGCCACCAACCGCCTCGGCACCAAGGCAGCAGAGGACCGGACGCACGCGCTTGCCGCCGCCCGCGCGGACCTGAACACCTACCTCTACCAGCCACTCGCTCACTTCAGTGCGGGCGGTGGCAAGCGCGTGCGACCGGTCCTCTGCTGCCTGGGCGCCGAAGCAGTCGGCGGCTCAGCCGAAGCCGCTCTGCCTGTGGCCTGCGCCATCGAGGACTTCCAGTCGGCAGCCCTTATCCACGACGACATCGCAGATAAATCAGAGCTACGCCGTGGCGAGAAGTGCCTCTACAAGACACTCGGTACCGGACTTGCCATCAATGTTGGTGATTCTGCGCTGGTCAATGTTGTCAGACGCGTTACCGTAGCCGACCACCTCTCTGACCAGCTTAAAGTTCGCGTGATCGACGCCCTTCTCGCCATGCAAGAGCACACCCTTGAGGGTCAGGCTCTCGACCTCGGTTGGGCTCAAAACGAGCGCTGGAATGTTACCTCTGACCAGTATCTTTTTATGGCGCTCTCCAAGACCGCCTATTACTCTGCTGCATATCCCCTGGTACTAGGCGCGCTCATTGGCGGTGCTGACCAGAAAACGCTTGATGCACTCAAAGAATTTGGCCTCAAGGTAGGCCTTGCCTTCCAGCTGCAAGACGATCTTCTCAACCTGGTAGGAAACGCCCAGGTACAGGGTAAAGATTTTAGGTCAGACATCACTGAGGGCAAGCGCACGCTCGCAGTGGTCTACGCGCTTGAACACCTTGGCGCCGCAGAAAAGACGGAGCTTGTCTCCATACTTTCTGCGCATACAAGCGATACTTTGAAGCTTCAGCGAGCTGTGGAGCTTATGGAAAGCGCTAATGCGATAAAATTTGTCCGCACGCACGCTCTTGCCTTAGTTGATGAGGCAAAACACGTGCTTGAAAACGTGATACTTACTGAAGACGCTCGCGACACACTTTTGTCTATGGCAGACTTCTTTGTGAACCGAGAAAGGTAATTATGGATCCAATTACTCCTGGTAGCACTGGTGCTGCCGTTGAAGACATTCAGGAACGCCTCGTAAAGCTTGGCTACACCATCGAAGACGATGAGCGCCAGAGCCACACGTTTGGCAAGTCAACTGCTCGCGCCGTTGCGCGCTTTAGGCTTGACCATGACCTTTCTCTTGGAGAAGAAGTAGATGCCTCTACCTGGGCAATCATGGTCGATGAAGGCTATGAGCTAGGAGACAGAACCCTCTACCTGCGCCTTCCTAACTTCCACGGCAATGACGTACGTCAGCTGCAAGAGCGTCTCAACATCTTGGGTTTCTCGTGCGGAAAAGTTGATGGCCATTACGGTGTTCACACCGAGGCTGCCGTTAAGCTCTTCCAGGAAAGCGTCGGCGAACTTGCTGACGGTATGGCATTCCAAGATACCCTCGACGCTATTGAGCGTCTGCGCCACGTTTGGTCTGGTAAGCAGGCAAAAGGCCCTCACCCACAGGGTCCTATGGGCTTTGCTCGTGCAGCAAACGTTCTTGAAACCACCTGCATTGCTATTACGGGAGAAGATCCTATCTCTAGAAACGTAGCTGCTCGCGTGTATAACCTTTCTAAGGCAACTACCGAGGCAAGCGGCATGACCATGATTGATCGCGCCGATTCCCCTACCGATGCAGCCACTATTTTGGTTCTGACCACAGCCTATGCCCCAAGCATGCCCGCCCGCGGACAGGTTGGTATTGGCTCTGTTTCTATGGAAGAAAACGAGACGCTGCCAGCAAGACTTCGCACTGCTATTGAATCTGCTGATGCAACGGGCTCCCCTATCAAGATTGTGCTGCCAGAAGGAACAAACGTAGACGGCTCATTTACTACCGCAGACGCGCAGACTTTAGCAGTTCTTGTTCTTGATGCAATTTGTGGAGCATTTGCCTCGCTAAGCTGATACACTTAATAGAGTTGCGGACAAAACCAACGTAGTGATTACATTGGGGTATCGTCCAACGGTTAGGACACGGGTTTTTGGTGCCTGGAATGTGGGTTCGAATCCTACTACCCCAGCCATTTTTTACGCAACTTTTGTGTAGGGACGCACTCGTATCGAGTAATACGAAGTACTTTGGAGGCTTACGTATGCCACTTACTGCGATTGTCCTCGCTGCAGGCGAGGGAACGCGCATGAAGTCCCACCACCCTAAGATTGTGCACAAATTACTAGATAAACCCCTTGTTTGGTGGAGTGTCAACGCTGCAATTACTGCTGGCGCTGACCGTGTCATTGTGGTTGTTGGTAACCACAATGACGAGGTTAAATCTGCACTTTCTTGCTTCCCTAACCTTGAGTATGTTGCCCAGACCGAGCGTCTTGGCACCGGCCACGCCGTCAAGGTTGTAAAGGATGCTCTTGGTGGCTTCAAGGGACCCGTTGTTGTTATCAACGGTGACGCATCTCTGTTGCGCGCACAGTCTATTCTGGACCTTGTTGCAGAAACTAAAGCTCATCACAACGCATGTACGGTACTCACAATGACGCCCCCAGATCCAACCGGATATGGTCGCGTCATTTCTTCTAACGGCCAGGTAACTGCCATTGTTGAGCACAAGGATGCTACGCCAGAGCAGCGCGAGCAAGAGCGTGAATGCAACGTTGGCGTGTACTGCTTCTGTGGCGGAAGACTGACCGCAAACATCGATCTTCTCGGCAATAACAACGTACAGGGTGAGTACTACCTCACCGACATGGTGGGCCTTTACGTCAGCCAGGGCGAGCCTGTTGCTGCCGTCCACGTTGACGACTACAAAGAGGCGCTGGGCGTCAATTCCCGCTCCGAGCTTGCCGTTGCCACCCGCATCATGCAGGAGCGCATCAACGAGCACTGGATGAGCCAGGGTGTCACCATGCTGGACCCAACCTCCGTCTGGATTGGCCCCGAGGTCACGCTTGGTATGGACACCGAGGTTCTCCCGCAGACTATGCTCTACGGCAAGACCTCAATTGGCGAGAATTGCGTGGTAGGCCCTAACACTCGTCTGACCGATACGCTTGTTGGCAACGACGCTGTTGTCGATGAAACTGTAGCTATCAACGCACAGGTAGACGACTTTGCTACCTGCGGTCCTCGCGCTTACTTGCGCCCAGGCACGCACCTTATGCCTTACGCCAAGGCAGGTACCCACGTTGAGATCAAAAATTCAACTATTGGCGAGGGCTCCAAGGTTCCTCACCTTTCCTACATTGGTGACACTACCATGGGCTCTGGCGTCAATATTGGCGCAGGTTCAATTACATGCAATTACGACGGTTACCACAAGTTCAAGACCCACATTGGCAACAACGTCTTTGTTGGATCCGATACCATGATGGTGGCACCCGTCTCAATTGGTGATGGCGCACTTGTGGGGGCAAGTTCGTGCATCACAAAGGATGTACCAGCAGATGCGCTTGCACTCGAGCGCTCTGAGCAGAAAATTGTTGAGGGATACGCCGCCCAGAGGCGTCACAAGCTTGAGAAAGAGGACTAGATGTTCGAGAACCTGAGTGAACCACTGTTAGTTGCTAGAAATATCAAGCTCTACACCGGTACAGGTAACCCTGAACTGGCTCGTAAGGTTGCAGACATTCTTCACCTAGAGCTACAAGGTCTTCTCCTCGAGAAGTTTGCTAACGGAGAAATCTACGCTCGCTTTGACGAGTCTGTCCGCGGCGACGAGGTCTTCTTCATTCAGTCTTTGGCAGGTGTCAACGTCAACGACCTGGTTATGGAAACGCTGATTGTTGCTGACGCTGCAAAGCGCGCATCTGCTAACAGCTTTACCGTAGTTATCCCTCACTACGCATATGCTCGTCAGGACCGCAAAGCTGCTGCTCGCGAGCCTATTACCGCTCGTCTGATGGCAAACTTGCTTGAGAACGCTGGCGTTGACCGCGTTATCACCCTTGACCTGCACCAAGGCCAGATCCAGGGCTTCTTTGACATTCCTGTTTCTCACCTAACCGCTCTCTACCTTCTGGGCGATTACTTTAAGAGCAAGCCATTCGACTGGGAGAATACCGTTGTTGTCTCCCCTGATATGGGTCGCGCAAAAGCAGCTAAGAAGCTTTCCGACTACCTGGACTGCGGCCTTGCTATTGCTCACAAGAGCCGTCCTCGCCACAACGAGAGTGCTGTTATGGGCATCATTGGCGATATCAAGGGCAAGACCTGTATTGTTAACGACGACATGATTGACACCGCAGGCACCCTCTGCGCATCCGTTGTGAAGCTGAAGGAAATGGGTGCAGGCGATATTTACGTCTGCGCCACCCACGGAATCTTCTCTGGTCCTGCAATTGAGCGCCTCAATAGCGCCCCAATTGAGGAGTGCGTGGTTACTGACGCAATTCCTTGCGCAGCAGCAAACCAGGAAGGCTCCAAGATCAAGACGATCACTATTGCAAACGAGCTTGCCGAGGCAATTTACGCTGTCTACACCGATCGCCCTGTCTCCGACATCTTCGGCGGTGACTTCAACCTGTAACGCCGCAGGTCAGTTGCGCGCGGGCGCGAGCGCGGATCGCAAGTGATTTCAACCCGGTATCCATTTCGTGTGGATGCCGGGTTTCTTGTGCGGAAATGCTGGGAGTAGACAGGTTTCTCGCCAAGTGGGCGGTACGAGCTGGGGTCGAGTTCGGGACGAACTTGGAGTGCGCCTGATTTTCTCGCCAAGTCTGAACGATTTGCCTGAAAAGCGCACCAAGTCTGAGCTATTTGCCGGTTTTTCTCACCATGTCTGAGTAAATTTACTCAGACATGGTGCAGTTTTCAGGCTCAAAAATTCTGAGCAGACGGTCTATCTTGCACGCGCCTGATTTCTTCAAAGAATCTGTAACTTCTGCCTAAGAATGTAAAAGAATCTGTGGATTTGCCTGATTTTGTTAAAGAATCGGTGCCTCAAATACAGATTCTTTGCACTTTTCAGGCGCACCCAGCAAAAGGCCGGCACATTTGGCGAGAAACCCCGTGTGCTCGCAACCCATCCTCAGCGGTGCACGTTCTAGCAGGTCGTTCCACTTTCGGAGTCCGCGAGGTCAACGTCGGTTGCAAGCGCCGCTTCCAGCGCAACCTGCAGACCGCGAGTCATCATCTCCAGCGGCATGCTTGGCACCGGACGGAACTTCTCGCCCGCAGTACCCTTCTCACCCGCAGCGCTCTTCTCACCTGCGGCGCCTTTCTCGCCCGCGGCGTTCTTCTCGACGACCTGCTCTGTTGCAAACGGTACGTGCAAAAACGTTCCGCGAGTCTCCGGGAATCGCGTGGCCAGGGCGTGAAGGACCTGGTACATGACGTCGTTGCACACGTACGTGCCTGCGGTATACGAGACCGCCGCAGGAATTTCGGCCTGTTTCATGGCGGCGACCATGGCGTTTACCGGCAGCGACGCAAAATACGCGTCGGGAGCACCGTCGATAATGCGCTGCGAGAGCGGCTGCTTGCCCGCGTTGTCGGGAATGCGCGCATGCGCCCAGTTGATGCCCACAAATTCTGGCGTAATCTTGCTTCTTCCGCCCGCTTGGCCCACGCAAAGCACAATCTCGGGACGTTCCGCTTCAAGTGCGTCGATAACTTTCTGAGCACCAACGCAAAACTCGACAGGTACGTGCAGTTTTATCACCTGTGCGTCACCGATAGTCTCTGGCAGCGCCTTCACAGCCTCCCAAGCTGGATTGATCTTTTCGCCATCAAAAGGCTCAAAACCGGTAACCAGAATTTTTTTCATCTTGCCTCCGCACCTCATTTGGCCGTTGCGCGCCGCGGTCCGCCGCACTCTGCCGCGCTCGCTGCAGTCCATCGCGCGCTCGCCGCGGTCCGCCGCGGTTCGCCGCACTCCGTCACGGTCCGCCGCGGTGCGTCGCACGCGCAGTTCACGCTGGTCGAACCTGTCATTTTCCCTTACCATCATAAACGTACACATCTCAAACAGAAGGAGATTCGATGCACGGTAACAAAATTGTGCTCGTGGCGGGCCTGGGAAATCCTGGCGAGAAATACGCTTGTACCAGGCACAATGCCGGTTTTGCCGTCGTCGATGCCCTTGCTGAGCGCCACAATGTCTCGTACTGGAAAAGTGAGGCAGGCTGCCAAGTCGCAGAGATCACTCTTCCCGCAGCTCCTGGCGCCGCGTCTGGCGAGAAACGCCGTGTGCTCCTGGCCAAACCTCAGGACTTCATGAACACCAGCGGCGGTCCACTCTCCAAGCTAGCTCGTACGCACCACCTTCAACCTGCGCAAATCCTAGTCATTCACGACGAGGTTGACCTCGCAGAGGGCCAACTCAACTTCAAGGAAGGCGGCGGACTCAACTCGCATAACGGTTTGCGCTCCATCGCCGACAAGCTCCAGACCAGGGATTTTATGCGCCTGCAGTTTGGCATCGGCCGCCCTCCCGGAAAGATGCCGGTGGCAGACTACGTTCTGCGCGAGCTCAAGGGAAACAACCTGGAAGACTTCCTGGTCACCGCCCAGGCGGCCGCCGATCAGGTGGAGCAGCTCCTCCGCCGCTAGCAGTCACCGCGCTCCTCCGCACTCCGCCCCGTGCCGCCGCGTGTCGTCGCGCCGCAAGCTCACCGAGTTTCTCGCCCTCCGCAGCTAGCTGGCAAAACATTCTACGAAATATTTATGCTCATTCATGAATTACTCATGTCTTGCATCATGCGCAAATAGTACAATAGATATGTTGTTTGCGAATACGGGTTACCCAGACTCGTATGCGTGAGATGCATGCGTCACCTGCTACTGTCTTCTCGCCAGAAGGCAGGATGTAGTGCGGCGCGTCAACTCACTCGCAGTTTTGTTGTGTTAGGAGAGGAGTACCGCTGAATGTATAAGATCCTCGAAAAGACTCAGTTTTCCGAGAAGGTCTTCAAGTTCCGCATCGAGGCACCACAGATGGCCAAGCATGCACATGCTGGTCAGTTCCTGATGGTCCGCGCAAATGAGTGTGGCGAGCGCGTTCCATTTACCTTTGCGGATTGGAATCCTGAGGAGGGTTGGGTCGAGTTTATCTTCATGGTAATCGGCAAGACCACCAGGATGCTTTCTACCTACGAGGTTGGTGATTTCCTGCAGGACGTCACTGGTCCTCTGGGTGAGCCTACCGAGATGGGCGAGGGCAAATGGGCAGTTATCGGCGGCGGCGTTGGCCTGGCTATCGCCTTCCCTGTTGCTCGTCAGCTCGTAGCAGCCGGCCGCGAGGTCCACGCAATCATGGGCGCTCGTACCAAAGAGCTGCTGCTGCTTGAGGATCAGTTCCGTTCCATTCTGGACGACGATCACATCCACATCACCACAGATGACGGTTCTCTTGGCGAGAAGGGCGTTGTAACCGCACCTCTCGAGCGTCTTCTGCAGGACAAGCAGGTCGACCGCGTATTCTGCGTTGGCCCAGTTCCAATGATGAAGTTCTCCACTCTCACTGCCGAGAAGTACGACACACCTATCATCGCTTCCCTGAACCCAATCATGGTCGACGGCACTGGTATGTGCGGTTGCTGCCGTGTTGAGGTTGGCGGCGAGACCAAGTTTGCTTGTGTTGACGGTCCTGACTTTGACGCAACCAAGGTTGACTGGAACGACCTTCGCGCACGTCAGGCAGCCTACCTCACCGAGGAAGGCCAGTCCATCAAGGCTTACGAGGAGACGAGGTGCGCATGCCACAAGTAAACGGTCGCTACATTCCAAACGTCAAGGCACCTCGTACAGCTGACAACGAAGAGCCAGCTACAGAGCGCGCACAAGACTTCCGCCCTGTCGACAAGGGTTTCACTAAAGAGATGGCAATTGCAGAGGCAAACCGCTGCCTGGATTGTAAGAATCCACTGTGCGTTCAGGGCTGCCCTGTAAACATCAACATTCCTCGCTTCATCGAGGCAATCCGTGCAGAGGAGTTTGGTCGCGGTCTTGACATCATCCGCGAGTCCTCCATGCTTCCTGCAGTTTGTGGTCGTGTTTGCCCACAGGAGAACCAGTGCGAGGGCGTCTGCATCATGGGTAAGCGCAGCGAACCAGTTGCTATTGGTCAGCTCGAGCGCTTCCTTGGTGACCAGCCTGAGCTTGCTTCCAAGCCAGCTATCGCTCCAAAGAACGGCAAGAAGGTTGCAGTTGTAGGCTCCGGTCCTTCCGGTATTGCTTGCGCTGGCGAGCTTGCTCGTAACGGCTTTGACGTTACCGTCTTTGAGGCATTCTTCACCGGCGGCGGCGTTCTGGTTTACGGTATTCCTGAGTTCCGTCTTCCAAAGGCTGTTGTTAAGCGCGAGATTGACGGCCTTCAGGAGCTGGGCGTTAAGTTTGAGTTCAACTCTGTTGTTGGTCGTATCACCGATGCAGAAGAGCTCTTTGAGCAGGGCTTTGATGCAATCTACATTGCAACCGGCGCAGGCCTTCCAAAGCTTCTCAACATCCCTGGCGAGAACCTGCCTAACGTCTTCTTTGCGAACGAATACCTCACCCGCGTTAACCTCATGAAGGCTAACAACTTCCCTGAGTACGACACCCCAACCAAGCACGGCAAAAACGTCGTTGTCTTTGGTGGCGGCAACGTTGCTATGGACGCTGTCCGTACTGCTAAGCGTCTTGGCGCTGAGCGTGCAATTATCGCTTACCGTCGTACCGAGGATGAGATGCCTGCTCGTCGTGCAGAGCTGCACCACGCAAAGGCTGAGGGCGTTGAGGTTCTTCCTCTCGTCTCCCCTCTCGAGTTTGTCGCTGGCGAGGATGGCGCAGTTTGCGCAGTTCGCGTCCAGAAGATGGAGCTCGGCGAGCCTGACGCAGACGGACGTCGTCGTCCAGTTGCTATCGAGGGTGCTATCGAGGACATTCCTTGTGACGTTGCAATTTCTGCAATCGGCACCAACGCTAACCCATTCGCAAAGATGATCGGCGACATCAAGCTCAACAAGTGGGGCTACATTGAGGCCGACGAAGAGGGCCGTACTTCCGAT
The DNA here is from genome assembly GCA_015259035.1 of Atopobium sp. GTDB lineage: Bacteria > Actinomycetota > Coriobacteriia > Coriobacteriales > Atopobiaceae > Lancefieldella. The sequence goes on from JABZHC010000015.1 coordinate 9,003, forward strand.
CCTCGCATCTGGGCTGGTGGCGACATCGTAACTGGTGCTGCAACCGTCATTCTGGCAATGGGCGCTGGTAAGGTAGCAGCCGCTTCCATCACCAAGCACCTCGGCTAGTCCGCTGGTTTCGGCTGGCGTAGCTTTGGCTCGTAGTTCAGTTACAGCTGACACAGCAAGCTAACATGCAATCACAAAAGACCTGGTACCATACGGTGCCAGGTCTTTTTTCATGGCCAAAAACTCCGCGGCCCAACACCCGAGCGCACGGGTTTCTCGTCAAGCGCTCTTCTCTCCATCGCGCGCCTGAAAAGTGCAAAGAATCTGTAATTGCAGCACCGATTCTTTGCAGAAATCAGGCAAATCCACCGATTCTTTTACATATTTAGGCAAAATTTACAGATTCTTTGCAGAAATCAGGCGCGTAAAAGATAGACTACGTGGCCCTGAATTTTTGAGCCTGAAAGCTGCATCATGTCTGAGCAAATTTACTCAGACATGGCGAGAAAAACCGGCAAATAGCTCAGATATGGTGTACTTTTCCGGCAAATCGTTCAGACATGGCGAGAAAATCCGGCGCGTGCCAGGGCGCATCAGGCTGCGCCGGGCTCGCACCGCCCGTCTGGCGAGAAACCCGTCCACTCCTAGCGTTTCCGCACAAGAAACCCGGTATCCACACGAAGTAGATACCGGGTTGAAATCACTTGCAACCTGCGCTCGCACACGGCGCTGACCTGCGGCGTTGCCGTGCGCTGCGGCTACACGCGTCTATGAGAGCAGAAACTCCCTGACGCGAGCGGCAATACCTTCGGCGTCCAGGCCAAAGTGCGAAAGCAGCACGTCGCCAGGAGCGGACGTACCAAAAGTGCGCATACCAGCAAAGCGCATTGGCGTGGGCAGCTGCTCAGCCAGAAGCTCGGCAACTGCAGCTCCAAGGCCTGTTGCCACGTTGTGCTCCTCAACGGTTACCACATGACGGGTCTTCTCGGCAGATGCCAAAATGACTTCCTCGTCCAAAGGCTTGATGGAGAACACGTCAATAACCTCGGCAGAAATCTTCTCCTCTGCCAGCAAATCTGCGGCAGCGAGTGCCTGAGCAACCTCAACACCGCAGGCAGCAATAGTAACGTCGGTACCCTCACGCAAGACGTTTGCAAATGGCAGGCCGCCTTTGAAGGACTCGTCGTAGATGTCGGCAACCTTGTGGCGACCCATACGCACGTAGAAGGGGCCGTCTGCCTCGGCAGCAAGCTTGAGCGCTGCCTTGGTAGCGTTGTAATCTGCAGGAACAAGCACGCGCATCTGAGGCAGGGCGCGCATCATGCCAATGTCCTCAAGAGACTGGTGAGTGGCGCCGTCCTCTCCTACGGTAATGCCTGCGTGCGTAGGGCAAATCTTCACGTTAAGGCCGGAGTCGCAGACGGTGTTTCTAATCTGATCGTAAGCGCGACCGGTTGCAAACACGGCAAACGAGCCGGTAAACACGGTACGTCCTGTGAGCGCCAGTCCTGATGCAACGCCCACCATGTTCTGCTCGGCAATACCCACGTCAACCATGCGCTGTGGGAAGGCCTTCTGGAGGTCGGCAAGTTTAGTGGAACCGGCAAGGTCTGCGTCAACGGCCACAATATCGTGACCCTCATTTACCAGCTCAACAAGAGTCTGACCATATGCCTCACGAGTTGCTCTAGACATTGGCAACCTCCTTACCTTCACCCTGAAGATCAATCAAAAGAAGCTCTCTTGCAGCATCAAGTTCTTCTCGCGCAAGATCAGCCTGCTCGGCCGAAGGAGCGTTTCCGTGCCAGGAAGCCTGATCCTCCATAAACGAGACGCCCTTGCCCTTGACAGTCTGGCAAATAACCACGGTAGGTGCGGTGTTTCCTGCCTCGCGACCATCTCGTGCGGCGAGAAGAGCCTGGCGCACCTCGGCGACCTCGTGACCGTTAACGCGCAGCACGTTCCAGCCAAAGGAACGGAACTTCTCGTCAATATCGCCAAGAGAGCACACGTCAGTTACGTGGCCGTCAATCTGCAAGTTGTTGAGGTCCACAATGGCAATGAGGTTATCCAGCTTCTGGTGAGCAGCAAACATGCATGCCTCCCAGTTAGAGCCCTCCTGCAGCTCGCCGTCGCCCAGAAGGACAAATACCTTCTTGGCGCGCTCGCCGCTTGCAAGAGCGTCCATAGAAAGTCCCAGAGCGCATCCTGCCGCTACCGAGAGACCCTGGCCCAGAGAACCAGAGCAAACCTCAATACCAGGACATGCGTGGCAGTCTGGATGACCCTGCAGACGACTGCCAAGCTGGCGGAGAGTAACCATATCCTCGTCATGGAGCCAATCAAGCAGGTGGTACGCAGCGTACAGTACAGGTGCAACATGACCCTTGGACAGGAAGAACCTATCCTCGGTATGGTCCTCTGGGTTGTTGTGGTTGTACTTCATAACTCCCGAGAAGAACAGTGTAGCCACAATGTCTGCCGCACTAAGAGAGCCGCCGGGATGACCTGACTTGCTTTTCTCGAGCATGTCAATGACATCGCGCCTCAGCGTATTAGCTGCAAGCTTGAGCTCATCATCAGTGAGGTTGCGCTCGGGTAATGCAGTTGTTCCCATTCTCATCCTCTCAAAAACAGGTGCCTAAACGGTGCCTAAACGGTACACGGACAGACACGTAAAACAAGTACGCCCAACCTAAGCTGGGCGTACCACAATCACTATTTATTGCTGAGCCTTAACCTTTTCCCAGTCTGCCTCAAAAGACTTAAGACCGGCGTCGGTCAGAGGGTGCTTAAGGCACTTCTTCAGAGCGCCAAATGGAACGGTTGCAATATCAGCACCAAGCAGAGCTGCCTGAGTCACGTGGTTTGGCGTACGGACAGAAGCCGTAATAATCTCTACCGTGTGATCAACGTTTTTATCCCATGCATAGTTCTCGATGCAAGAAACTACGGTTCCTAGCTGCTCAATACCGTCCTCACCAATGTCATCAAAACGACCAACAAAAGGCGAGATATAACGAGCGCCAGCGTTTGCAGCAAGAAGAGCCTGAGGTGCCGAGAAAATCAGCGTCATGTTGACGCGAATTCCCTCAGAAGCAAGCTGATGGGTAGCAGCAAGGCTCTCTGCGCAGATAGGAAGCTTAACAACAATATTTGGAGCAAGAGAAGCCAGGTGACGGCCTTCTTCAATCATGCCCTCAGTTGTTGTTGCTGTTGACTCAGCAGAAACAGGAAGTCCCTCGCAAAGCTGAGCAATCTTAACCATATGAGACTCAAAGTCGGCTAGCTTTCCGCCAATCTTTGCATACAGTGATGGGTTGGTAGTAACACCTGCCAAACAGCCCCAGCTAAGGGCCTCAGAAATCTCATCGATATCTGCCGTGTCAATAAAGAACTTCATGTGTAATCCTTCCCTGTACAAACTTAAACGAGTTTGGAAACGTACGTCGTACTAAGAAAGAGCTCATCCACATTGTACAGATTCTTATGTACCGTCTGTGGCGAGAAACCCAAAACAAGTGCAAAAAGGCCGTTTACCCCTCAAACGCCTTATCAATTTTGCTGCGAACGTAGGTGGAAGCAAAGACAAGATCTTCCTTCCAGTTCTCGTTGCCGGTGTACCACATCTCTGCAACAAAGCGCCTGACGCCCTGAGGAACAAGCTGCGACAGAGCGCCCTCGTAGTCGGTAGTGCCCGTAGAGAATGGAATCTCGCGATAAGCGCCAGCAACAGTCTCCTTGAGGTGAGCCGCAAAGATATGGCCTGCACCAAGAACAATATCGTCAGCAACGGTGTTGCCGTAAATAAACGATGCATTGGTGAGGTTACCAGCGTCGGGATACACACCAAGGTAAGGGCTGTTGATAAGGTTTACGTAGTGCATGGCCTTCTCGACTGTATCCATAAAAGGAGTCTCCATGGTCTCAAAACCCATAACAATGCCCGCCTTAGCAGCCATTTCTACAGCCTTTGACAGGTTTTCCTCAAAGTACTTACGGGTATCCTCTGCGCCGTCCTCGTAGTACACGTCATAACCAGCAAGCTGGATAGTATGAAGTCCCAGGTCACCTGCAAGGTCAAGTGCCTTCTGCATAATCACGAGGCTGCGCTCACGAGTTGCCTGGTCGCGGGAGCCAAAAGGATACTTGCGGTGACCAGAAAGGCACATGGAACCCAGGCGAACGCCAGAGTTTACCATTGCCTGACGGACTGCCGCACGCTCTTCACCAGTCCATTCAAGGCGAGAAAGACGAGCATCAGACTCATCAACGGAGATCTCAACATAATCAAAGCCAGACTCCCCTGCCACGATGAGGCGCTCTTCCCAAGAAAGATCAGTTGGAGTGGCCTTCTCGTAAAGTCCTAGCTGATACTTGGACATATCTTCTCCTTTTAAAAACAGGCGGCCTTATACAAGACCGCCTGACTGAAACAGATTCTACTCACTGAACAGGCTTTAGTGATTACCCTGTCCATAGTAGGCATTTGGACCGTGCTTGCGCATGTAGTGCTTGTCCTGAAGGTACTGTGGTGCCTCCTGAACCTTAGGGTTATTGAGCTCGGTGAGTGTTGCCATCTTAGCAACCTCCTCGATAACTACTGCGTGATACACAGCAGCCATTGCGTCTTTACCCCAAGAGAAAGGACCGTGGTTGTGAAGGAGCGTTCCTGGAACCGCAATTGGGTCCAAGTTAGCAAAGCCCTCAACAATAACGTTTCCGGTCTCAAGCTCATAGGCGCTTTCTACCTCGTCCTTGGTAAGGCTACGCACGCAAGGAATATCTCCGTAGAAATAGTCTGCGTGTGTGGTGCCATAGCAAGGAATAGAGCGTCCTGCCTGTGCCCAAGAAACAGCGTGGGTTGAGTGAGTGTGAACGATTCCGCCGATCTTATCGCCCCATGCACGATACAGGCATGCATGAGTTGGGGTATCAGAAGATGGGTTCATCTCACCCTCAACAACGTTGCCGTCAAGATCACAGACAACCAAGTTCTCTGGGCTGAGCTCCTCATAGGAAACGCCCGATGGCTTAATGACAAACAGACCACGTTCACGGTCAAGTCCAGAAGCATTACCCCAGGTAAAAACTACCAGGCCATGCTTTGGCAGATCCATATTTGCTTCATACACTTCATCACGAAGCTCTTTAAGCATCATAGAGACTGCTCCTTAGAGAACGCTACGGAATGGGACGTTTGGCTCGTGATCAAAGCAATCATGGAAGCCACGGTCGTGATGGTAAGCAAAGCGGTCCTTATCCTGTGGATAGGTGTAGTGGCCGCCGACCTCCCAGAAGAATGGGTGGAACTTGTAGTCAAGGCGGTCCTTACGCATGTCCCAAAGAACCTTGATCTCCTGGACGTCAGCCTGGAAGTTAGTCCAAACATCGTGGTGAATTGGGATAACAACCTTGGACTGAAGAGCCTCAGCCATACGGAGCATATCGGTTGCTTCCATCTTGTCCTGGATACCAATTGGGTTGCAGCCAAAAGCGCCAAAGCAGACATCTACGCCGCCAAACTCCTGAGCGATGTCTTTGCCGTGCTTAGCAAAGTAAATGGAGTAGTGAGAGTCACCGGAGTGATAGATGTTTCCACCAGGGGTGACAAAGAGGTAGTTAACTGCCTTCTCATCCATGTCCATTGGGCACTTACCCCAGAGGTCTGGACGGTTCTCAGAAGTATCAGTAGTGGTAACGATGATGGTGCGGTCAAAGGAATCGTATGCAACGATCTCCATGTCCTTAACCTTGATACGGTCGCCAGGCTTAACAACAATGCACTGCTCGCGTGGAACGCCCCAGCCAACCCAAATGTCAACTGCATCCTTAGGACCAATAAAGGGAACTGGGATCTCTTTGCCATTCTCGTCAGTAGTGGTCATGTTGTTGTTAACAACGTGAGCTGCAAGCTCCTTGGACATGTGGTCCTGGTGAATGTGAGTTACTACAACAGCGTCAAGGTTCTTGATAGCAAATGGATCAATAACAAAAGGAACGTTACGCAGGTTTGGCTGCATCTTACGAACGCCAGCCATGTTTGCCATCTGGTGACCAGGCTTCATGAGGCCGTCACCGTGGGTGCGCTTACCATTGCCTGCCCAGAAGTCGACAGCAACGTTTGCTCCACCAGGAGTCTTAAACCAAATACCAACGCAGCCGAGCCACCACATCTCAACCTGGCCTGGCTCTACTACGGCATTGTCAATCTCTTCGTTGAGCCAAGTTCCCCACTCAGGGAAGGTGCTCATAATCCAACTGTCGCGTGTGACGTCTTTCAAATCTGCCATTACGCGCTCCTTTCTATAAAACAGAGGACTAGTACTTTGATGTATACGCAGATAATTGAGCGGCGCTCAGGACTTTGCCTGCATGCTCAGAAGCTCATCCTGAGCGCTCACTACAAAACGCAGCCTTACTCCACTACTTTGTAGAGAGCCAGCTGGTCTGTCTCACGATATGCAGCAACAATGTAATCGCTGCCGTCATGCCTATACACCATGCAGTTTGCTGGTCCGAGGTCGTGGTCGATAACGTCTACGGTGTACTCACCGTCAACATATCTAACAAGCAACAAGTCGCGACCATCTTTACGGTTGCCAATGACTGCGCACTTCTCGCCATTAAGGTCTGCTGCCCAAAGCGCGTGAAGGAAGCTGCGCTTCTGTGGGTCGCACCAAACCTGCTCGTAGCGATCGCGAGTCTGGCCTTCGTGCCAAATTGCCAGCGTGTCACCGTGGAACTTGGAGAAGGTAAGGATCTCCAGCTTGCCGTCGCCGTCAAAGTCTGTTGCAACAATGTCGCTTGTTGGCTGGACCAGAAGGCAGGTGACATCCCAAGCACCCTCAGGAGTGGTTGGTGGCACATATCTAAACACGCCTGCGGCGGTTGAGATCAAAGCATACGATTTATCAGGTGCAGTCCAGAAACCGTGATTCTGAACCTGATAGTTAGCAACACACGTCAGCTTAAGCTGGTTGTCTGCTGTGTACTGCTCAAGGTTGTTGCTCAGAGGAGCAGCCCAAACAGCACCTGGAGTGCGCCAATCATCCTTGACGCCTGTCTCAGCTCCACCCTTAATAGAGCAAGCAAGAACCCAAAGCTGACCGTCAGCAGCCTTCAGGATGCCAAAACGGTGAACATAAGGGAGGTCGCAGAGAATCTGCTCAGACCACGAACCGTCTGCCTGCCTGGTATAGGATGCGATTGCCGCGTCGTCTCCACCAAAGTTTGGCGAGAAGAACTTGCGGGTTGCAATGAACTGATCTTTCCTGCCAGGGACCTGAGTAATGGTCATGACGCCGCCAGGACCTGGAGCAACAGTCTCCAGAGGCTCACCATCAAGCGTAAAACGACGGATTGGACCGTCCTTCTCGACAGCAGCTAAAAAGCTTGGTGTGTCTTCTCCCTCAAACAAGCCAAGTGCATAGCACTTAGGCATCTCGGCAAGAATTTTCTTTTCAAAAGTCATTAAAGTGCTCGATTCTTTAGAAACCTAAACTATGCGGAAAACTTCTCTGCAGCGCCGGTTTCCTTGAGCTTCTCTTCCATCTCTGCATCAGAAAGAACGTTGCGCAGACCAATGACGGTAACACCAGCCTTAGCAGCATCCTCGTACATATTCAGGAAGTTAAGTGGTGCAAAAACAATGTCATACTGACGAGCAGAGCTTACGCCCTCGGAAAGTGCACAGTGGTGAATCTTATCGACGCCCATATTGAGCTTCTGAGTGACGCGCTCAGCGGTCATCTTCATCATCAGGGAGGTACCTGCGCCGTTTGCACATGCGACCAAAATCTTTGCGTTCATGTTGACTCCTTCGATCAAACAAACTGATTACGGACACATTGTGTTTGTACCCATTTGGGCGCTACAACGCTCGCATTTAAAGCAAATACTGCATCAAACAATGTGCCGAGTATTACTAATAACCCTGAGCAGATGGGGGTCTGCTCAGGGTAGGAAGAAAGAGGGCTACTTGCTTTCCGCACTAGCTGCGGCGGCCTTCTGTGCACGGATTTCCTTGCACTTCTGGTAATCCTCAACCTCCATGAAGTACGTGTCCTTATTTGCACGGTACTGGAGCTGTGGGATTGCAATAAGAGCGATAACAACAATTGCGAGACCTGCGTAGGACAGGAACTTCATGAAGCCGGTCATGATTGGCCAGACAACTGCCCAGTCCCACATGCCAAGGTATCCACCGTATGCAGCCATGCCAACCCAGCCAGCGATAAGAGCTGAACCGAAGACCTGGAGAAGACCAGAGATGAAAGGCATGATAAGAACTGCGCGGAGGCCGCCCTTGTTGTTTGCGTAAACGCCGATAGTAGCGTTATCGAAGAACAGTGGAACAAAGCCTGCGATAACAACAACTGGGGACTTCAGAAGCAGCAGAGCTGCGATTGCCAGGAACTGGCCAGCTGCACCCATGAGGAAGCCGAGGGTAACTGCGTTTGGAGAACCAAAGCCGTAGGTGACTGCGCAGTCAACGCCTGGGACGGAACCCTTGAGGAGCTTGTTGGAAATACCCTGGAAGGAGTTGGTGAGCTCAGTAACGAAGGTACGAACACCAAGCTGCAGGATGGAAAGGTAAACAGCAAACTGGAAGGAAGTGGTCATGATGTAGAAGAAGAAATCCTGACCTGGCTTCATGAACTTGTTCTCAAGCAGGAAGTCCTGGCCAAGAACAGCAAGGATGACACCAAAGAATGCTGTCATGAGAATTGCAGTTGCAACGAGGTTCTCATTGAAGATCTTAAGGAAGCCTGGAAGCTCGATGTCCTCAATGCGCTTAGACTCCTTCTTGGAGTGCTTGGAGAGCCACTCGGAAGCCTTGGATGCGCAGTAGACACCAAACATCTGCTGGTGAGCAATGGTAAGGCCAGCGCCTTCAGTAAGGTCCTGGGTAGGTCCAATACAAAGGTTGGAACCAACTGCCCAGTAAAGACCAAGGAGAACAGTCATAACTGCAAGGATGGTAACGTCGTTAAGCTGTGGGAAGCAGAAGAGGATAAGCCAAAATGCAGTTGCTGCCTGCTGAACCTGGACGTGACCAGTAGTAAAGATTGCGCGAAGCTTAGTCTGCTTCTTAAATGCAACCAGAACAATGTTCAGAATGAAAGCGAAGAGCAGAAGAAGCATAACGGAGGAGAAGGAACGACCTGCGATAAATGCAGGAGCGTCAGCTGCCTCCATGCCTGCCTGTACTGCGTTCTGGCCAAAGTATGGGTCAATGACCATTGCAGAAAGGTTGAAGCGAGCCTGAAGTCCAACAAGAACTGGACGGAATGCAGTTACCAGGCCGCCGGAACCAACCAGGAGGATCTGATAACCAATGACTGCCTTAAGGAAGCCAGCGAGTACGTCGTACCACTTCTTCTTAAGAAGAATGTAGCCGATAGCAACAATCAAACCGATGAAATAGGCTGGCTGAGTCAAGAAGTTGCTCGCAAACCATTTCCAAATACCAAGAACAATATCCATTGATACCCCTTTCAAAGGGTCCTACATACGTACCTTCTGCAGCCCACACTACAAAAGGAAATCCTCAATTACGTGCCCAAACGGGCACAAAAGCGCACACAGGCGCAAACGGGAGCCTACGACGCAAACGAGCGCGGACAACGCGCGAGAAGACGTGCTTACTCGGAGATAAGCTCGTCGATCTCCAAAAGCTCTTCTGGAGACTGAATGTTCTTAAGGCGCTCAAGAACCTCCTCGTTCATAAGAACCTGAACGAGCATCTGCATATTCTTAAGGTGTGCTTCCTGATCGGTTGCGCTCAGAGTAAAGAAGGTCTTGACCTGCTTCTCATCATCGCCATTCTCGAAGTTAACAGGAACATCAGAGTGCATAAAGCCAATAGCAGTCTTTCCATTAGAGCCAATGCGAGCAGTTGAGTGTGGCATTGCAACGTTTGGAACGATAACAATGTAGGGACCAAACTTCTTTACGCACTCAATAATGTCGTCTGCATACTCTGAATTGACAGTTCCATCAGCCTCCAGTGGTTTGCAGCACTCTCTAATAGACTCTTCCCATGTCATGGGAGTCTTCACGAAAGCATAGTGATTCTGCTCGTAGATATCGCGAAGTAGCATGCGATTCACTCCTCTCCAGTAGACTACTGTGAATCTTTCCTTGTGTTGGACTATAGCAAGACCACACAAGAACACATCGCTTAACGACGAAAACTTGAATTTTCTGAACGCTTCAACAATTAGATAAATAATTTATATGACATTTATCTTGTCGTATAACAAATTTCCCTATTTGTTGAACGTTTAGAACGTTTTACCAATCGAATCGATAATGTTAGTATAGCTAAAGTTGAGAGTTAAGCAATACTTATCTATGCTCACTTTAGAGATTTACGTCATAAAAACCGTTGACCGCTAAATAATATCCGTTTAAGTATTCAAAACGTTCATTGAATAGGGTAAGATACACTCAGTTCTCCTGAGAAGCGGCTACACAATTGTTCGACAACCGTTCAAAAGGTGTTATCAATTTGTACGTTGTTTTTCACAGAACTGAATTAGTTAAATGTAATTCTATAGGTTTATCAGCAGTTGAGCTCTATTGGGGGATTCATGGCCACAAGTCGTTCATTCGTAGCATCACGCAGAAGCTCAATCATGAGCCTTCTCGAACAATACCGCCAGGTTTCCGTTAGCGATCTTGCCGATAGATTTGAAGTTTCTTCGCTTACCATCCGCCGCGATCTTGACGAACTCGAAGCTCAAGGCCTTATTTCCCGAAGCTATGGCATGGCCACGCTACTTGACCCGCTCTCGACAGGACTCAGCTCTAACCAGGTAACCGCAAAGTTCAAGCTTGCCCAGGCAGCTTCCAAGTTGATTAAAGACGGTGACACGGTCTTCATTAACACCAGCTCAACCGCTATAAAAGTCCTGGAATTTATCACCGCCGAGAACATCACGGTTGTTACCAATAACGGTAGCGTTCTGGCCGCTGACTATCCCCCATCGATGACTGTTTTGGTCACGGGCGGAGAAGTTCGACCAGCTAAGAAGTCAATGACCGGCGATTTTGCGCTTGCTTCAATCAACCAGATTCGCGCCGCGAAGTGCATCTTGGGATGCTCGGGAATTTCCGCTGAGCGCGGCCTTACCACGCTGGTTTCAAACGAGATGCGCGTGAACTCGCTGATGCTTAAGCACTCTGAGCAGCACATTGTCTTGGCCGACGCAAGTAAACTGGGCGTCAACTCTAGCTTCCAATATGGATTGCCTGCTGATATCGACGTGCTTATGACAGACGAATCCGCATCGATTTCACAGGTAGCAGCCCTCGAAGCCGCTGGCGTTCGTAAGGTTGTTCGCGTGGGCCTGTAGAACTGCTATGGCTACGTGCGTTGGACGACGAGATTCAGCTTCAATCGCATGTTTCCACTGCTGTAGCCCATCGGTTTTCTCGTCCAGCAAATAAGACATCAAAATTTAAACTACCATGATACGAAAATATTCACC
>JABZHC010000016.1 GCA_015259035.1 Atopobium sp.
TCTGGGAATTGATGGTTAAAACAACGCTTGAACCAGCGGTATTAACACCTGCCATCGAGTACAGAGCGCTTCTCCAGTCGGAATGATCTGCGTGTCCGGTGAGCGTCTCGTTCATGGAGGACTCGATACCTGCAGTTCCATACTGGGTAGAGATGTAGCCAACGGTGTGAGCGGCCATGCCGTCGTGTGGATAGTTGCGCACGTAGGTGCCGTCGTCTTGCTTGACGCTCTCTGCCAGGGTGACGCCGTCAGAAGTCATGATGGCGCCGCGCTGAACGTATGCACTCCTAGCAATGGTGTGGTTGTTGGTAGGAAGCGCCTGAAGTCTAGGAGCGTCAATCACCATCAAGAAGGTCAAATTGCCGAGAAGGACGGTGAAGAAGAGGGTAAATACGGTAACCAAATTGGTCAGACGTTTTCCGAGAGCAACACGTCCCAGAACACCAGACTCTTCAGACTGCAGACCAAAGCCTCCACGGATGTGGCTGCCATGCAAAACGGAAGAGGCGTGAGCTCCACCAGAAGAAATTTCGAGCCTCTGGGAGTCAAGCGTTTTCTTGCTTGGCTCAAGCTCTGTTTCGCGACCAGTTCCCTCGTCACCTGCTCTGAGCAGCAGGGCAACAATGATAAAGCTGGAAAGAAGAGAGCTGCCGCCCTGACTCATAAAAGGCAAGGTGACACCAGTTAGAGGCATGAGCTTAGTAACGCCTGCAACGATGAGGAAGGTTTGGAACGCCAAAACGCTGGTAAGGCCAGCAGCCGCAAAAGCAGATGAATCGGACTTTGCGCGAGCAGCTGTTGCAAGACCGCGCACAGTAAGGAGCAGGAACAGGGTAATAATTGCCGCTCCGCCAAAGAGTCCCAGCTCCTCAGCAATGGCCGAGAAAATAAAGTCAGACTCAACAATAGGGATAAGCGTAGGCATTCCCTTATCAATTCCGGTGCCAGCAAGGCCTCCATCTGCGATGGAATAGAGGGACTGGACAATTTGGTAGCCGTCTCCAGCGGGATCTTTGAAGGGGTTAAGCCAAATGTTGACACGAGTCTGAACGTGACCAAAGAAGTGATAAAGCACCACGCCGCCAATGGCCAAGAGCGCAATACTGACAAAAACGTAGCTTGCGCGACCTGTTGCTACATAGAGCATGATGACAAAGAACACGAAGAAGAGCAGAGCGCTACCAAGGTCGCGTTCAAAAATAACAACAATCAGGCTGATGCCCCACATGACAAACAGAGGAAGCAGCATTTTGAAACGAGGAATGCGGAAAGGTCCAAAAGAACGCATGGAGACCGATAGGGCTTCTCGATTCAGTGCAAGATAAAATGCCAGGAAGAGCGTAATGGCAATCTTTGCAAGCTCGCCAGGCTGGAAGGTGAATGCGCCAAAAGAAATCCAGAGTTTTGCGCCGTAGCGGTCCTGGCCAATAACAATTGGCAGAAGAAGCAGTATGACGCCGAGAATACCAATGGAGTATTTGTAGCGTGCTAACGCGTCAAGATTTCTAATGACCGCTAGTACCACAATCATGACAACAACAGAGATAAAGAGCCAAATCGTTTGGTTGACTGCAAGATTTGGCGCAAGTCTGGTGACCATGGTGATGCCAATTCCCGAGAGCACAAACACAATGGGGAGAATGGCGGGATCTGCTGCGGGAGCAAGGAACCTAATAGCAATGTGAGCCACGGTAAATGCTGCAAAGAGACCAATAGGAACGGCCATAGTCTCAAGGCTGAGCGTTGAGCGAGCAGTAATCATGTACATGGCGTACAGCAGAAATACAGGGATTGCTCCTACAAATAGTAAGAAGAGCTCTGTATTACGCCTTAGTCCACCTGCTTTTTCCATTCCTACTCACCTCCCGAACTTGTTGTTGACGTTGTTGTTTCTGTTGTGGGTGTTCCGCCAGACTGAACGTCTTCTTTCTTTTTGACCGCTTTAGTGTTGGCGTCGTCAATCTGTTTGCGGTAATTCTCGACGGTGCTATGTGCTTCATCCTCGTTCTTAACGCGGATTCCTTCGGCTAGCGAGTCTTGAACTGCGTCAGGCAAATCTTTTATTTCAATCGACGTAGTTTCAACAAGCGTAGACATGTTTATGCCGGCAATTGTTGTAGGAATACCTCGATAAACGCCAACGGTAGTTCCGTTAATTCCTAAGTACCACTCGCTGCTTACAAACAGGAAGAACACCGCAACAGTGGCTGCAAAGAGCGCAAGGAACGAGACAAACGTGGCAATGACGCCACGAGTAAGGTGTTTTCTGGTTTGATCGGCTATGCCGTCGTCCAAGACATCGATGACAATAACGGTAATGTTGTCTGAGCCGCCATAGGTAAGAGCTGCGGAAACAAGGTTATCGGCAGCCTTTTGCGGCGTGACGTTAGAGACAGCAATGGCTTCAATTTCATCGTCGGGCACCATGCCAGAGAGGCCATCGGAGCACAAGATGATGCGGTCGCCATCAGATACTTCAAGCGAGAAATGATCTGCGTACATGTCTGGATCAGAACCAAGAGCTCGCGTAACTACCGAGCGAGAAGGGTGCGTGCGAGCCTCATCAGCGGTAATCTGACCAGAATCAATGAGCTCCTCAACATAGCTGTGATCATGAGTAATGCGGACCAGCGTGCCATGATGGAGCAGGTAAATGCGAGAGTCACCAACATGAGCAACGGCCATCTGATTGCCCTCAATGAGGACAGCAGAGGCAGTGGAGCCCATGCCAGGTTTGCCAATACCCTTTGCAGGAGCATCAATAACTTCCTGGTTAGCAGCCTCAATTGCAGCGCCAAGACGGACATCGTCTGCGGTACTTGGTGCCTGTTCGGCAATAACCTTAACAGCAATGGAGCTTGCTACCTCACCGGCGGCGTGACCTCCCATACCATCGCAGATGGCAAAAAGGGGAGTGCGCAAAAGGAACGAGTCCTCGTTATGCTCGCGAACTAATCCCACGTCAGAGCGGGCGCCCCAAGAAATAAAGGTGTTAGAGCCAGAAACTGCCTCTGCGTCACAGCGACCATCAAGTGGCAGCTCACAACGACCAGGAGCACTCACGGGCTCTTGTGTAGGTGTATCAGAAATATGTGTTGTATCAGAAGAAACCATGAGCCTCTTATCGACGTCCAACACGCATAATCACATCGCCGACCTGGACTTCGTCTGTGTCGCGAAGGGTAACAGGCTGCTCGATGATGTGACCATTAACCATGGTTCCGTTTGTGGATCCAAGGTCTTCAAGTACCAGAGCAGGGCCCTGGATAGTAAAGCGGGCGTGTGAAGCAGAAACGTAAGGTTCGTCAATCACAATGTCAGACGAAGGAGAACGTCCAATAACAACAGGACCCAAGATGTCTACGTGAAGACCACGTAAGGACTTGACGCCCTTCTCGACATCAACGGACCAAATAGCTCCGTCTTTGCGCTGACCGCGGACAAGACCAATGCCCGTGCGCATGACCGAGAACAGGAAGATGTACAACAGGACAACAAGCAGAACACGTCCTGCAAAGAGAATCAAATCAATCATTAGTTCTCCCGGAACTGAAGGTCCATAAGACCAATGGTAATGAGGTCTCCGTCGCGCAGAATTACCTCATCTACGTCGATATCGTTGACAAGCGTTCCGTTAGTGGAGTGCAAATCAGCAATGTGCCAATCGTGACCGTCATAGGTCATCTCGGCGTGACGTCTTGAAACGTTAGGATCGCGCAAAACAACGTCTGCCTGAGAGCGCTCGCGACCAATAATGGCACGAGGAGCCTCAACGCGATACGAACGACCGCTCTGGCGATCAATTAAAATGCAGGTAGCGTCCATGTTTGCGCGTGGCGTGCCTTGCAGATTGCGAGAAGAACGACCGCCCGCGCCGTTTAACTGGGCATCAAGGGAAGGCGTGATACGACGCTGAGTCATAGGAACAGGAGCTGCTGTTGGGATAGCTCCGTTTACGGGCAGGTCTGGAAGTCCGTTTGAGCTAGGAAGAACAGGCATAGGAGTGGACTCAGCTGCGGAAACAACAGGAATTGCGCCTTGAGCCTCAACAAAGTCTGGTGGCATTACCGCAAGACCGGCGTCTGTACCAGCAAGATCTCCCAAAACCTCTGGCGTTGCATTATCTGCAGAAACAGGGCGAACTACAGACAGAGGATCTGGCTCTGGCTGTGGTTCTGGCTGAACAGCAGCGCGGGAATTGTGCTGCTGAGGTATTTGAGCTGCAGCTCCTCCAACACTGGAGTTTCCACCCAAGAAAGCACGCTCTTCATTGCGTAGCTGGTCAAGCGTATTGCCGTCAACGTTTTCTGCAAAGACAGCAAATTTTCCAGGCCTCAGAGATGGGTCAACCATAAAACGAACAAGCGGCTGACCAACAAATACATAATCTTTTTGCTGAGCCTGAGCAGCCACAAAGTCAGAAACCTCTGCAGTTAGATCAGCATAAAGAGGACGCATCAGTGAATCGTCTTGAGGAGCAACTAAAACGGTATATAGGGCAGGCGCAGTGTCTACACCATCAATCTCATACGTCTCACGTTCCATCTCTTTAGCTGCGCGTTTGGCAAGCTTCTTAAAAGAGAAAGGCTCTGCGTATCCCTGAGGTGCGGCACCAAAGACCGAACCAATACGGTTTTCAAAGTCACTAAGAAAGCTCATCTAATTCCTCGCCTTCCTGATCCGCGTCAAGTGGACCTATCAGGACAATTGCAATACATACAAGTACACATAAGAATACCGTAATTAATACAGAAACTATACTTTCAACTACCCAAAAATTGGGATTCTCCATCCAAGCTGCCCATATAAAGCCGCTTGAAAGCAATATGGCGCAGACAATTTGTCCAAAAACCATCCATCCGCGACGTCTTTTCTGGCTTATAAGCGAGCCTAAAAGAGCAGAAAGAGAGCATGCTCCAAAGCGAATCCAGAAAGGAAATCCTGAGGCCAGTGAGGTGTAGTCATAGGCAAGAGGAGTTGCCGCAAAGCCCAAAGATACGCCTCTTGCAAACAGTATTCCAAAAAGATAGCTAAAAGCTCCTGTTAAAACTGCAGGTAGCGGACGCATAGTAGCGGAGACAAGCGCTGGTGCTGAAATAGGAGCAGGTAATAAAGCTCCTAATAAGCAGTTGATGCTGCTAAATTTTGAGACTCTTCCCGCAAACGCCCACCAGATAACGCTTACTAAGGTTACAAGCGTTGCAAACGGGAATGAAGTGCTGGTAGGGCTAATGCTTGCCAGAGCATATACCGCGCATGCAATGACAAGCGCAGAACCCAACGGAGTCCAAAGAGCAGCTGCCGCAGCTCCTACAAGAGAGCCCACCACAATAAACGTGAGCGATTCTGGAGCAATAAGCTGGAACAACTGGGCGAGAAGAACGCCGGAGACCAGGGCTGATACGCCACGCACGGCAGCCGAGGGCAGCCAGGGGAAGCGGATTGAGAGTGGAAGATGCTTGACGTCCCAGGTCTCGGTTTCCTCTTCTTCTGACTGTTCCACCAGGGATTTGAGGCTTTTCTCGCCCTGTTTTTCACTGCCAAGAGGGGTCACAATTTCTTGCGCAAACTCTAAGACGCTTCCCTGTCTCATCGATGGTTCAGGGGAAAGTGCCTGCGTCAGAGCGGCATCTACAGCAAAGGGAACCTCGGGATCTTGTTTGAGCAGAGGAATTTTTGGGCCCTTGTAGATGTGATCAAGGGATTCTTTAGCTGTTCTGCCCGCAAATACATTGACGCCCGTTAGCGCCTGCCTCAGAACAACAGCAAGCGAGAAAATATCAGCACGCTCGTCAACAAGCATACCCTCAACCTGTTCAGGAGGCATGTAGCCTACCGTACCTCCGCGAGCACCACCATAACCAGCAGCTGAGGCAAGTGTTGCCATACCAAAGTCGGCAAGTTTTACCGTACCCTGGCGGTCAATCATGATATTTGTTGGCTTGATGTCCAGATGGAGTACGCCGTTTTCATGGGCATATTGAAGCGCCTTTGCAAGTGAAGACACCATGTGAGCTGCTTCGGCATAGGTGAGGTAGCCACCCTCAACGCGAGCCAAGAGCTCCGATAAATTAAGGCCATCAACAAACTCCATGACCAGATAGGCGTAATCGCCCTCAATCTCAAAGTCATGAACGGTCACAATGTTGGGGTGCGCCAGCAAACAGGCAGTTCTTGCCTCTGAAAGAGCCTCATCAACAGTAGAAGCAAGCACACCAGGCGTCTCGGAAGCACCTAAAAGTGGCATACGCTTGATAGCTACGCGCCTCTGCAAACGAGTATCCCAGCAGGTACAAACGGTGCCAAAGCCTCCGTTACCTCTGCGAGCAAGAACGCGATATCGGTCCAGCAAAATTTCTGGCTCAGCCGCAGGTGATGCCTGCTGAGCAGAAGGTGAATGTAGATATGTAGTCTGCGTGGTCTGTGACCGCGAGTCACTCACGGCAACCTCCTGTGTTTAAAGTGTGTTTGTCGGCCGTGACTGTCTATATTCTACCGCTGAAAAGAATTTTCTTATATATCTATTGTTTTTCCATTAGAAGAAAACAAAATGTTGTAGTATTATTCCCTAGCACGCGGGTGTGGCGGAATTGGCAGACGCGTACGGTTCAGGTCCGTATGAACGCAAGTTCATGGGGGTTCAAGTCCCTTCGCCCGCACCATTTGCATTTAAAAAGCCCCTTTACGGGGCTTTTTTGTTACCTATTTGTTATCTGATTCAAAGTCAGACCAACCCTCTTGGTCGTCGCCAAAGAGATCCCAGTCGTCCTCAGTCTTTTTATGATTGAAATACATCTTTTTGGTTTTGCGCTCCAGCACAAAGGAAATAACCAAAAAGAGCAAAATTCCACCAAGTACGAGGAACAACACACCGGTTTTATCGCCAAAAAGCCAGCCGACAAATGAGTTAATTGCGTCCATAATCTAGCTCCAGAACATGTGAAGGGTTAAGAATCTGAATACAAGTATATACTTGGTAAGCTATAAGAAAAAATGCACTGCTAAAAAGTGTTGATTCAAGGAGAAGCTGCATGCTTGATATCAAATTTGTGCGCGAGAATCCTGACCTCGTAGATAAGTCTTGCGAGTCCAGGCAAAACGCCCATTGGGATCGCGAGAAATTCTTTGAGCTTGACGAGGAACGCAGAAGCGTAATTGCTGAGGTTGAGTCTCTTCAGGCAGAGCGTAACGCTGTTTCTAAGCAGATTGGCCTTCTTATGCGTGAGGGCAAGAAGGAAGAGGCTGAGGCAGCTAAAGAGCAGGTAGCAGCTAATAAAGACCGCATCGCAGAGCTTGACCAGCGTCGCGGAGAGGTTGAGGAGGAGCTTACGGCTCTTGTCGCAGCTATTCCAAACATTCCAGACGCATCAGTTCCTTACGGCAAGGACGATTCCGACAACCCTGAGGTCCGCAAGTGGGGAGAGCCAACTCAGTTTGATTTTGAGCCAAAAGCACACTGGGATCTTGGACCTGAGCTGGGCATGATTGACTTTGATCGTGGCGTAAAGCTTGCGGGAACTCGTTTCTATCTGCTTGGCGGCATGGGTGCTCGTATGGAGCGCGCGCTTATCAACTTTATGATTGATACGCACAACCAGGCAGGATTCAAAGAGTGGTGGCCACCAGTTATTACAAATCAGGATTCCCTGTTTGGTACCGGCCAGCTTCCTAAGTTTGAAGAGGACCTCTACCACGTTCAGCCTGATCTCTACCTGATTCCAACTGCTGAGGTTCAGCTTACCAACATTCACCGTGACGAGATTCTGGATGCATCTCAGCTTCCTCTGCTCTACACCGCATTTACCCCATGCTTCCGTGAGGAGGCAGGTTCAGCTGGTCGAGATACCCGCGGCATCATTCGCGTTCACCAGTTTGACAAGGTAGAGATGGTCAAGTTTGCAAAGCCTGAGGATTCCATGAATCAGCTTGAGTCCATGGTTCAGGAAGCCGAGAAGATCCTTCAGCTCCTGGGTCTTCCTTATCACGTGGTAACTCTCTGCACTGGTGATATTGGCTTCTCTGCATGCAAGTGCTACGACATTGAGGTTTGGCTCCCAAGCTATAACGCATACAAGGAGATTTCTTCCTGCTCCAACTGCTGGGATTTCCAGGCACGTCGTGCAAATATCCGCTATAAGGATCCAGCAGAGTTCAAGGGCACCCGTCTGGTTCATACGCTTAACGGTTCTGGTCTTGCAGTTGGTCGTACTATGGCTGCAATTATGGAGAATTATCAGAACGCAGATGGCTCCGTTACCGTACCCGAGGCGCTTCGTCCTTACATGGGTGGTATCGAGGTTATTCGCCCAGAATAGTTTCTCTTTTTAATCAAAACTGATTCAATTCTTGAAGTGGTCTTCTACAGAATTGTGGAGACCATTTCTTTTAGTGATTTATAGAACATATGTTCTATAAATCGGCTATACTTGTGGCTAGCAAAAGAAGAAAGAGGTAGCTATGAAAGGTTTGGTAGAGGTACAAAAAGATATTGTAGTACGGCAGTTTGTGCAGGGTAGTGCAGCAGAAATTGGATTTGGTCACAAAGAGTTTTATTCAGAAATCCATATAGCACCAGAGCAACTTGCAGCTTTAAGAAAATGGATTTCAGACCACGGCAGGGTGGGTTTAAAAGACTTAGGTCCACAAGAATATCTTGAGGTCATCATGGCAGAAACATGTATGGCTGAGGTAATGGATGAGCTTGATGAAGCCGGCATTTCTTACCGTTATTTATATGCTAACTCTGCTGGTGAAGTAGCTTTAAGACCAGGTAGATAATAAAAAAGAGCTCCCGAAGGAGCTCCTAAGTTCAAGTGGTGCGGCGTATAGGATTCGAACCTATGACGCCCTGATTCGTAGTCAGGTCCTCTATCCAGCTGAGGTAACGCCGCGTGCAAGTAGATAGAATGCCATTTTCCAGTTAAAAATGCAAGACTAATCTTAGAAAAAGTTCTTCTTGGTAAGAAAAAAGCTCGTTGCAGAGGTGCAACGAGCGGAAAATTCTGGCGGAGAGCTGGGGATTCGAACCCCAGATGGGCTTGGGGCCCATACTCGCTTAGCAGGCGAGCACCTTCGGCCTCTCGGTCAGCTCTCCAAAATGGGTGCTTGAGAATGATACCCCGAACTGGCGTCACTCACAATAAGACATTTTACAAAACATGTGAAAAATGCTCAACAACCACGTTTTCTCGGTGAGCGCGAAGTGTCTCCCAAGAAAAACGATTTGCAATTTGTACTGCGGAAAGAGGCTCGTTCTCTTTTGTGAGGCCTACGCAATAAGCAAGAAAGCCAAGAATCTCTTCTGGTGTTTTTCCTTGGGATCTAAGGACGCCAAGGTCTAGATCATGATTGCGCTTTGAAAGTCGCCTACCATCAGGCGCAACAAGTAAGGGGAGGTGTGCGTACGTGGGATGAGAAAGACCAAGCACGTCTTGCAAATAAAGCTGCCTAGGAGTTGAGGAAAGAAGATCTGATCCTCTGACCACTTCAGTTATGCCCATATCAGCATCGTCTACTACCACGGCAAGCTGATAGGCAAAGACGCCATCTGCACGTTGAACAATAAAGTCCCCGCATAATTCAGCAAGGTTTTGTGATGTAGAACCGTAGACCTTATCTTCAAACGCGTAAATCTTATTAGGAACGTGTATACGTGTTGCTGGAATTTTATGGGCTGAGAGCTCATTACGCTCAGGTTGGCTGAGGTTGCGGCAAGTTCCTGCATAGACATACGTGCCATCACTTGCATGTGGAGCTTGAGCAGCATGTAAGTCTGCTCGGGAGCAAAAGCAGGGATACAAGAGTCCCTGCTGCTTCAAATCTAAAAGAGCTTCTTGGTAGAGCTCTGTACGCTTGCTTTGGTAATACGGACCTTTGTCCCAAGTTAGTCCCAGCCACTGTAAATCATCAAGGAGGAGGGAGGTGTATTGAGGATTATGAGCACGAATATCTAAGTCTTCGATGCGAAGAATAAGACTACCATTTTGGGAATGAACGCTGGCCCAAGCCATAAGGGCTGAGAAAACGTTACCCAGATGCATTCTTCCAGAAGGTGTGGGCGCAAATCTTCCAACGCAGGATCTCATTCTTAGAGATCTCCTGCATAGATATAGGCAAAGCCGAAGTCTTGTCCATCCGCTTTAATCGGAGCCTTATCTTTACAGGTAAGACCCTTGTGTTGGTAGAAACTAATGTCGCAGTCATCATCTGTTGCAAGGAAGTAATGCTTAGCTCCTTGCTCTTTCAAAAAACTGATCATATAGGAGAAGAGCATGCCGCCGACACCTTCTCCTTGAGCAGCAGGACTTACGCAGAATAGTGTAATTTCCCATTTAGGAGTTTTGACTCCTTCATTCCAGTATTTGTGAATCAGGTTTGATTCGACGACACCAAAGGCTTCATAGCCCTCAAAGTCTTTCTGGCTTAAGAGCTTTTTAGCTGTAATGGTTGAGGCGTTTTCAAGCTCAACCCATTTCTGCTTATCTTCTGGATCTTCTCCGTTGGAGCAGAAAATAAAGCCGAGAACTGTATTTCCGCTTTTTGCTACAAAGCGATGAGTTGAAACACCAATGTAGTAAGAAATATCAATGGTAGCCAGAGACCTACTGGTTTCTTTAGATTCATCGCCGTCCAAGTACCAGACGCGCTCAACGATTGAGATAAGTTCTGGTAAGTCTGTATCTTCGAAGGGGACTATGATTGGAGTATCGGTAGACATATGAAATAGTTCCTTTCATGCGTTTTTATAGCGGAAGATTATAGAATAGTTTCAAGTTTGTTTACATCTAGTACGTAGTGTTTTGCAGCTGATAGGCTGTAGGTGTTTCTGATAGTAAGTGTCAAACACAAAGGAGCGGCAATGGCTGAAGCCCCTATCAAACGTGCGCTAATCTCGGTAACAGACAAAACGGGTATTGTTGAATTTGCACAGGCTCTTACTAAAGAGTTTGGTGTAGAGGTAATTTCAACAGGTGGAACCGCAAAAATCCTTGAAGAGGCTGGCGTTCCTGTAATCCCCATTGAGTCCTATACCGGATTTCCAGAGATGATGGACGGCCGCGTTAAAACATTGCATCCTCGCGTCCATGGTGGCCTCTTATGTCGCAGAGATAATCCCGGTCATGTTGCAGATGCAGAGAACAATGGTATCGGCATGATTGACCTGGTCTGCGTTAACCTTTATGAGTTTGAGAAGACCGTAGCTGATCCATCAGTGACTCTAGAAAATGCAATTGAGCACATCGATATTGGCGGACCTTCAATGCTCCGCTCTGCTGCAAAGAATAATGACTTCGTTACGGTTGTTGTTGATCCAGCAGATTATGGTCGTGTTCTTGATGAGATACGTTCCCATGACGGTGCAACTACAAGGGCTTCTCGCCAGCAACTTGCTTTGAAGGTATTTAAGACAACAGCTGCATACGATGGCGCTATTGCCGCATACCTTTCTGGCGTAGTTGAATCAGAGCAGAGTAAATTCCCAGAGACTTTGCTGGTAAAGGCAACAAAAGAGCAGGATCTTCGTTATGGAGAAAATCCTCAGCAGTCCGCAGCGTTTTACAAGATGCCTGGCGCACCTGCACACTCTTTAGCAAACGCTCAGCAGCTTCAGGGCAAGCCTTTGTCTTACAACAATTTGCTGGATACTGATGCAGCTTGGGCGGCTGTTCGTGAGTTTGATGATCCATCAGTCATTATTTTGAAACACCAGAATCCCTGTGGCTCTGCAACGGCAGAAAATGTTGTTGAGGCATACGATCGAGCATTTGCTTGTGATCCACTGTCTGCCTTTGGCGGAATTATTGCAGTAAATAGAGAAGTTCCGCTGGAGTTTGTTGAGCACTTTGCAGATATCAATAAGCAGTTTGTTGAGGTTCTTATTGCACCAAGCTTCACAGAAGAGGCTCTTGAGCGCCTGTCAAAGAGAACCAATCTCCGCGTCTTAGCTACGGGCGGAATCGATAGAAGCCGTGAACTTGAAATGAGAACTGTTGACGGCGGACTGTTGGTGCAAGACCTTGATCATGCAGATGAAACCGCAGAGAGCTTTGAGGTTGTTACTAAGCGTCAACCAACTCCAGAAGAGCTGAATGATTTGGTATTTGCTTGGAAAGTTTGTAAGACCGTTAAGTCAAACGCTATTTTGGTTGCAAAAGATCAAGCTGGAATTGGCATGGGACCAGGCCAGCCAAACCGTGTTGACGCCGCTCTTCTCGCGTGCGAGCGAGCTGAAGCAGCTTGCGAACGCATGGGAATTGATTCAAAGAATCTTGTGGCTGCATCCGACGCGTTTTTCCCATTCCGAGATAACGTTGATACCTTGGCAGCCCATGGCGTAACAGCCATTATTCAGCCAGGCGGATCAGTCAGAGATGATGAGTCTATTGCTGCTTGTGATGAGTATGGTATTGCAATGGTGTTTACAGGAAAGCGACACTTTAGGCACTAGTCTGCTAAGCCGGGAATAGCAGTTCATTTCATAAAAAGTTGGGGGAGGACACTGTGGACCAGGAAGAGTTAGAAGCGGCTCAGAAGTTTGAGCTTGATAATCCAGAACTTGTTTGTCGTTGGAGACTGGCTGGAGGTGTTCTCCCTCTTGATAACAGGCATTTACGTGCGCTGAGTAGACGAGTTGTTGCTCAAAAAGATGTTTCTCCGCATTTGATTGCTTGGGCTAAGCAGCACATTGAGGGAACGCTCAAAGAGGGATCGCAAGAATATCCAGACGGCGTTCTTATGATTTTGCTCGAGAGCAATGGTCAGGCCGCTATGACAGTTGGTCCTTACCAGTATTTAGAGGAGAGCTCTGTTCTATCTCTTGCGGGTCGCGCAAGAATTTCACAGCGAGAAGAGCAGCAAACCCATTGCGCACCAGAAGTGCTCTGGCTAGTGAAGGACGGAAAGCTTATCGCAGGTATCTCAGAAGAAAGCGTTCGATCAGGAGCCACAAGTCTGGTGCTTGATTTAGCGCAAACCCTGCATGAGCCAACTGAGTTTAATCCAGATGTTGTCGCACAGGTATTTGATGGAACCGCTGATTTTGATGAAGCCTTCCTTACTTCAGATGAGCACGGAGTCGTTTGTGCTTCTGATGCTCAAGGTGAGATAGGAGAGCGTTTCTTATTTGGTTATAAGAAGCTTTGCGAGATTAAAGCGGCCAAGTAATCAAAAGAGATATGACCCTAAAGTACGGCTATTAAAAGAGCACTCAACGTGCAGCAAGACTTCCGTGCGTTGAGTGCTTACGTAAAAATTTGTCCAATTTTCAGACAGATGGCTGCTTGCGCACTTGAATATTTTGTCGATTTACAAAAAAGTTGCACTTTACTGTTATGTTTATTTTGCAATTCCGCAGGTAGAAAATCCTACCTGAAAATAGGTATTTATTGGCTCATATTTCTGATTTGTTTCATTGTTTTTTTGCGCAATAATAAAAGCATTATGCGACCGCTGCCGGCCGAACTATGAAACTTGTTTCCGTAGTCACCCAGGGTCTACAGCTTTATTTTGGATCGCACAGACGCATACTGTGAGAAATCACAGATTAGGCAAGGAGAGGAAATGGCAAGAAAGTTTAAGTCCATGGACGGTAACAACGCCGCGGCTTACGTGTCGTACGCGTTTACCGAGGTAGCGGGCATTTACCCAATTACCCCATCAAGTCCAATGGCAGACTATGTTGACCAGTGGTCCGCCCAGGGTGTAAAGAACATCTTTGGTACAACCGTCAAGGTTGTCGAGATGCAGTCCGAGGCTGGCGCAGCTGGTGCTGTTCACGGTTCTCTTGGTTCAGGCGCTCTGACCACTACCTACACCGCTTCTCAGGGCCTCTTGCTCATGCTTCCAAACATGTACAAGATTGCCGGCGAGCAGCTCCCTGGTGTTTTCCACGTCAGCGCACGTACCGTTGCAACCCATGCACTGAACATCTTTGGCGATCACTCTGACGTAATGTCTGCTCGCCAGACTGGCTTTGCACTTCTCGCAGAAGGCAACGTCCAGGAGGTTATGGATCTGGCTCCTGTTGCTCACCTCGCAGCAATCAAGGGCAAGGTTCCATTTGTTAACTTCTTCGACGGCTTCCGTACTTCTCACGAGATTCAGAAGGTTGCTGTTTGGGATTACGCTGATCTGGCTGAGATGTGCGACATGGACGCTGTCCAGGCATTCCGTGATCACGCGCTGAATCCAGAGCACCCATCAAGTCGTGGTTCCCACGAGAACGGCGATATCTTCTTCCAGCACCGTGAGGCATGCAACGAGGTTTATAACCAGCTGCCAGCAGTTGTTGAAGACTACATGAACCAGATCAACGCTAAGCTTGGTACTGACTACGGTCTGTTCAACTACTACGGTGCAGAAGACGCTGACCGCGTTGTTATCTGCATGGGTTCCTTCTGCGATACCCTCGAAGAGGTTATCGACTATCTGAACGCTCATGGCGAGAAGGTCGGTCTGGTTAAGGTCCGCCTCTATCGTCCATTCTCTGTAAAGCACTTTGTTGACGTTCTTCCTGAGTCCGTCAAGAAGATTGCTGTTCTCGACCGCACCAAGGAGCCAGGTTCCGTTGGTGAGCCTCTCTACGAAGACGTTGTTTCTTCCCTCTATGAGGCTGGTCGTACAGGCATTAAGGTTGTTGGCGGTCGTTACGGCCTTGGTTCCAAGGACACTCCACCATCATCTGCATTCGCAATCTTCGAGGAGCTCAAGAAGGATGCTCCTCAGCGTGAGTTCACCGTTGGTATTGTTGACGACGTTACTAACCTGTCTCTCCCAGAGGATCCTGAGGCTCCTAACACTGCAGCTGAGGGCACCATTGAGTGCAAGTTCTGGGGTATCGGCGGTGACGGTACCGTTGGTGCTAACAAGAACTCCATTAAGATTATTGGTGACCACACCGATAAATATGTTCAGGCATACTTCCAGTATGACTCCAAGAAGACCGGCGGTATCACCATCAGCCACCTGCGCTTCGGTGATCACAAGATCCGTTCTCCTTACTATGTCACCAAGGCAGACTTTGTTGCATGCCACGTTCCTGCATACATCATCAAGGGCTACAAGATGGTCCGCGACGTCAAGCCTGGCGGTACCTTCCTGGTCAACTGCCAGTGGGATGCAGAGGAGTTTGCACACCACCTGCCAGCAGAGGCAAAGCGCTACATTGCTAAGAACAACATCAATGTTTATCTGATCAATGCAATTGACCTTGCCAAGGAAATTGGTATGGGTAAGCGCACCAACACCATTCTTCAGTCCGCATTCTTTGCTCTTGCAAAGGTTCTCCCAGAGGCAGACGCACTTCAGTACATGAAGGATGCTGCAACTCACTCTTACCTGAAGAAGGGCCAGAACGTCGTCGATATGAACCACAAGGCAATCGACGCTGGTGCTACTGCATTTACTAAGATTGAGATTCCTGCTGATTGGGCTACTGCAGAGGATGCTCCAAGCACAATCACCCTTGAGGGCCGTGAGGCTCTGCTCAAGCAGGTTCGTGACATCATGACTCCAGTCTCTCGTATGGAGGGTGACGCACTTCCTGTTTCTGCATTTAAGAACCACGTTGATGGCCAGTTTGAGCTTGGCGCTGCTGCTTACGAGAAGCGCGGCATTGCTGTTGTTGTTCCTGAGTGGAACGTCGAGAAGTGCATTCAGTGTAACCAGTGCGCTTATGTCTGCCCACACGCAGTCATTCGTCCATTCGTCCTTACCGACGAAGAGGTTGCTGCTGCACCAGCACAGTCTCAGTTCAAGGATGCCGTTGGTCCTAAGGCTAAGGGCTACAAGTTTGAGATTGCAGTTTCTCAGCTCGACTGTACCGGTTGTTCTAACTGCGTCTACATCTGCCCTGCAGATGCTCTGACCATGAAGCCAATCGAGGAGCAGGAGTCCAAGCAGGAGATCTTTGACTATGCAGTCAACCACGTCTCTGAGAAGACCGAGCTTGTTGCTAACAACGTCAAGGCATCCCAGTTCAAGAAGCCTCTTCTTGAGTTCTCTGGTTCCTGCGCAGGCTGCGCTGAGACCAGCTACGGCCGTCTGGTCACTCAGCTCTTCGGCGATCGTATGTTCATCTCCAACGCAACCGGCTGCTCCTCCATTTGGGGTAACCCAGCTTCTTGCTCACCATTCACTACTGATGCAAACGGCCACGGCCCAGCATGGAACAACTCCCTCTTCGAGGACAATGCAGAGCACGGTATGGGTCTGATGCTTGGTCACCAGGCACAGCAGAAGCGTCTCCTGGAGCTTGCTCAGCAGCTTGTCGATGAGGACGGCGCATCTCAGGACCTCAAGGATGCTGCTAAGGCATGGATTGAGTCCGTCAACGATGCAGCTCTCTCCAAGGAAGCTTCTAAGACCTTCGTAGTTGAGCTTGAGAAGTCTGATCTTCCAGCAGCTAAGGAAATCCTTGCTAACAAGAGCTTCCTCACCAAGAAGTCCTTCTGGATCTTCGGCGGCGACGGTTGGGCATACGACATCGGCTTCGGTGGCCTTGACCATGTTCTTGCTTCCGGCGAGGACATCAACGTCTTTGTCTTCGACACTGAGGTTTACTCCAACACCGGTGGTCAGTCCTCTAAGGCTTCCCGTCTTGGCCAGGTTGCACAGTTCGCTGCAGCTGGTAAGGACATCAAGCAGAAGAACCTTGCTGAGATTGCTATGACCTACGGTTACGTCTATGTTGCTCAGGTCTCCATGGGCGCAAACCTCCAGCAGACTCTCAAGGCAATTGCTGAGGCAGAGGCTTATCCAGGACCATCCCTCATCATCGGTTACTCCCCATGTGAGATGCACTCTATTAAGGGTGGTATGGCTCACGCACAGGAGGAGATGAAGAAGGCAGTCGAGACCGGCTACTGGAACCTCTATCGCTTCAACCCAGCTGCACCAGCAGGTAAGAAGTTCACGCTTGACTCCAAGGCACCTAAGGGTGGCTACCAGGAGTTCCTGATGAACGAGGCTCGTTACAGCCGACTCACCCGCGAGTTCCCAGAGCACGCAGAGAGGCTCTTCAAGGAGAACGAGGAAGCCGCAATGGCTCGCTACGATCACCTTGTCCGTCTCTCCGAGCTTTACGCTGCAGAGAAGAAGGAGCAGCCTGAGGAGTAAGGTAACTTACTTTCACGGAGCTTCAGCCGAGCCAGGACATCCTGGCTCGGCTTTTTTATGCGACATTTTTGGCGAGAAGCCCTGTGTTCTTCAAGCCCTTCTCGCGAGGTGATAAACTAGAGAGACTTTGCTCACGATGGGAGTTACTGTGGCACAAAAAAAGAGCAGACTATTTCCTGTAGCTTTTCTCGCTGCTAAAGCAACACTTGCAGCACTTAAATTGACTAACCATGAAGGCGGAACGCTACCAGGTTTTATCGCCGAAGGCATTGACCCTGCATTTTTGGGAGACATTGCTAAGCCAGAGCAGATTGTCTTTATTACCGGCACAAACGGTAAGACAACCACCAACAACCTGCTCAACGATCTTCTCGCCGATAATGGCTACCAGACCGTTACCAACCGCGTTGGCGGTAATATTTCCAGCGGCTTTGCAAGCTCGTTTGCAAAGAACGCCACGTGGAAGGGTACGTCAAAGACTAAGCTTGCAGTTATGGAGTTTGACGAGCTCTCTGGACCTCGCATTTTCCCGTATCTGCAGCCTGATATTTTGTCTGTTACCAATTTGTTCCGCGATACGTTCTCTCGTAGTGCAACGCCAGACTACGTGTTTGACGTTATGGATAAGGGCATTCCTGCTTCAACTCATCTGATCTTGAACGCAGATGACATGATTAGCTGCAGGCTTGCTCCCCAGTGCACTCATCGTACGTATTACTCCATCGCAAGGCTGGCAGAAGACACCGCAGAGCCTGTAGGAATTGTTTCAGACCTTACTGCATGCCCCAAATGCGGCGGCAAGCTCAAGTGGGATTATGCCCACCTGAGGCATCTTGGCCATGCAACCTGCGAAGAGTGTGGCTATACCAATCCAACGCCTGACTACGAGGTCATCTCGGTTGATCCAGAGACTGGCACGTTTGTGGTCAAGGAGCACTGCCACGAGGGCGCACCAACATACGAGTACAAGCTCAACAGCTACTCAATCGTTAACCTCTACAACCTGTTTGTAGCTATTGTTACCGCACGTGAGATGGGTCTTGCACCTGCAACTATCGCTGCGTCCTTGCAGCGCGTTAACATCGCTTCTTCCAGGTACAACGAGATTGACTATAACGGTCGCCGTCTTATTAGCATGGCCTCTAAGGGCGAGAATGACACGGCAACCTCAGTCACTATCGATATCCTTCGCAAACAGCCAGGTGATAAGGCAATCATCATTATGATTGCCGATGCATATATGGCAAAAGCAAAGGACCAGACAGAGTATATTGGCTGGTACTACCAGACTGACTTTGAGTTCTTGCAAGATCCAAGCGTTAAGCAGGTCATTATTTACGGTGACACATCGCTTGACCTGCAGCTTAGGCTCAGGCTTGCAGGCATTGATCCAGCTAAAACCTTTGTAGCAAACTCTCCAGAAGAGACAGCTGATTTGGTTGACCTTAACGCTTGCCAGCACGTTTTCTATGCACACGGCCTCTATAACGGTGGCATTGCTGATATCAGCAGAAACCGTATCATTGAGCGCTTGAAACAGATGGAGGCCTCCCATGAGTAATCCAGCAACTAAGATTGAGATTCTTTACCCAGAGTACGGAAACCAGGGTGGAGACAACGGAAATGCTCTCTACCTGGAGGCCTGCCTTCCAAAAGAGAACTTTGTGTACACCTCTCACGCCGCAACGCCTTACTTTGTTGAAAACACGCCATCAGCAATCATCATGGGTGGCATGACAGAAGCCCAGCAAGAGCTTATTATTTCTCGCCTTATGCCTTACAAGGACAGGCTTGCAGAGCTGGCTGATCAGGGCGTTCCTATGCTGTTTGCGGGCAACGCTTCAGAGCTTTTTGGCGAGAAAATCGTTAATCCTGACGGCTCTGAAATTGAGGGTCTGGGTCTGTTCAAGTTCACGACCACTCGTTATATGCCCCAGCGCTTCCACGATGTCCAGGTGGGAGAGTTTGATCCTGGCAATGGCAAAGAGCCTTTTGTTGTCGTTGGCTTTAAGATGCAGTTCACACTCACCGAGGGAGATAACTCTAACTGCTACTTCCTTAAAAATAAGGTGGGTTTTGGCATCAATAAAGAAAGCAAACTAGAAGGCTTCCGTCGTAAGAATGCTATTGCCACCTGGCTGATTGGTCCTCTCCTTCCTTTGAATCCTTATCTCACGCGTTGGATTTTGGATATGGCAGGCGAGGAAGACACCCCTCTTGCTTTTGAAGAAGAGGCAGTCGCAGCGTATCAAAAGCATGCTCGTGAGATGGTCTATCCAGGAATGCACCTGCATTACTAA
>JABZHC010000017.1 GCA_015259035.1 Atopobium sp.
GGCAAGCACTAAGCGTTGTTGTAGTGCTCTACTACCAGCTCAGCCATTCTAATGCCATCTGCAGCAGCACTCATAATGCCGCCCGCATAGCCAGCGCCTTCACCTACAGGCCATATTCCTGGTGTGTTAATGCTCTGTCCTGTTTCATCGCGGGTAATTCTTACGGGAGAGCTTGACCGTGTTTCAACGCCCGTAAGCACAGCATCGGGATGAGCAAAACCATGAAGTTTTTTGTCCATAATTGGAAGGGCTTCTCGCAAGGTTTGTAGGATGTAGGGAGGCAGACAGTCTTCAAGTGAGGGCCAGGTAACACCACGCGGATACGTTGGTTTTACCGAACGCGGTTCAGTAGAAGCTTTCTTGTGTAGAAAGTCACCAACCAGCTGAGCAGGAGCAACATAAGAGCCGCCGCCTGCTTTAAAGGCCGCCTGCTCACAAGAGCGTTGCAGCTCAATGCCAGCAAGCACGTCGTCTCCTGGTAGATCTTCTGGATAGACGTTAGCTAACAGGCCGGAGTTGGCATTTTTGCCCGCGCGGTCAGACAGGCTCATACCGTTTGTGACTACGCCGTCCTTCTCGCTAGCTGCAGAAACAACATAGCCACCAGGGCACATGCAGAACGAGAAGGCGCTTCTACCAGAGGGAAGGTGAACAGAAAGCTTGTAGGGTGCCGCTCCAAGTACGGGATTGGTTGCTTCGGGACCGTACAACGATTTGTTGATTTGAGACTGAAGGTGCTCAATTCGCACACCCATGGCAAAGGTTTTTCTCTCCATAGAGATACCTTTATTTTTGAGCATGACATACGTGTCTCTACTTGAGTGCCCAGTTGCAAGAATCACCGTGCGAGTCTGTATGGTTTCAGTTTGAGTTGAGCCATCCGGATTGGTCTTCTCAACCTGAATTGCAGAAAGAGAACCGTCTGAGGCTCGCTCTAGGGAGGCGAGTTTTGTCCTAAACGCAACAGTTCCGCCACCGTCTTCGATCATTTTGACAATGTTGGTCACAACAGTGGGAAGAACATCGCTTCCTACGTGGGGTTTTGCGTCCCACAAAATGTTTTTCTGTGCACCTGCTTTAACAAAAGTTTCAAGAATAAAGCGATGAGAAGCGCTCTTGGTACCCGTGTTGAGCTTGCCGTCAGAGAATGTACCAGCACCACCAAGCCCAAATTGGATGTTGCTCTCAAGATCTAGCTGACCAGTTTGGTTATGATGCTCTACCGCTGCAGTTCTTCGTGCTGCATCATCTCCGCGCTCAATAAGCAGGGGATTGAGGCCAGCTTTGGCAAGCGTAAGCGCACAAAATAGGCCGGCACATCCAGCTCCTACAACAACGGGACGATTCTCTGAAGGAGCAGGTTGCTTCGCTTTGGGAAGCGTAAAAGTATTTGGCTCAGCAAGCTTAATGTGCTTTGCCGCAGGCTTGTCTTGAATCTTGTTAAGGAGTTTTTGTTCCGCTGCAGGCCCACCTTTAAGGTTTACGTGGTAGGTAAGGATAAGAACAATATCGTTTCTTTTACGCGCATCAATTGAGCGTTTATGCAGCTCATATGAGGTAACCTCATCCGCAGAGACTCGGAGAGTGCGAAGCAGCGCGTCAAACCCCACCTTTGATTCTTTAGCAGGATGCTTACGAAGAGGAGCAACATGAACTTTAATGTTTGATACTTCCAGCATGTTAGTTATCCTCTTTCAGTGACGCATGGTTTTGACCAGTGCTTTTTGCGGCAGCCAGACCGGCTACCATACCGCTCTTCCACGCCCACGAGAGGTTAAAGCCTCCACATTGAGCATCAATATCAAGAGCTTCTCCCGCAATAAACAGACCAGGAACGCCATGTGCTTCGAGGGTGTTTGTGTCCACTTGATTGATGGAAATTCCACCAATACAGACCTGAGGGACAACTTTGGAAGACGTACCCGTAACGGTAAAGGCCATTTTGTGAGCCTTGGCAACTGTGGCTTCAACTGAGTCATGAGCACCCAGGAAAGCAGCAATCTGTGGGTCGAGAAGACCGTCTGTGGTGTGAGCTTCTACAGCTGCTGCAACTTCCTCTTCCGTAAGCTGAGGGAGAAGGTCAATCTCAAGCACGTCACCAGGCAGGGCTGTGCGAGACAAGTTAAAAATCATGATGCCCGAGAGTCCAAAAGACCTAAAAAGCAGCTCGCCAGATTCCTGTTTGAGCACCGCGCCGTCTCTTACAAGAGCTGCGTGTGCTCGTACGCGTTTTCCGTCAAGGCTTGTTGGAGGCTGAGGAGTGCAAGTGAGCGCACAAAGCCCCGGTCGCAGTGAGGTGGTCTGCAACTGAAGGCTTTCAGCAAGTTTTGTGGTTGTGAGTCCACCAGTAGCCAGAACTACCGCTGAAGCACGGACCTCATAGGTTTTCTCGCCAGCAAAGCATTCTTTGAAGGTAACGATGAAGCCGTTGTGTTGTGGCTTGACTGACGTTACTTCTCGTCCCAGAGCAAACTGAACACCGGCTTTTTGGGCACGTCTGAGCAGCAATGATTGGACGGAGCTTGCTTGCCTGGTAAGAGGGTACATTCTGCCTTCGTCTTCTGTAGCCCACGCAAGACCGCTGGACCTAAAGAAGGCCAGAATGTCTGCAAGGAAGGTGTCCTTATCCCTGCAAACAGCCTGAACAAACTCTGGATGAGAAAAATTCTCAAAGCTCAAATCTGCATTGGTGAAGTTGCAGCGCCCGCCTCCTGTTGCCAGGATAGTCCTGCCGCTCTCCAGCGCTTTTTCAAAGACAACAACGCGCTTGTTGGCGCCAAGAGCTTCGGCAGCAGTGATGGCAGCGCAGAGTCCTGCTGCGCCACCACCAAGAATTGCAACATCAATGTAGTCTGGCACCATAAATGCCTGAGCCTGCTTGATGCGCTGAGCTTGTGCTGCTTGGCGTTCTTTAACGCGCGTTGTTTGAGCCATAGTGACAATTACCTTTTGTGTTGTGTAACTTCTAGAAGCTAGAACTTACAGGTCAAGAACGCTTTGTGTAGCGTCAGGAACAAGGCCTTCAGGAAGCTCGGTGCTAAAGGTTCCCTTATCGGCAATCTGCGCAAAGGTTGCATCCATAGGAAGCTGTCCTAAAGGCTTGAGGTTAAATGCCGCTGCGGTCTCGGCAAGCTTTGATGGACCATAAGGCTCAATACGCTCATCACAGTGAGGGCAGGTGATATATGCCATGTTCTCAATCAAACCAAGTACAGGTACATGCATCATTTCTGCCATGCGCACTGCCTTGCCCACAACCATCTGAACAAGATCTTGTGGAGAAGAAACAATCACAACACCTTCAACAGGGAGGGACTGGAATACCGTCAGCGCAACGTCGCCTGTTCCTGGAGGCATATCAATAAGCAGGTAATCCAGGTCACCCCAGTTGCACTGGCTGTAGAACTGCTGGATAGCACCAGCAACAACAGGACCCCTCCAGAGAACAGGATCGGTTTCGTTTTGAAGCACCAGGTTAGCGCTCATAATCTTGATACCGTTTGCGTCCTCGATAGGAATAAGCTGCTCTTCAACGCCGTAAGAACGCTCATCAGAGATGCCAAACATGCGAGGAATTGAAGGGCCGGTAATATCACCGTCAAGAATACCAACGCGCTTTCCTGCGCGAGCAAGGTTAGTAGCAAGAATACCGGTGACAAAGGACTTACCAACACCACCCTTACCAGAAACAACACCAATAACGTGCTTCACGCTTGAGTGCTGATTAAGTTCAAAGCCAGCTGGTGGCTGTGGTTCTTTCTTTTTGCCGTGAAGTGCAGCGTCAATCTCTTTACGAAGCGCCTCGCGGTCAATATCTACGTCTGCCATGTCTCTCCTTATGTAGCAGTTGTATGCAGTAACTACTTAATTCTACCCATAGAACTTTATGGCAAACGAGATAGCTATAATCTTTTCGGCGCACTTTAGCTGAACGTAGGAGGTTCACATGATTTTCTCGTCAATTAAAAATTTATCTGAGAATGACTTTGGCCAGAAATATATGGCTTGTGCTGCGGAGTTTCTAGCAACCCACAATCTGGATGAGCTGCCTTTGGGCAAAACAGAAATTGATGGAGATAATGTTTTTGTGAACGTCATGGAGTTTGAGCCCGCTCTTCCTGGCGAGAAGGACTATGAGGCTCATAAGATTTACGCTGATATTCATGTGGTTATTTCTGGCACCGAAAGCATCGCTGTTGCCCCTCTTGAGCAGTGTGTTCTTAAGGGTGAATTTAATTTTGATGCTGATTTTGGTGCTTACACCAATCCTGGAGAAGAGACATGGGTTACCTTGCACGCAGGTGATTTTCTGGTGACACCTCCATCTGATGCTCACAAGCCAGGCTGTACGCTGGAGAAATCTGGCTCAAAGCTCAAAAAAGCTGTGATGAAGGTTCGCATTAAATAGGGAAGCGCGCTTGCCGTGTTTTGTCGGCATTATCTTGGGTATACTAGAACATCAGTACGCACAAATCACATCTGTGTACTGATGTTGTTTTCTATTGTTTGGCAGTTGGCGCGTAAAATAAATGCGCATGTCAAACTGGTTATGTGAGGAACTATGGCTTCAAGCAAAATTGCTATCCGTGGTGCACGAGAGCACAACCTGCAAGATATTGACATTGATATCCCTCGTGATCAGCTGGTAGTTATTACGGGACTTTCTGGTTCGGGCAAGTCAAGTCTTGCCTTTGACACCATTTACGCAGAGGGACAGCGCCGCTACGTTGAGTCCTTGTCCAGCTATGCCCGTCAGTTTTTGGGACAGATGGATAAGCCAGACCTTGACTCTATTGACGGTCTTTCTCCTGCGGTGTCCATTGACCAGAAGACTACTTCTAGAAACCCTCGCTCTACCGTCGGTACCGTAACAGAAATCTACGACTATCTGCGTCTTCTGTACGCTCGCATGGGCACTCCTCACTGCCCTGAGTGCGGTCGCGTTATTGAGCGTCAGACAACAGATCAGGTTGCCGATAAAATCCTCGAGGCCGGTCAGGGACGTAGAGCCTATGTCCTGGCTCCTGTTGTTTTGGGTCGCAAGGGCGAGTACGTCAAGCTCTTTGAAGACTTGCGTAAAGAAGGATTTTCTCGCGTTCGTGTTGACGGCGTTGTGCGTGAACTTGATGAAGAAATCACGCTGGGTAAAACGCTCAAGCACGATATTGAGGTTGTCGTTGATCGTATTGTCATCCGTCCTGATTCTTTGGGCCGCATTGTTGAGGGTGTTGAGCAGGCAACCAAGCTTGCCCAGGGTAAAGTAGGTATATTGCTCTTGGCAGATAAGTCCAACCCAGAGACTATGCCAGAAGAGCTCTTGCAGTATTCGCTGGCGCTTGCTTGTCCTATTCACGGTCACTCTATGGATGACCTGCAGCCTCGTGATTTCTCCTTCAACGCTCCTTACGGCGCCTGTCCTGACTGCGACGGCCTAGGAACTCGTAAAATTATTGATGCAGCAGCACTCATTGCTGATCCAAAGCTGTCTGTTTCCGAAGGCGTTTTTGGAAGTCTCTTTGGCCATTCAAACTACTATCCTCAGATTTTGTCTGCAGTCTGCAAGCATTTTGACGTGTCTGATACAACACCTTGGAATAAGCTACCTAAGAAGGTGCAAGACGCCCTTCTCGGTGGTCTTGGTTCAACTAAGATTCGCGTTGACTACAAAACGCGAGACGGCCGCAATACACACTGGTTTACTACGTTCTCTGGTGTCAGAAAGATTCTTTTTGACAAGTATCAAGAGACCACGTCAGAAAATATGAAGACGCATCTTGAGAAGTACATTCGCGAGATGCCTTGTACAACCTGCCACGGAGCTCGCTTAAAGCCAGAAATTCTTTCTGTCACCGTTGGCGAGAAGAACATCTGGGAGGTTTGTGAACTCTCTTGTAAGGAGTCACTGGAGTTCTTTAAGCAGCTGACTATCACTGACCGTCAGAAGGTTATTGCAGGTCCTATTGTCAAAGAGATTGTGGCAAGGCTGCAGTTCTTGGTAAACGTTGGCTTGGATTACCTCACGCTTTCTCGTGCAGCAGCGTCACTTTCTGGTGGAGAAGCCCAGCGTATTCGCTTGGCAACTCAGATTGGCGCTGGCCTCATGGGCGTCCTTTATATTTTGGACGAGCCTTCCATTGGCCTTCACCAAAGAGACAACAACCGTCTTATTGAGACGCTCAAGCAGCTCAGAGACCGCGGTAATACCGTACTTGTTGTTGAGCACGATGAAGATACCATTCGCGCAGCTGATTACGTTATTGATATGGGTCCCGGTGCTGGTGAGCTTGGTGGTCATGTTGTTGCTGCTGGCACTCCAGAAGAGATTGTTGAAAACCCTGATTCCATCACAGGTGCGTATCTCACGGGAAAGAAGCAGATTAGGCTGCCAGAGACTCGTCGTAAGCCTGGTCGCGGAAAAATCAAGATTACAGGAGCGAGCGCTAACAACCTTAAGAACGTTTCCGCTGCTATTGAGCTGGGCACATTAACGGTAGTCACAGGTGTTTCTGGCTCTGGTAAGTCTTCTTTGGTTACCGATACCCTTGCGCCTGCGCTTACTAATGCAGTCCAGCATTCAAAGCGTGTGGTGGGAGAGTATAAAAAGCTTGAAGGCGTTGATCTTATCGATAAGGTCATTGATATTGACCAAAGCCCTATTGGTAGGACGCCTCGTTCTAACCCAGCAACCTATATTGGCCTTTGGGATGACCTGCGCGCACTGTACGCTTCCGTTCCAGAGTCTCGCGCACGAGGCTACTCAGCTGGGCGTTTCTCATTTAACGTCCAAGGAGGGCGCTGCGAGGCTTGTAAGGGCGACGGTCAAATCAAGATTGAGATGAACTTCCTGCCTGATGTCTATGTTCCTTGTGAGGTCTGCCACGGTAAGCGCTATAACCGCGAGACGTTAGAGATTCTCTACCACGGCAAGTCCGTTTCTGACGTGCTTGACATGACGGTTCATGAGGCGCTTGCGTTCTTTGCAAACATTCCTCGCATTAAGAACAAGCTGCAGACTCTCCACGATGTAGGCCTTGGCTACATTCACCTTGGCCAGCCTGCAACTACGCTCTCTGGTGGCGAGGCGCAGCGCGTCAAGCTTGCAAAAGAGCTTCACCGTCAGCAGACTGGTAAAACTCTTTATATTCTGGATGAGCCAACAACTGGTCTTCATTTTGAAGATGTCAGACAGCTTATTGTTGTGCTTGAGCGTCTTGTTGACGCGGGCAATACCGTTCTTGTCATTGAGCACAACTTGGACGTCATCAAGATGGCTGACCGCATTATTGATATGGGTCCAGAAGGTGGCGATGGTGGTGGAACCGTAGTTGTTTCTGGTACGCCAGAAAAGGTTGCGGCAACGCCAGAAAGCCATACAGGCAAGTTCCTTAAAGAGATTCTTGACCGAGATAACGCACGTTTAGCTGCAGAGAAAAAAGCTCAGAAGAAGCGCGCATAACATGGCGAGAAAAACGGCAAAGGTTCAAAAGACAAATGCAATGAGGGAGCTTGATGCTGCCGGTATTGCTTATGAGTTCCAATCTTACGAGGTAGACGAAGACGTTCCTTCTGGTGAACTGGGAACTCATATTGCAGAGATGCTTGGAGAAGATCCAGACGCTGCTTTCAAAACGCTCGTCTGCGTTTCTTCAAGTGGAGAGCATGTGGTGTGCTGTATTCCTGTAGACCAAGAGCTTGATCTTAAAAAGGCTGCAACAGCATCCGGTCAAAAGAACCTCTCCATGCTGCCTGTTAAAGAGCTTGAGGGCTTAACGGGCTATGTTCGCGGCGGCTGTACTCCCGTTGGTATGAAAAAGCAGTTTCCCACTATAATTGACGAGACCGCTCAACTTTTTGAGCTCATCCATATCTCTGGTGGAAAACGCGGACTCAGTTTAACGCTTTCTCCAGAAGATTTAGCTTCATTTGTATCGGCTACGTTTGCAGATATTGTTCGCGAGGTGCACTAGTGACATATCAGCCCAAACATATGCGACTTTCAGCAGAGTCTTCTGACGGAACCTTGTCTGAAGAAACTCTGAGCAAGGCTCTTGATCAGACCTTTGATGAGCCTCCTGTAGTGGACACCATTGTTGTTCCAGAGACGTTTCATCAACCAATTGAGGATGAAGTCTTTGAGCAGATTGTAAGTCAGAAACTCGAAGAGGCCGCTGCTGAAGAGGATAACTCTGAGGCAGATAACAGCTCTGTGTCAGACGGCAACTTCGACGCAGGTAATTCTTATAGTGAAGAGGCTTCTTCTGATGAAGAGGATGCTTCTAAGCAAAAAGACTTAAGTCGTTCTACCTCTATGATGAGCGTACTTGTTCTGATTAGCCGTATTACGGGCTTTTTAAGAACTTGGGCTCAGGCATTTGCTATGGGAGCAACCGTTCTTGCAAGCTGCTATTCCATTGCAAACACCCTTCCTGACCAGCTCTATGAGCTTGTTGGCGCAGGTATGCTTACCACAGCTTTCTTGCCGGTATATCTCTCTATTAAGAAGAAGGTTGGACAGGATGAGGCAAACGCCTACACTTCCAACCTGCTTTCCATTGTTGTTGTTGCAACAGGTCTTGTTGCTGTCCTCGGCTTCTTCTTTGCTGCTGAAGTGGTGTATACACAGTCCTTCTCGGCAGGAGCTGATTTTGATCCAACGCTGGCAGTGTACTTCTTTAGGTTCTTTGTCATAGAGGTTATGCTGTACTGCTTCTCCACTATTTTCTCTGGTGTTTTGAATGCAGAGCGAGACTACCTCTGGCCAGCTGCGGCTCCTATTTTTAATAACTTTGTCACTACGGCATCGTTCTTTGCGTATGCCTTCTTGGTAAACACTAACCCTGAGCTTGGCCTTCTTATTCTTGCATTGGGAAATCCGCTGGGCGTTCTGATTCAGGTTCTGATTCAGGTTCCCTCACTTAAACGCAAGGGGATTAAGCTCTCGTGGAGAATTAACCTCAAAGACCCCGCTCTTAAAGAGACGCTTAAGATTGGCGCGCCTGCTCTGATTGTTGTGGTTGCCACGTTTGTAACTATGTCGGTTCAGACAAGCTCGCAGCTCAGCGTTTCTGCATCGGGCGCTTCTATTGCGGCGTACGCTCGTCTTTGGTACACGCTGCCATATTCCATTTTGACGGTGCCTATTACTACAGCCCTCTTTACCGAGCTGTCCGATAGCTGGGCAAAAGAGAATATGGATCAGTTTAAGAAGGACTTCAAGCACGGTATCAACCAGATTCTTTTCTTTACCGTGCCGTTCATGATGTATCTGATGATCTTCTCGATGCCCCTTGTTTCCATTATTGGAGCAAGCAAGTTTACAGAAGACCAGCTGCTGTTAACCCAGCAATTCTTGATTGGTCAGTCGCTTGCTTTGCCTCTGTATGGCATTGGTATGTACCTGCAAAAAGTCTGCTCAGCAATGCGTCGTATGACGCTCTATGCTGTTTCGGCAACACTCGGTTCTGTTGTACAGGTTCTGGTACTGCTGGTGGGTACTTCTCACTTTGGCATGATGTTTGTAGCAACTACCTCAGCCATCTTCTATGTGGTTATTGACACCATTATGTTGATTAGCCTGCGTAAACACCTTGGTCAGATTGGACTCAAGTCCATGGTGTTTGCGTTTGTTCGTTCAATTCTTTTTGGCCTTGCAGGATCGGCGGCGGCACTTCTGATTATGGTGGGCCTGCGCGCTGTTATTGGCGTACCGGACGGCCGAGCGCTCTATGGCGTGCTGTATTGCATCTTTGCAGGTATTCCAGCTGTTTTGGTTACCTATGGCTTGGCAATCCTCCTCAAATCACCAGAGTCAGCCATGCTTCGTTCACTGGTTTCTCGCGTAAGGTCATAGCATGGCCAGAAGCGGCGCAAAAAACGGTAAAGACAGTTCTCACAACAACCTTGACCCCAGCTATGTGCCTTCGGGGGCGCCGGGACTTGCGCCGTCATTTTCTTCTGAACCCTCAGATGACCTGGTATCTATTAGGGAGCAGGTTGATCAGGTACCAACTGATCCAGGTTGCTACCTCTGGAAAGATGGAGCTGGCAAGGTTATATATGTAGGAAAAGCTAAGAACCTGCGTGCTCGTATGAGGCAGTACGTTACGCTTCAAGACGACCGCGCCAAGATTCCACTGATGATGCAGGTCGTGCGCAGTTTTGACTACATTGTGGTAGAAAACGAGCACGAAGCACTGGTGCTGGAGCGCAATCTTATTGCTCAGTATCGTCCGTACTTTAACGTGGACTTTAAAGACGATAAGAGCTATCCCTACATTGCCATTACCGAGTCAGATACTTTCCCAGCAATTAAATACACGCGCGAGAAACACAAGAAGGGTACGCGCTATTTTGGTCCCTACACTGATTCTTACGCTGCTCGCCAGACCATTGAGACGCTCAGAAAAGTAGTGCCTATCTGCTCCGCTACGTGCGTGGAGTGGAAGCGCGCTAAGCGTTTGCTTGAAAAAGACCCTGATGGCGCAGCTGTTGCTAACTTGCTGCTGGCAAAGAAGGGGCGTCCCTGTTTTGACTACCACGTAGGCAAAGGTCCTGGTGTGTGCGTGGGCGCCATTGACACCGTTTCCTATGCAAAGAACGTCAGGCAGGTAGAGAACTTCCTCCGCGGAAATCGCTCCGAGATTGTCTCTGAGCTTAAAGACCAGATGCAAGAAGCCGCCGCTGACCTGGATTTTGAGAAGGCAGCTCGGCTCAAGTCCCGTCTGACTTCACTCTCTGATCTTGATGACCGCCAGCAAGTCACATTTCCTACCTCAGTCAACATTGACCTCATTGGTATTTATCGAGAAGAAACCATCTCCGCTGCCTGCGTGTTTGTTGTGCGAGAAGGTCGTACCATCCGCTCAGTTGAGTTTATCCTGGACAAAGGCTTGGACGTTTCCGAGGAAGAGCTGGTTTCGGGCTTCCTAAAGCGCTACTACGACGAAACCGCTGACATTCCCGCAGAGGTTAACCTGCCCATCGAT
The DNA here is from genome assembly GCA_015259035.1 of Atopobium sp. Taxonomy (GTDB): domain Bacteria; phylum Actinomycetota; class Coriobacteriia; order Coriobacteriales; family Atopobiaceae; genus Lancefieldella. Next base: position 10,986 of record JABZHC010000017.1, read on the forward strand.
CTTCTCGATGCAGAGGTTTTGTCCGAGTGGCTGACACAAAAACGAGGCCACAACTGCGTGCTTCACCACCCACAACGTGGCGAGAAGTTCCGTCTTCTTCAGATGGCTTCCGCTAACGCTCGTCATGCGCTGATGCGCCACATGATTCGCACGGGTTATGCTGACGACCGTACTAACCAGGCACTTCTTCAGCTTGAAAGCGCACTTGCGCTTGACGCGCCGCCACTGCGCATCGAGTGCTTTGATATCTCTACGCTTCACGGCAATTTTACCGTTGCCTCGATGGTGGTCTTTACTAATGGAAAGGCTGATAAAAGCCAGTATCGCCGCTTTAAGATTCGTGCTGAGCTTGATGAAGCTAATGACTTTGTCTCAATGACAGAAGTCCTGGGCAGAAGGTATAGTCCGGAGCGTATGGCAGATGAGCGCTTTGGCTCACGACCTGATTTGCTGGTAGTTGATGGCGGCAAACCTCAGCTGACTGCCGCAATCAATCAGCTTAATGAGTTGGGGCTGGATATTCCTGTCTGCGGCCTTGCTAAGTCTGATGAGGAAGTCTTTGTACCTTGGGATGACACGCCAATTGTGTTGCCTACAGGGTCAGCTTCTCTGTACCTTATCAAGCAAGTCCGTGATGAGTCTCACCGTTTTGCAATTACCTTCCATCGCGAGCTTAGAGATAAGGCAATGACCGTCTCTATTCTGGATGAAATACCTGGTGTAGGGCCTAAACGCAAGAAAGACATCATGCGTCATTTTGGCTCTTTTAAACGCCTAAAGGCTGCAAGTGTTGAGGATATCTCTCAGGTAAAAGGTGTTTCTGTGAACCTGGCAGAAACTATTTATGAAGAGCTTAAAGCTTGGGAAGAATCCTCTATGACTGTACATGAGAAGTTAGATGCAAGGGGAGGAACTCATGAGTAAAACAGCAGACGAGAAGATTTTGGCACTAGTAAATCCTGACTACATTAAGCGTATTCCGTTTTTTGTCCGTGGTCATGCAACAAGCAAGTCTTGCGAATATATTGCTCAGAAGCATCCAGAGCTATACGCTACATTTGAGGGTGAACCTAGTGCACAACAAGTTGAAGAGATGGCAAAGATTATCAACGAGCTCTTTGAGCAAAGGATGAAGAAGCACAATCTCTAAAACCAAATCAAGCGATAGAGTTATTTGTAATAAGAATGGCAGCTATGAAGTGTTGTTATGCCATTCTTATTTTTTTCATTCAACGCTGAAATATAGCCATTGGCCGACAGATGTACTGCTAAAGCATACTCGCACGGAATATCATTAGAGCTACCTAGTCATTACTCTTATGTCAATTGCGACAAGCAGTTCTAATGAGGTGACAGCAGATGCAGCGTAGAAAAAGATTTATAAAAGGTCTGTCATTATTGGTAGTTCTTGTTATTTGTGGCTTACTGATTAACAACTGGTTTTTTAAGCTGAATACTATGAGACTGCCAGAGTTAAAAAGGCAGGCAGCTCAGTATGTTGTGCAACAATATAATGCTTGTAAAAACGGTTCAAAGTCAGATTTTACTTCTGTTGATAACATTAACTTGGAAGATACAGAGATTGCTGGTCCGTTTTTGGGCGTTAGCAAAGATGGCCCAGTAGTAATGAACATAACGCTCTATTGGACAATAAGTTCTCATGGAGTTCTTATTGGAACTGTTGAGCAAGATTTGGGAGTCTTTGCTATAAGTGCATACACAGGATCTTCATCAGAACTGTGGATTCAAACAAGAAATGCTGGATTGCTGCAAGAAATGAATAAGCAAAAGCTACCGTGCTTGGTTTGGGAAGTTGCAGGAACAAATGGATGGCCTCCAAGCTATCAATCAGATGGTTATTATGGCCGCTATAGTCCAGCTGACGGAGATTTCGAAATTATAAAAGAAGATTATCACGTATCGGAAATTATTAGCTTCCGATTAGGGGAAGAACACTTGGACTTTATGGCAAATCCTGAGCGTGTTGTAGATTTAGTTAAGTAATTTTGAGGTGTTTTCTCTTCTTTAGAACTGAGAAAAATGTTCCTTTCGGTGGGCCTAAGGGTTCAATGGTAGTTGGACAAAGGCAAGAATAGACGGTGTCGTGTATGAATTTGATTAAAAAGGCATTGCAAGAAAAGTCTTAAATCCAAATATCATTCCCGTATCAGTGCCAACTACAGACTTTGGTGAGGTGACAGCAGATGCAGCGTAGAAAAAGATTTATAAAAGGTCTGTCATTATTGGTAGCTTTTGTTATTTGTGGCTTACTGATTAACAACTGGTTTTTTAAGCTGAATACTATGAGACTGCCAGAGTTAAAAAAGCAGGCAGCTCAGTATGTTGTGCAACAATATGAGAATAAGAAAAATGGTCTTAAGTCTGATTTTGGATCCGCAGGAAATATTGACTTAGAGACTGCTACTATTTCTGGCCCATTTTTAGGAGTCAGTCAAGCTAACCTACTTATGTTGAATGTAGATTTATATTGGGTAATAAGCTCTCAAGAAACGGTTGTTGGTACTGTTGAGCAAGATTTGGGGCTATTCGCCATTGGGTCTTATTTTGGAACTCCAAAAATGTGGATTCAAACAAGTAACGCTGGGCTGTTACAAGAAATGCATAATAGAAATTATAGATGTCTAGTTAGAAGTTTTTGTGGCTTAGGGTTAAGTGGATGGCCGCCACCGTACCTAGCTGATGGTTATTTAGGAAGTTATAGTCCAGCTGACGGAGATTTCGAAATTATAAAAGAAGATAGTCATGTATCGGAAATTATTAGCTTCCGATTAGGGGAAGAACACTTGGACTTTATGGCAAATCCTGAACGAATCCTGGATTTAACCAAGTAATTTTAATGAGTTTTCGCTGTTTTAAGACAAGGGTCAGTTCATTTTGGGCTGACTCTTGTCTAATCTTCACAACATATCCGTAATTTCTAAAGGCAAACGGTAGTAAATCATCGGTAAACGGTAGTTGACTTTGCTTACTACTTATGTAGTTAGTTAAATAATTTATATATTATACAAGGTAAAATAATAGTAAAGCCCGCTAACTGCGGGCCTTCTTAGCTGCTATTAAGATTTATATGAAGTAAATAATACAATAAAACACGTTTTCATATTTTGAGCAGCCAATGGGCGAGAAATTAATACCGTTGGGCGAACTGTCTTCAGACCGAATATCTTTTCTTTCTATAGTTATGTAGATGTAAGCCACACAAGTGGCATTGGTGCCACGTTGTGGCAAGGAGAGTTTTTAGAAAGAGGCAGAAATGAGCGAGTTTATTAACCGTCCACTTTCGCGTCGCGGCTTCCTTGGCGGAGCAACTGTAGCAGCTGGTCTTGGTCTCACCGCTTGTGGTGGCGGACAGCAGAAGGCAGCTGAAGCTCCATCTGGAAAGGAAGGCGGCGGCACAATTACTGCTGGTACCGCTTATTCAACCCAGAACTATGATCCATCTACTACTTCATCAGCACTTGCTCTTGGTGTTAACTGGCAGGTAGTTGAGGGCCTCTATGGTCTTAACTTCCACGACTATTCCACCTTCAATGAGCTTGCTACTGCTGATCCAAAGAAGGTAGACGATTACACCTTTGAGATTACCCTCCGTGACGGCGCAAAGTTCTCTGATGGTAATGAAGTTAAGGCAGATGACGTTGTTGAGTCCTTCAACCGTTCCGCTGCTAAGGGTAGCGTTTACGTTCCAATGCTCGCTCCAATTGCTTCCGTAGAGAAGAAGGATGACAAGACTGTCACCGTTAAGACCACTATTGCTAACTTCTCCCTCCTCAAGGAGCGTCTGTCCATTGTTCGCGTTGTTCCAGCAAGCAGCTCCCAGGATGAGATGAAGAAGCAACCAGTTGGCTCCGGTCCATGGCAGTTTGAGTCCATCTCTGACAACACTCTTGACCTTGTTCCTAACAAAAACTACAACGGCGCAACTCCTGCTAAGGACGATAAGCTCCACTATGACGTCCTTAAGGATCCAACCGCTCGTCTGACCGCACAGCAGGATGGAACCACCCTTGCTATGGAAATGGTTCCTGCAGACGCTGTAGACCAGCTCAAGGGCGCAGGCTGCACCGTTGACGCTGTCCAGGGCTTTGGTGTCCGCTTTGCAATGTTCAACCTTGGCAAGGCTCCTTGGGACAACGTTAAGGTTCGCCAGGCATGCCTCTATGCACTTGATACAGATAAGATGCTTGCAAACGCATTCTCTGGTCAGGCTGAGGTTGCTACCAGCTACCTTCCTTCTTCCTTTGCTAACTATCACAAGGCATCCACTGTCTATGCACACGATGTTGATAAGGCTAAGAAGCTCATTTCTGAGTCTGGTATCACTCCTGGTGATGTTGTTCTTCGCACCACCGATAACGAGCAGGTTAAGTCTATGGCAACTCAGGTCAAGAACGACCTCGACGCACTTGGCTTTAACGTAAGCATCGTTTCCGATACTTCTCCAGCAACCTATGCTGCAATTGACGCAGTTGACGGCTCTTGGGACATCCTGCTTGCCCCTGGCGATCCTTCCTGCTTCGGTGCAGACGTCGACCTGCTGCTTAACTGGTGGTATGGCGATAACGTCTGGATGACCAAGCGTTGCCCATGGAAGGAGTCCGCTGAGTGGTCTAAGCTCCACGATCTCATGACCAAGGCTCTTGGCCAGTCTGGTGCTGATCAGCAGTCCACTTGGAACGAGTGCTTCGACATTATCGCTGAGAACGTACCTCTGTACCCAGTTCTCTTTGCTAAGACCTTCACCGCTTCCTGGAGCGAGAAGCCAAATAGCAACGGTGTTGCTCTCAAGGGCTTCAAGGGTATCGGAACCACCGGTCTGTCCTTCATTGATGTCAACACAGTTACTGCTAGCTAATTTGTTGCCATCACGCGCTTAGCATCTCATACATTGGGGCCCGAGCGTTTTACCTATAACGCTCGGGCTCTTGTGCGCAAAATTTAGTCCTGAGGTGCACAAAGTCTCATCAAATTTTATTTGTACGGTTTGTTTTAAAGAGAGAGGGGGAGATAGTGAACAACCTATTACGTCTAATCGGACGCCGTCTTATTGCGCTGCCGATTATGGCTCTAGGCGTCACCTTTCTCGTATTCTTCCTAATGTCTTTCTCGCATGTTGATCCTGCATACAATGCTTTGGGAGAGTCTGCTTCTGCAGAAGCTATCCAGCAGTATCACATTGAGAATGGCCTTGATGACCCATGGCCTGTGAGATATGTACGTTATATCGGTGATGTTGCTCATGGAAACCTGGGTACCTATGGCACTTCTCACTATTCAGTCGCTGCAAGAATTTCAAAGGCCCTACCAGTAACTATGCAGTTGACCTTTATGGGTCTCTTTATTGGCGCAATTGTTTCGTTTACGTTGGGTGTTATTGCGGCTCTCTATAGAGACCAATGGCCCGATCAAATCATTCGTGTATTCTCAATCGCTGGTCTTGCAACGCCATCATTCTGGTTGGCAGTTCTTTTGATTCTGGTCTTTGCGTCTACACTCAAGCTTTTGCCTGCTTCTGGAGCACTGCCAGATCCTACGGTAAATCTTGGCGGCTACCTTGCTCGTATGATTATGCCGGCATTTGCACTTGCGGTTCCAATGTCTGGTCAGATGACCCGTATTGTTCGTACCGCAATGGTCGAGGAGCTGGATAAGGACTACGTCCGTACTGCTCGCGGTGCTGGTATTCCAGAGAGAATCGTTATCGCAAGAAACGTACTGCGCAACGCTCTTATTACCCCTGTAACCACACTTGGTCTCAAGATTGGTTACCTCATGGGCGGCGCCGTTGTTATCGAGGTTATTTTTAACCTTCCTGGCATGGGTACCGCTATTCTCGAGGGCATCCAGGGTAACGAGGCAATGCTTGTTCAGGGCGTTGTTGTTGTCGTTGCACTGTCCTTCATCATCATCAACATTGTTGTTGATATGTTGTACATCTTGATTAACCCACGCATTAGGACGGTGTAGTGCGATGGTACAAATTAGAAAAAAACAAGTCGAGAAGCTCGAAGAAGCTGCAGCAAAGGGTTCAACCTTTGGTGGCTTCAAGAAGATGAAGACAGCTTCCAAGATTGCTCTTGTCATTCTTGTCTTTGTTGTTCTTGCTTCTGTCTTTGCAAACTTTATTGCTCCACATAACCCACTTGAGATTTTCAACGCTCGTCAGGCTCCAGGCAATGGATTCATTTTTGGTACTGACGATAAGGGCCGCGATATTCTTTCTCGTATGCTTTATGGTGGTCAGTATTCACTGGTCATTGGCTTTGGCGCTACGGGTATGGCACTGCTGTGTGGCTCAATTATTGGTGCAATTGCAGCTGTTTCTAGAAAGGCTGTCTCTGAGGTCATCATGCGTGTGCTCGACATCATCATGTCGTTCCCAGGCATTGCTCTTGCAGCAGTCTTTGTTTCTATTCTTGGTAACAGCGTTCCTTCAATCATCTTTGCCATTGGCTTTATGTACACGCCACAGATTGCGCGTATTGTTCGTGCAAACATCGTCAGTGAGTACGGCGAGGATTACGTAAGGGCAACCATTGTTTCTGGTGCTCGTGCACCTTGGATTTTGTGGAAGCACGTTCTTCGTAACTGCATTGCTCCCATCATGGTCTTTACCGTTACACTGGTAGCAGACGCAATTATCTTTGAGGCATCCCTGACCTTCATTGGTGCAGGTATTGCAGAGCCAACTCCAACATGGGGTAACATCCTGGCTGATGCTCGTGCTGGCGTTCTTGCTGGTCGTTGGTGGCAGGCATTCTTCCCAGGCCTGGCTATTATGATGACCTGCCTGGCACTGAACATCCTCTCCGAGGGTCTTACTGATGCTATGGCAGCAGCACCTGGCGCTCCTGTCGATACAGAGAACTCTGACTCCAGGCGTGCAGATGACATTCTTGCATCTGATCCAGTTCGTGCGTATGCAGAGCAGGCAGAGTCCCTTGAGCGCAGACTTAATGCACTCAAAGAGGTTGAGCTGTCCAGAACTGATAGGCGTAAGCCAGACTTTGATGTAAAGCCACTGCTCAGCGTTAAGGATCTTTGCATCAGCTTTGAGTCTCACGGAGACGTTAAGG
>JABZHC010000018.1 GCA_015259035.1 Atopobium sp.
TTCTTGAACAAGCGCTATGGCGAGAATACCGTCCGCGTTGAGATTCATCAGGAGTATCGCAACATGGCCGAGAAGTTCGACGGCTATGAGTTCTTGATCGATTATGCACTTGAAGCAAACCGTGAGGTTGGCATTGAGCCTAAGCCTGTTGCTGCTCGTGGCGGTACCGACGGCGCTCAGCTCACGTTCCGCGGCCTGCCTTGCCCTAACATTGCTACCGGCGGATACAACGCTCACTCCGTGCGCGAGTTTGTCCCTGTACCAAGCCTTGAGGTCACTGTTGACCTTCTGGAGAAACTCGTCGCCAAGTTCGTCGCTCGCAGCTAGCGCCGTCGCACTCGCATCGCACGCGAGCCGCGCCGCCGCGGCTAGTGCCGCGCTTGCACTGCCCGCGACCTGCGCTGACCGCGTCGCTCGCGACCGTTTGACGTGCAGCTTTGCCATTCATAGCTAGATTTCTACCGTCTACGCCCCCGCTCAACCTTGTCAACAAAATGGTGAGCAGGGGCGTAGCATAATTATGAAGGGTCATTGTTCTTTTTTCACGGAGTAAGGGAGGTCGCAATGCTCGCAGTATTTTTTGGAATTGTTGTCGTTGCGGCACCCGTCGTAGCTGCGGTTTTAGAGCACTCGGGAAACGTTGGAATTTCCGAGCGTCGTCACAGCCACCACGATACCTACGTGACTCCCGCCGCGCTTACACGTTCGCTCATTATCGACATGGCGTTTGTCAGCGCCATCGCAGTTATTCTCGGCTGGCTCTGCTATGTTAATGTATTTACGCCAAACCCAGACATTGTTATGGCGTTTTTTGCGTCCTTCTCGGTTGTCATGTTTATGGCGTGGTACATCTTGAGTCGTTATAAGGTCTCGCTTTTTGATGACGAGATGGTTGTAGTGCCCTTTTTAGGCTCTGAAATTTCCATCAACTACCAGGACATTAAGCGCATGGAGTGGGTTGGCGGACGTCGGGGTTCCGGGTTTAGAGATCTTCTAATTTTGACTTCGAATGCGTCAAAGGTGCGTCTCTCGGGTATGATTGGACTAGACCAAGTGTTGCTCAAGATTGATCGCTTTGATGTCTTGGCACATAGTTCAACTAGATAGAAGTACAATGCTGCGACTTAGCTCGTGTCGGCTTAGCTCGTGTCAGCGTAGAGCGTGCCAGCGTAGAGCTTGCTAGCTTGGAGCGTGCTAGCTTGGAGCTGCTTTGGCATAGGGCTGCGTCCGCTTGGGTTGCGACGCGCGTTGCGTTTGCCCAGCTGCGCAGCGTACAGCAACGGGGGACGTTTGTGATTAAGCTTGTTTTATCTGATATGGACAATACGCTGGTACCCTTTGGGAACAGACGCGTGTCGGACTTTACACGCAAGGCAATCCATACACTCCTTGAAGAAACAGATATCGCCTTTGGCCCTTGTACCGGCCGAGATTACGTTGAGCTGATGCGTCTTTTCAGCCTCGATGAGGCATGTATGCAGACAGGAGTTATGTCTACCGGCAAGCGCGTGCTGTACAAGGGCAAGACTATCTCGCTCTCCATCTTTGACCACAAAACGTTGCAGGGCGTCGCAGATGCTCTTGCTGACGAGAAGAACATGTTCTTGGTCTGTTATCCAGAGAAGACTAACCTCTTCAACCCGGCATATGTTGTCGGCCCGCTGGACAAAGATATTCTCGCTGATTACGAGCGTAAGTTGGTATTTGTCTCGGGCATTGTCGACCAAGTCCCCGATGACGTCGATTTTGTCGCCGCAACAATTGCGTGTCCAGGCACGGAGGAAGACATGGAGCGCTGTCGCCAGAAAGTGGCCGCAGCCTGCCCAGACGTGTACACCATGTCGGTTGTTCCCCAGTGGTTTGACGTGCTGCCCAAGGGCGTGTCCAAACTGTCTGGCTTTGAAACTCTCCTGGAAAGAACGGGCATTTCTCCAGAAGAGGTGCTTGTTTTTGGAGATGGCGAGAATGACGTTGATATCCTCAGTAAAGTTCCGCACTCGGTGGCGGTGGCAAACGCAATTCCAGAGGTCAAGCAGGTAGCAAGGCATCATGTAGGCGCCTCCGCAGATGACGGCGTTGCGCATGCCCTGCTAGAGCTGGTACGCGCAACAAAAGCAGGGGAGACTCCCCGTTTTATGATGGAGAACTAGCATGATTAAACTCATTGCATCGGACATGGACGGTACGCTGCTGGACCAGAATTCCGAGGTTCCGCCAGAGACATTTGAGCTGATCGAAGAGCTGTACAAACGTGGCGTTCACTTTGTCGCAAGCTCCGGTCGTCGCTATGATACGCTGCGCTGGCTGTTTGAGCCGGTTGCGGACAAGATCGACTACGTGGCCTCCCTGGGCACGCAGGTTTATGTAGAGAACGAGGTTATTGACCGCGAGGTTTTCTCGTCAGCTTCTATTCGTAAGCTGTTTGAGTTGACGTCCGAATTTGACTGCATTCACCTGGTAGTTTATGACCGCACGCACACGTATTTGCTGGATGACCAGAGCTCGTTTGTGCGCGAGCTTGACAAAGACCTGCCAAACGCCGAGCGCGTGTTTGATCCACCTTCACCTGACGTCAGCATCATCAAGGCTGCTATTTGCTGCGATTCAAGGGCTCGCTCGATGGACATGGCCATGATTCTTGAGCGCGAGATGGGTGACAGACTTTCGTTCATGCCTTCCGGCGAGACGTGGATTGACGTGGTGCCTCGTGGTGTGAACAAGGCCACAGGACTTGAGCAGATTCGCAGGTACTATGGCATTTCTCGCGACCAGATTGCCGTTTTTGGCGACTCCATGAATGACTACGCCATGTTGCGTTATGCGGGCACCGCGTACGTTATGGATAACGCTCGCTACGCGCTCAAAACCATTGCTACCAAGGTCATTGCGCCTAACACCGAGCAGGGTGTTCAGAAAGAAATGCGTCGAATTCTGGAAGAGTTGTCGTAAAGAATCGGCGCCGTTTTCAAAATTGTTCAGCATGACCATTTGGCGATAATTTCATACCGTTAGTCCCGTTCCTTTCTCAGTTTGATGGACTTATTTCGAGAGTCGAAATAAGGTAGTACAGGCAGAAATGGAGAGGAGGGGACACGTATGTCAATTGTCAGCACTAAAGATATTGCATACTCCAATAAACGCGCTGTTATTCAAGCACTGTGCGAGAAAAACGCTCTGTCTCGTGTTGAATTGGCGCGTGAATTATCTCTTTCTCCTAGTACCGTTACTACTATTGTCCAAGACTTGCTTCAGTCAAAAATGGTTGAAGAAAGTCCAGAGCGCGTAGTAACCGCTGGTAGATCAAAGACTCTTCTGCAACTTGCTCCAGAATTTGGTCTCTTGGGACTCGTCAGAGTTTCTCGCCAGAGTCAGGAACTTATACTTGTGGACATGACTCTTAACGAGCACGCTCGCATCACGCTATCAGAAGAAGCTCCTTCGGGAGAAACCCTTCTTGAGGGGATTGAAGCTGCTCTTACAAGGCTTATTGTTGACGACGCAATTCTTAAGGGAATTGGAGTTTTGCTTGAAGGCGATGTGCTGGAATCAGAGCTTTCCGTCATGTATTCAACGGGCCATGATTCGGCAACAATTTCTCTGGTACAAGCATTAAAGAGCACCTTCAGGGTAGTGGTGAAGCAGTTTGAGCAGAGTGACTTTGCACTTTCTCAAGTAGAGAGCTCAAACAACATTGAGGGCGTTTCTTCGTACTTGCATCTTTCATTTGGATCACGAGTTGTGGCTCAAGTTGTTTGCGATAACGTCCCTCTTCCAATGAAAGAGGGACTAAATGCTGATATTACTCAGCAGCTTGTTACCTCAGATGGCCTGCAGCTTGATGCATTAATGAATCTTATAAGCGCCGTTCAGAGTCTTTTCTCTGTTGATGCTGTAGTTGTATCTGTACCTGAAGAAGATGGTCCTGCCTCTTTGCTTAAGACGGATGCGCTCAATAAGGCGCTGTCTACTCCTGCGCTTTTGGTGCAAAAATTTGCTCAGTTTGAGGAATTTCCAAAACTGATCGTAACAAGAATGACTTCAAGAAACTTACTGAGAGATGCTGTTTCTGCCCTAAGATTTGCCTGTCTTTGTCCAGAAACTGTCCAGCTTTGGAAACAAGTGCTTGTTTCTGGCTGGCATCCAGTAAGTTCAGTGTAGGTATTTGGTAAGACTTACGCAGGTCATGTGCAAAAAATCGGTAAGGCTTGCGTAAGAAATCAGCAAGGTACTTGCGGGGAAGTAGTACGCTATGTGCTGCGCTGGAACAAAGGTGTTTCTCGACTTTGTCTGCTCATCAAAGTCGTCAACATGGTGCTTATGCACCTATAGAAGTACGTGTAGGTTGTTTGAAGGAGAGATAGCTGCACTTGCTATCAAACAATGTGTTCCTAAGGAGGAAACATGGTTCAGGGTATTTTGATTCTCTTGGTCTTTGTGGCTGTAGCTGCATTGATGATGACCAAGAAGATCCCAACTCTGCTTGCCCTGCCACTGATGGCCATTTTGATTTGTGTCATCGCAGGCGTTCCAATGTTTGGAAAAGATGGTGACGGAAAAGAAATTGGCTGGCTGACATCAGTATTTGAGGCTGGTACCGTTCGCATGGGTGCCGCAATCATGGCTGTTATTTTTGGTGCATGGTTGGGTCAGCTTATGAACAAAACTGGTGTTACCGAGACAATCATCAAGAAGAGTGCAGAGCTTGGTGGCGATAAGCCCCTGGTAATCACCTTGATTATGTCTATCGCAGTGGCTGTCCTCTTCACGACACTTTCTGGCTTGGGATCCATCATCATGGTTGGCTCAATTGTTCTGCCAATTTTGATTTCTGTTGGTGTTCCCGCAGCTAGTGCAGCATGTATCTTCTTGATGTCCTTTACCACTGGTCTGGCACTCAATATTGCCAACTGGACAACCTTCGCTAAGCTCTTCAACCTAGACATTGCTCAGGTTCAGGGTTTTGAGGTTTATCTGGCTGTTGCAACTGGTATTGCAACTTTGATCATGATTGTTGTTGAGTTCAAGCGTAATGGCATTAAGTTTGCCTTCAGCGCTCCAGTTGCTGAGCAGAGCAACTCCAAGCAGCTCACCGGCGTTGCTGGTGGTCTTGCAATGCTGACTCCACTCATTCCTATTGTGCTTGTTGCTTTCTTGAAGGTTCCTGTTACCCCAGCATTTACTGTTGGTATTCTGTGGTGCCTGCTGTTCACCTCTAAGAGCTTTAGCAAGGCAATGAATCTTCTTGCAAAAACTTGCTATGACGGTATAACAGACGCTGGCCCTGCAATTATCCTGATGGTTGGCATTGGTATCCTTTACCTTGCAGTTACCAACCCAACGGTTAAGGCAGTCCTTAACCCATTCCTGCTCGGCATCATGCCACAGAACCTTGTTGCATACATCATCTTCTTTGCGGTCCTCTCGCCATTGGCTCTGTATCGTGGACCTATGAACATGTTTGGTCTTGGTTCTGGTATCGCAGCTCTTATCATTGGCCTGAACACCTTGAATCCTCTTGCTGTCATGGGTGCATTCCTGTCTGCAGAGCGCATCCAGGCTGGTGGCGACCCAACCAACACTCAGAACGTTTGGACTGCAAACTTCTGCGAGGTTGACGTCAACACCGTTACTCGTAAGATGCTTCCTTACCTCTGGGCAGTTTCCATCGTTGGTGTAATTCTGTCTGGTGTTCTGTACTTCTAAGTTCTGACCTTGGGGCGAGAAGACCCTCTTGTTGTGGGCTTCTCGCCTCGTTTTATCTTTGCAGCTGATAGATTGCTGTAAATCGAGGAGGAAACGTGAAAGTTCGTATTGGAATCGACGTTGGCGGAACATTTACTGATGCTGTTGCCATCGACAATGATACGTACGAAATTATCGGCACGGTTAAAACACCTACCACGCACACCGCTGAAGCGGGTGTCGCGGCAGGTATTGTGCAGGTGCTTCATGGTGTTATGGAGCAGCACAACATTAAGCCCGAAGATGTTGTCTTTATTGCTCACGGTACTACCCAAGCAACAAATGCCCTGCTTGAGGGTGATGTTGCGCAGGTTGGTATCGTAACGCTTGGCAGCGGCCTTCAGGGAGCTAAGAGTAAAAGTGATACTAACGTTGGCGATATTGAACTTGCTGCCGGTAAATTCCTGCGTACCAAAAATGCTTTTGTAGACACATCCTCCGACGTAGAAGCTGGTATTAAGAGCGCAATTGAACAGCTTTTCTCGGAAGGTTCAACTTCTTATGTTGCAGCCGAAGCATTTAGTGTAGATGATCCAACTAACGAGAACGCCGTAATTGCAGAATGCTCTGAGAGAGAAGTTCCTGCTACGGCTACAAATGACATTTCCAAGCTTTATGGCCTGGCTATTCGTACTCGTACAGCAGTTGTTAACGCTTCCATCATGCCTAAGATGCTTGAAGCTGCAAATATGACCGACAAGAGTATTCGTGAGGCCGGCATTGAGTCACCACTTATGGTTATGCGCTGTGATGGCGGTGTTATGACTGTTGATGAGGTTCGCCATCGCCCCATCCTGACCATTCTTTCTGGTCCTGCAGCTGGTGTAGCTGGCGCTTTGATGTATGAGAAGCTTACCGATGGCCTGTTCTTTGAGGTTGGTGGCACTTCTACCGATATTTCTTGCGTTAAAGATGGCAAGGTTATGGTCAAATACGCAGAAGTTGGTGGCCACAAGACGTACCTCTCGTCACTAGATGTGAGAACCGTTGGTATTGGTGGCGGTTCTATGGTGCAAATTTCTGATGGCAAGGCTGTAGATGTGGGACCTCGTTCTGCTCACATTGCCAACCTGGATTACGAGGTTTACACCGATGCAGAAAAAATTGTGAATCCACGCCTGGTTGCTGTTCGTCCTATGGATGGAGATCCTGAGTACGCAGCTATTGAGTGCGATGGTGGACTTCGCGTTTGTCTGACCATGGCTGGCGCTGCAAACCTTGCAGGCTTTGTTCCTGAAGGGGATTATGCATACGGCTCTGTTGAAGCTGCTCGTGCGGCATGGGCTCCTCTTGCAGAGAATATGGGCATGAGCGTTGAAGAAGCAGCAGCTCAGGTCCTTGCTTTTGCCGCAAAGAAGAACGGTGCTGTAGCAGAACAGCTTATGAAAGACTACGGCATGGACCCTCGCACAACCGTTTATGTTGGCGGTGGCGGCGGAGCTTCTACGGTAGTGCCACACTTGGCAAAGACCATGGGTCATACGTTCCGCATTGCTAAGAATGCACCTGTTATCTCTACCATTGGCGTTGCTCTTGCTATGGTCCGTGACATGGTTGAGCGCAGCGTTACCAACCCAACCGACGATGACATTGTTAGTGTCAGGCGTGAGGCAGAGGCTCGTGCTATCAAGATGGGTGCAGCTCCTGGAACCGTTGAGGTTACTGTTGAGGTTGATACCCAGCGCCATGTTGTCCGCGCAATTGCCGTTGGTGCTACTGAGCTGCGCAGTAAGGATGTTAACGCCACACGTCTGAGCGCGGATGAGCTTAAGAAACTTGTGGTAGAGAATCTTGGAGAGGGTGCAGAAAACGTTTCTGAGGTTGCTCACTCATCCGAGCTCTTTGCCTACACTGCAACTACTACAGAAAAGAAGCTCTTTGGTCTTCTCACTAAAAAGCGCATTGCTCTTCGTCTTATTGATTCTGAGGGCGTAATTAGGCTCCAGCGTCCAAACGCCGAGGTGCTTCAAGAGACCATTAGCTCATGGCGCAAGGGTGTAACGGCACTGGTAGAGGACTTGACTGTATACAATGACGGTGGAGCCAATCTACCAAACGTCTATGTGGTAGTTGGAAAGCGCGTCATCGATCTGTCCGGAATGACTTCACTTGAGCAGATTTTGAGTCTTGCAGCAGTGGAGTTGGGTGGTTATCCATCTGACGAGCCTGTTATCATCGCTGCTACACTTCGTTTAGGCGATTAAACTCACATGCAGAACGTAGATCATCCTTTGGCGAGAAAATCGGTGAACCTTGAAGCGGAGTCTAATGTTGGCTCTGCTTCAAGGTTTCCGTTCCCAACTCGTGAGCTTGCACGTAAAGAGCTCTCGTGGGATCGCTTTGCTGCTCGAATTCCTGAAGAGGATAAAGAGCGCGTAATTGATTTGGCTTGGTCAAAGGGTGAGCACGCTGCGCATATGGTGTTTGAAGAATCAAACGGTCAAAGTGATTTCTTTAAAATCTGCAAAGATGCAGGCATGACAATTATCAAAAAAGATATTGATTGCGTGTATGGTAACCAGCGTTATTTCAGCGATTATGTTTCTGGTACAAAAGAAATCACGCTCTATGAGCAGTCGTGTGCGCTGTGGGCAAAGCAAAATCAACTTGAGCTGCATGAAGCTCAAAACCTCATTCTGATGCATGAGTTTTTCCATGTCTTGGAGACGACGCGACTTGGATTAACCAGCAAAGAATACACCGTTCCGCTTATTACTATTGGTCCTTGTAAGCTGGGAAAAACAGGCATTCACGCACTATCTGAAATTGCAGCACATGCGTTCACCAATACTTACTACGAATTGCTACATAACATTTCTGGCACAGGAGGAAACAATGAATCATAAAGAGATTACCTGGAACAACCTACAGATTCCTGTTGTTGGAAGTTTTGATGTAGTTATTATTGGCGGCGGCGTCTCTGGCTCTGCTTGTGGAATTCGTTGTGTAAATGAGGGTCTTTCTACCCTTATTGTGGACAAGTCAAATCTGCTTGGAGGCTCTGCTACACGAGCGCTTGTGTGCCCCATGATGCCTTCGTATGTCCGTCATCTACCTGTGCTATCTGCTATTGAACAGCAGCTCTTGGCTTCAGGCGACGCTACGCGCGACGACTACACTACTATGATTTGGTTTGCTCCTGAGCGCTTGGGAGAAGTGTATGAGCAGCTCTATACCACTAAAGGTGGACAAATTCTTTACGATACATCGCTTGTAGCTGCAGTTTTGTCTGATGCAGATGACGAGAAAACCATCACACATGTTATTCTCGCCTCAACAGAAGGTTTAATCGCAGTAGCTGCTCAAACATGGATTGACGCATCGGGTGACGCGGTTTTATCTAGAGCTGCTGGTGTTCCAGTTGCAGCCGGTGATGAGGACGGCATAAATCAGGTTTGCAGCCTGCGTTTTACTATGGGCGGAATTGATGTTGAGCGCTATAGGGAGTATGTGCTCTCACTTGATGATCACTTCTCGCCATTGGTTGAAGGATATTTCTTCGAGTCCGCAATGGTTGCGGGGAAGAATTTTAAGTTAGAGCCAAAATTCCGTGAAGGAATTGAAGCGGGCATTCTTGAAGAGGAGGACTTGCGCTATTACCAGATTTTCTCGCTTCCTGGAAAGCCTGGTTGCATGGCGCTGAACTGTCCACATATTGCAAGCATGCGTACAAACACCTCGGGAGCGGCGCGTTCTAATGCAACAGTTGAGGCGCATGCGCGCATACGTCGATTGGTAACGTTTTTGCAGCGTATGATGCCTGGATTTGAGCAAAGCTACCTTATGGAGCAGGCTTCATTGTTGGGTGTTCGTGAGAGCTGGCGTGTTGAAGGCCAGACCATGCTGACCGAAGAGGACTACGTCAACCAGGCTCGATTTGATGACGGTCTTGTTCGCGGCGATTGGTACATTGACGTTCACTCCAATAAGGGCGGACTCTTCCACAAAAACACCTACAAGCAGGGTGACTATTACGAGATTCCATTCCGGTCGATGGTCACCAAACACATCAATAACCTAGGCGTTATTGGTCGCTGCATCTCTACGACGTTTTTGATGCAGGCAAGTGTTCGCATTATTCCAACGGTCACCGATATGGGTGACGCTATGGGCACCGCATGTGCTCTGGCTAAACAGACGTCAACACCACTCGCTCAGTTGGATGGCGTAGCGGTCCGTGCTGAAGTTGAACAAATGAAACCGGTGAATTCATAATTGCCGCCGAAGAATTGTGGAAGCTGTGATAAACTTCTACAGTCACGGGCGATTGGCGCAGCGGCTAGCGCAGGTGCTTTACACGCACAAGGCCGGGAGTTCAAATCTCTCATCGCCCACCATGGAACCTCACGCGGCGCCCTCGGGTGTCGCGTTTTTTCTTAGGAGTGCAATGAATAACCAGGTAGAAAGCGCATTTTCTGGCGAGAAACCAGCGCAGACCGATGCCGCCGCGCAGACCGACGCCGCCACGCAGGTCGACACCGACGCGCAGTCCGACGCCGCGCAGACCGGCGCCGACACGCAGGTCGCGCGCTCGTTTGACCGCGCGTGGGACCAGATGCGCCCCGTCACCCTCGAGCGCAACGTTATGAAGAACGCCGACGGATCGTGCCTGGTTACGTTTGGCGACACGCGCGTCCTGTGCACCGCTACCGTCGAAGAGGGCGTTCCCGCCTGGCGCCGCAGTTCTCGCGCGGGTTGGGTCACGGCCGAATATGCCATGCTACCTGCGTCGACTAACCGCCGCACCAAGCGAGAGCGCGCCAACCGCAAGGGTCGCTCCATGGAGATTGAGCGCCTGATCGGCCGCTCGTTGCGCTCCGTTGTTGACCTCAACCGCCTGGGCGAGTTCACCATCACGCTGGACTGCGACGTCCTTCAGGCAGACGGCGGCACTAGAACTGCAAGTATCACCGGTGCTTGGGTGGCACTTCACGACGCCCTCTACTCACTTGTCGAGAAGGACATTCTCCCCAGACTCCCTCTTACAGGTCAGGTAGCCGCGATTTCTATGGGCTATGTGAATGGCAAGCCGCTGCTGGACCTTGACTATCCCGAGGATTCTCATGCTGACATTGACATGAACCTTGTTGGAACAGAAACTGGACAGATAATTGAAGTACAAGGAACAGGCGAGGGCGGTCCGTTTGATCGAGAGCAACTCAATCAGCTGCTCGATCTTGGTCAAGCCGGCATCGCCCACCTTGTTGACCTGCAAAATCAAGTGACAGGATTTAGGGAGTAACCATGAGTCAAAACAGTGAAAATCAGGGTTCTAACGCTGTGACCTTTGATCCAAATACAACCGTGGTTGTTGCAACGGGCAATGCTCACAAACTTGTTGAGATTGAGGCAATCCTCTCCAAGGTAATGCCTGGTATGAGCTTTGTGGCTTTGGGCCAGCTGGGCGATTTCCCAGATCCAGAGGAGAACGGTCAGACGTTCCGCGATAACGCTCTAATCAAGGCAATGGCTGCGCTTGACGAGGTAGATTGCGTAGCGGCCATTGCGGACGACTCCGGTATTTGCGTTGACGCTCTGGACGGAGCTCCTGGAATCTATTCTGCTCGGTATGCTGGCGAGCATGGCAATGATGCTGCAAACAATCAGAAACTGCTGGCAGAGCTTGCCGACGTTGCTGATGAGGACCGTACTGCTCGCTTCCACTCCACTGTTGCTCTGGTCTACAGAGATGGATCCGTGCTGGTAGGAGAGGGCGATTGTGAGGGCGTTATCGGTCACGAGCCAAAGGGTCACAACGGCTTTGGCTACGATCCACTTTTTTGGCCAGAGGATGCTCCAGGTAAAACCATGGCAGAGCTTGAACCTGACGAGAAGAACGCTATCTCTCACCGTTTCCACGCGCTGCAAAATCTTTCCAAGCAGATTCAGGGATAGGCGACACCGACAGCACGTCAGGTTGGCGTCAGCTTTGCGTCAAGTCCACGTCAGATTCTGGACAGATAATTGCCGCCACGTCAGATTTGCGTCAAAATCGCGACAGATTAGCGACAGAATCACGCCATATAACAGGTCAAAACCGGTCATCGAGATATTTGTTCTTCTCGCCGACCGGTTACTTTTTTCTTTGCTTCAAATGTTAAACTAAATGTAACTGTGACTTCTGTCTTGGAGGAAAGCATGAGGATTGTTCGCACCCGCGATTACGAGGACATGAGCAGAAAAGCTGCAAATGTCATTTCTGCACAAATTATTCTGAAGCCAAATTGCGTTCTTGGTCTGGCAACTGGTTCAACGCCAATTGGTACGTATGCTCAGCTTGCTGACTGGTGCAAGAGGGGAGACCTGGATTTCTCGCAGGTTTCTACGTATAACCTTGACGAGTACCGCGGTCTTTCTCACGACGATCCTCAGAGCTATCACTATTTCATGCGCAAAAACCTCTTTGACCTGGTAAATATTGATCTTGAGAATACCCATGTGCCCGACGGCTCTAATCCTGACGTCGAGGCAGCTTGCGCCGAGTACGATAGGCTTGTTGCTAAGGCTGGCTATCCTGACCTGCAGCTTCTTGGTATTGGTCACAACGGTCACATTGGCTTCAACGAGCCTGACGACCATTTCTCCAAGGGTACGCACTGCGTTGACCTCACCGAGAGCACTATTCAGGCAAATAGCCGACTGTTCGAGCGCATGGAGGACGTCCCTCGTCAGGCTTACACCATGGGTACGCAGACTATCATGTTCGCGCGCAGCATTCTGATTGTCGCTAGCGGCGAGGACAAGGCTAAGGCTGTTTACGACATGTGCTACGGCAACGTTTCGCCTCAGTGCCCAGCCTCTATCCTACAGCTTCATACTAACTGCACCGTTATTGCTGACGAGGCTGCCCTCTCGCTCTGCCCAGCTGAGTAAGATCTGGTTGGTCCAAAAAGCATCCAAAAGGTATCCAAAGGGCATCTTGAAGGCTCTTTAAAAGCTTTAAATAGCATCTGCCGAGAAAACAAAACTCCCATTCAGGTGAATGGGAGTTTTTTTCTTGCAGTTTATGATATGTAAGCGTTGTATGTGCACGTTTAGTGGCGCTCCGCAAGTGCGCATTTATTGGAGCTCCGAAAAATATTAATAGTCCTTGAAGTAACTGCTGATAGCCAAAAGGACCTGGTAGTTAAGGCCAAGCACATAGTCTCCCTGATCGGTATGAACCGTGCGAAGCGTAAACTCAAGATTGTCACCAACCGTGATTTTATCGCCATCTTTTTTGCCAGTACGAGACATATCACCAGTTGTAAGTGGGAAAATTCTTCCAGCTGGATTGACCGAAGTAACAAAGAATATAAAAGGCTCGACGGCGTTTTCACCAGGGTTGATGTGCAGTTGTTTGAAAATCTGACTGTTTGTTGACACATAGACTACTTCGTTTCTGTCAAACTCCTTCTTCAGCTCTGGAAGAGTCGCTGCTACCCAAGGTAGATCATGGTGAACAAAGGGATTGTCGCTTGCGAGCGACTGCGCAATAGGCGAGCCATACTGGTAGACGTAAACAATCTTGTTGTAGAGCTCGCTGACGTCGTTAACAGTTGTCTGAGCTGGTGCGGCCTGGTTAGCTTGGACAAGCTCTATAAGATTCATGGAATTGAGCTGGTCAGATGAAGCGCCTTTGGATTGTGCCTCAGAAACGGTCAATCCACCAAATGCAAATGACCCCACGCCAAATACCAGGCAAAGTGCGGACAACGCAACAAGAACTTTAGATGACTTCTTTTTGGAATGGAATGCAATTCCAACAGCAAGAGCAACAAAAATAAGTACGATATACCAGGTCTTACTAATGGCATATCCCAGAGTCTCAGTCATTGGGCCTCCTTGTGTTTTGAAGTTAGTTACTAATTTTATCAGAGGACCCCTATTTGTCATAAATTTGTTGGGGTTCTGACGCGCTGTCGTTGCAAGTCCGATGCCAACCTGACGCAAATCTAACGCGAACCTGACACGATCTTCTCGCGATCTTGACGCAAATCTGACCGACAGACTGATGTTGTTCCCGTGACATTTGTCGTAAAACCTTGAGATTTTATTTTCTACCTCGTATAGTGGAGTTTCGGAAATTCTGACTATTGTTTGTCGACCGGTACAAATCTCCGACACATCAACGTGTCGCACCGCAAACGTACTGATTGACTTGGAGGATTGATGGAAAACGAGATTCCACCAGTTAATCGTGTAGACGAGATTCACGAGAAGCTCAGTGCACTTCAGGGTCAAAAACTCAAGGTCAAGGCCAACATGGGACGTTCTCGTATTGTTGAGCGCACAGGTACCCTGGTTATGGCCCATCCATCTCTTTTCATCGTTGAGGTTGGCGAGCGTCGCGGTCGCACCGCCCGCCAGTCCTACCAGTATGTTGACGTTCTGACCGGCACCGTTGAGCTTTTTGACTACGAGACCGGCGAGCGTTTGTTTGATTTTGAGTTTGAAGAGTAGTTTAGAAGCACACGCATTACTTCGACTAGGCTCACACTCATGGCTGCCTCTTCGTCCAATTTTGGACGCCAAATCATTCAGATTCCTTGCAAGGTCAACCTTCACCTGGGTATTCATACTCAGAAAGACCAGCGAGGATACCATAAAGTAGATTCACTCATGGTTCCTGTTGCCTTGTACGACACGGTTGTTGTCGACGACGCACCGGAGCTCACGGTTACGCATGAGCCGCAGCTCTGCGTGTTGCCCGAGCGCACAACAACCTGGAAGGCCGCGGTTCTTCTCGCTAATAAGCTGGGCATTTCTCCAGATGTTTCCATTGATGTTCAAGTGCATATTCCCGAGAAGGCCGGTCTGGGCGGATCGTCCGCCGACGCTGCCGCGACGCTCTATTTGCTTGCCCAGCGTTGGAGTGTTGACCCGCTAGACTCGCTGGTAGTTGAGGTAGCCAAGGCTGTGGGCGCAGACGTTGCGTTCTTCTTGGATCCGCGACCATCACTTATGCTTGGCGCTGGGGATACGCTGGTAGAAACCTATGCGTCTATCGTTGACGCTCCGCTTGCCATTGTCTTACCAGCAGAAACCGGTGTTGTTACCAAGGAAGCTTACGACCAGTTTGATGCGTCGCCAATTGCACCGGAATCTTACGAGAATCTGTCCGCACTTTTGCGCGCTGCTGGTCAGGATGCTGCAAGCATAGAACTCGCCCCTGACAACGCCGCAGCAAGTAAGCAATTCATCCAGCAGGTAGCAAGCCTCCTCTTCAATAATCTTGCGCCAGCAGCAAAATCGCTAAAACCACAGGTAGCCGAGGTAGAGAAATGGCTAAAGGCGCAGCCTGGAGTTCTTGGTGCTCAGGTCTCTGGCTCAGGTAGCAGCTCTTTTGCGCTTTGCGAATCACAGGATGCCGCCAACGCTATCGCAGCCGCAGCTCAAGCAAAAGGTTGGCGAGGCTTCTCCACCACCTGCAAGTTGTAGTGGTAACATAGAGCGGCAAATGTTTGATGGATTTATCCCATCGGACGAGGCAAAACATAACGGGTTGTGGCTCAGCTTGGTAGAGCGCTCGGTTCGGGACCGAGAGGTCGCTGGTTCAAATCCAGTCAACCCGACCATTTTTCCTGATAATCAATGAATTCCCACCGTTTTTTACCGCAAAATATGTGTTTTGGCAGTCAAAGTGGTAAAAAATGCGTTTAGTTGGAATATACAAAAACGTATGCATTCTATGCAGATCATCTACCAGCGTAAATCCACAGGCAAATTTGATTGAAACTATTATGAGAAAACCCAACTGGGCAAACGTAAGTGCCAAAACATCGAGCTAGAAAATTAATTTCCAACTAAACGGATTTTTTACCCAAATCAGACACTACTTTCCGTCATATCAATTTCTTGACTAGTTTTTGTGCATATTCGAGACTGTTTATACACTTTAACCAGGTCTTATGGATAGCAAGCCTGAAAAGTCTGAAAAATGAAAAACCTGAAAAGCGCATCATGTCTGAGCAAAATTACTCAGACATGGCGAGAAAAACCGGCAAATAGCTCAGATGCGATGCACTTTTCCAGCAAATTACTCAGACCTGTTGAGCAAATCAGGCTCCATGGAGTCGTCAACGTAGCAATAACGGATGTGTGTTGAAGCTCCTGAACAACGCGCCTAAAAAGTGCAAAGAATCTGTATTTGCGACACAGATTCTTTTGCAAAATCAGGCAAATCCACAGATTCTTTAACGTTTTCAGGCAGAATTTACAGATTCTTTTAAGAAATCAGGCAGGACGGCTTATCTCGCAATGAATAGCTTTTATTTTTTGAACCCTCCGGTTCTATCATATGAATAATATGAATGTTATGAACGTTTAACCTCAGCAAAACATAAATAATTTTGCACAAAATAAACACAAATGGATTACAATCAGTTAAAAGCACTGAGCTCGTTTCGTCGCGTCGCAGGACCGCGTGCGTTCGAGTTCGTACTGTTGTGTTCCAGGATCACATGGACGTCGCAGTTTGTTTTGTCAGTTTGTTGTCGCAGTTTGTTGTGTCAGTTTGTTGTATCGCGTTTTGTTGAAAGGGGTTTTGTATGCCTGTTGTTGAGTTTTTTGTAAACGTGTTATCAACACCAGCCATCCTAGTTGGCCTTGTTGCCTTGCTGGGTTTGGCGCTTCAGGGAAAGCCAGTTGAGGACCTCATCAAGGGCACCCTCAAGACCATCGTCGGCTTCCTCGTTCTTTCTGCAGGTGCAGGCTTCTTGCAGACTGGTTCCCTTCTTGCCTTTGGTGAAATCTTCAACTTCGCCTTTGACATGCAGGGCGTCGTCCCAAACAACGAGGCCGTCGTCTCACTGGCACTTGGCGAGTTTGGTCAAGCAACCGCAATCATCATGTGCATCGGCATGGTCCTGAACATTGTCCTCGCACGTTTTTCTCGCTTTAACTACATCTTCCTCACCGGCCACCACACCCTCTACATGGCAGCTATGCTCGCCATCATCCTGCACGTTGGCGGCCTTTCCGGCTGGATGCTCTACATCTCCGGCGCATGCCTGCTTGCTCTGATTATGGTTCTGTCTCCTGCATACTGCCAGCCAACCATGCGCAAGGTTACCGGCAGCGATTCCGTTGCACTTGGCCACTTCGGCGGCGCTGGTTACTGGCTTGCTGGTATGGTTGGTAAGCTCTTTGCTTCCGATCGCGAGAATAGCACCGAGAATATCAAGTTCTCCAAGCGCCTGATCTTCCTGCGCGACAACACCGTTTCTATTGGTCTGACCATGATCGTCATGTTTTTGGTTATCACCGGCGTTGCCGTCAGCCGTGGCCTTCTAACCCTGGTACCTGCAGGAACTACCGCTGCAGAGTTTGCTTCTAACCCACAGTATGCTGGGCTTCAGCACCTCGGCGACCTGCTCAACATTGGTACCGAGACCACCACTAACTGGATCGTCTGGGCATTTACCCGCGGCCTCTCCTTCGCTGGCGGCGTTTACATCATTCTGTCCGGTGTTCGTCTGATCATTGGCGAGATTGTTCCTGCATTCAAGGGTATTGCTCAGAAGCTTGTCCCTGGTGCAAAGCCTGCAATCGACTGCCCAATCGCATTCACCTATGCTCCAAACGCCGTTATCATCGGCTTCCTGAGCTCCTTCGTTGGCGGCATCCTGGGCCTGCTTATCCTGGGCGTCATTAACGCACAGGTCGCAGCTATTGCTCTAATCCTCCCAGGCGTTGTTCCTCACTTCTTCTGCGGCGCAACCGCAGGTGTCTTTGGTAACGCAGAGGGCGGCATCAAGGGCTGCATTGCTGGCTCTTTTGTCCACGGCCTGCTCATTACCTTCTTGCCTGCACTGTGCATGCCAGTCTTTACTCTCATGGGCTTCACCTCCGCTACCTTCTCCGACGCTGACTTCTCCATCATGGCGCTGATCTTTGGTAACGTTGCTCTGAATGTCCAGGGTGCAGTACTTACCGGTATCTGCGTTGTTTGCTTCTGCCTCCCAATTCTCTTTAACCTTGTTGCTCCTAAAAAGGCAGAAGAGAAGAAGGCCGAGTAGCATCCGCTCACAGAATTGCAGCTAAACATCGCAGTTGCTGCAGAAAATGCGAGTAGAATCTAGGTATCTAGGTCGGGCTTCGTCCTTGGATGGGGCCCGACTTTTTAACCCACGTAACCCACATATCACACGTGGTGAATTGAAAGGGGCTTTTATGGC
>JABZHC010000019.1 GCA_015259035.1 Atopobium sp.
CAGTCAGATGGCGATAAGTGGGGAATAGACACGGGTACTACAGGTGGAGCCGGCTACGGCCAAGTAACTGTACTGCGCCTTGATGATTTGCAGGAGTTTGTTGAGCCGCTGCAAGAAGGTGAGTAGCTGTGGCTGCGAGGATGTTCCAGCATGCCGGCGATGCTGCCAAAACTGCGCTTACGCATGTTGAGAACACGCTTGATCCCATTATTTTCCCGGACTCTCGCGTGCTGCTCTTGGGATCAATGCCTAGTCCCAAGTCTCGAGAAATTGGCTTTTACTTTGGCAATCCTCAGAATAGATTCTGGCGTGTAGTTGCCGCTCTATATGGCGAGAAACCCCTCAAGTCCATACCTGAAAAGATTGATTTCTGTAAAAGACATCATCTTGCTCTTTGTGACGTGCTTAAGGCTTGTGACATTAAGGGTGCAAGTGACGCTTCTATTGCAAATCCGGTTCCGCATAACATTGGTGCTCTTATTCAAGATTCATCAATCTGTGCCATTTTTACGCTTGGTGGAACGGCAACAAAATTTTATAAGCGTTATACCGAGCAACAAACTGGTATTCCCGCACGTCAACTGCCCTCTACAAGTCCTGCTAATGCACGTATGTCAGTTGATGATTTAGTGGAAGAATTTTCCATTATCAAAAAATTTACTAATTGTGAGTTGACAATATCCTAGTTGCGGCTAGGATTATACGCATGCGAATTATGGCTACGACATACACTGCACTTTGTGCATGCACCGCGATGTGTCTGGTGCCCGGGTCACATACGACCAGGGTGTAATTGTCGCTGAGCAAAATTTTCCTGGTATAGACTCGGGCGTAAAGCTATTTTGTAACTCTTGTGTGAGTATTCGCACATCCCGAGAGGATTTATTCGCATGGACTGGAGCTTCATAGGGGAACACCTCCCACTGTATGCAGAAGCTGCAAAAATAACGCTTACCATCTCTTTCTTTGGAGTTGTCTTCTCGCTTATCGTTGGTTTGATAAGTGCTCAGATTTCGCTGTCAAAAATTCCTGTTTTGAGTCAGCTCAATGCTCTCTACGTTGAGCTTTCTAGAGGAACACCCCTGCTTATTCAGCTGTTTCTTATCTACTTTGGCCTGACTAAAGTTGGGCTCAAAATGGATGCAGAGGTAGCTGCTGTTGTGGGTCTTACGTTTCTTGGCGGTTCCTATATGGCAGAGGTGTTTCGCGCAGGCTTTGAATCAGTTGCAGCTATTCAGTTTGAGTCTGCACAGGTTCTAGGTCTCTCCAAGATTCAAGCGCTCCAGCACGTTATTCTTCCACAGGCACTTTCTGTAGCAATTCCAGGCCTTGTTGCTAACGTCATTTTCTTGATTAAGGAATCTTCCGTTGTTTCCGGCATTGCTCTTGCAGATTTGATGTACGTAACCAAGGACATTATCGGCATGCAGTACGACACTACAGAAGCCCTCTTTATGCTGGTAATTGCCTATGTGATTATCCTTGTTCCTATTTCTTTGTTTGGCAGCTGGCTGGAGAGGAGGCTTGACTATGCCCGTCGATAACATTTTGCTGCAGGAAGGAGTAATAACGCGCCTTCTTGGAGGTCTTGCAACAACGGTGCACATTGGCCTTATCTCTGTAGCGCTTTCTATTCCTCTTGGTATTCTCGTTGGACTTTTTATGACATCCAACAACAAGGTTGTACGCGCAATTCTTCGTGTTTACCTTGAGATTGTTCGTGTTATGCCTCAGCTGGTGCTGCTCTTTGTGGTGTACTTTGGTACTTCTGAATGGTTTGACGTCAACTTTGATGGCGTTGAGGCATCAATTGTGGTCTTTACCTTCTGGGGAGCAGCCGAGCTTGGTGACCTGGTAAGAGGAGCGTTGGAGTCAATTCCAGCATCTCAGTATGACGGTGCGTTTGTACTTGGTCTTTCTCGCCAACAGACGTTTTTGAGGGTCATTCTACCTCAGGCCTTTAGACGTCTTTTGCCCCCAGCCATCAATTTGATTACGCGCATGATTAAGACAACGGCGCTTTGTAATTTGATTAGTGTGGTTGAGCTGCTCAGAGTTGGTAGCCAGATTGCTGATTTTTATCGCTTCAAGTTCCCAACCGACGGAGCACTTTGGATCTATGGAGCTATTTTCTTCCTGTATTTTGCCGCCTGCTTCCCACTTTCGTATCTTTCACGCAGGCTTGAGAGGAGTGCCTCACATGAGTAACACCGTTTTAGCAGTTAAGGACCTCACTAAGGTATATCCCTCAAGCGAGAAACCCGTGCTTGATAAGATCTCGCTCTCTATCAATAAAGGCGAGGTAGTTGTGGTGTTGGGACCTTCCGGTTGCGGTAAGTCTACGCTGCTTCGCGCCATTGTTGGCCTGGAAGATATCCAAGGGGGAGAGGTACTTCTCCACGATCAGGTAATTTCTGGTCAGAAGAGGGAAAGCGCTGCAACAGGCATTGGAATGGTTTTTCAAAGCTATGACTTGTTCCCTAACATGACGGTTTTGAAAAACGTAACTCTGGCTCCTCTGGTGGTGCAGAAACGCTCAGAGGCTGAGGTTTTAACTCAGGCAGAAGAGCTACTACGTCGAGTAGGGCTGTGGGAGAAGAAGGACGCCTATCCATCAGCGCTTTCTGGCGGTCAAAAGCAGCGCGTGGCCATTGTTCGTGCGCTGATGACTAATCCTGAGGTGCTTTTGCTGGACGAAATTACTGCGGCTCTTGACCCCGAGATGGTTCACGAGGTTTTGCAGGTAGTTATGGAGCTAGCAGAGCAGGGAATGACCATGCTGGTGGTAACTCACGAGATGCGTTTTGCTCAAGCAGTTGCTGATCGAGTCATCTTGATTGATCAGGGACACATCGTAGAAGAGTCGTCTGACGCACAAGAGTTTTTCTCGGCACCTAAAACAGAAAGGGCACAAGAGTTTTTGCGCACCTTTGAATTTGAACGTGTACATAAATAAACAGCGTGTTTTTTGCACGTAGATGATATAGTAATTGATTCAACTTGTTAGGATTTAAAATGAATTTCTTTGAAAATACTTCCGCTTCTCTTTCTCGCCGTGCTTTCCTTGGTGCAAGCGCACTTTCTGCTGCAACTCTTTTGGCTGCTTGCAAGAAAAAGGATTCCGATGGAGCTCAGGGCGGATCTTCTGATACAGACTCAAAGTTCAGAACTCTTGATGACATCAAGAAGGCGGGCACAGTAAATATCGGCGTCTTTAGCGACAAGGCTCCTTTTGGTTATGTTGATGCAAACGGTAAGTACGCTGGTTACGACATTGTTTTTGCAGAGCGTCTTGCAAAGGATATGGGCGTTAAGATTAACTACATTGCCACTGACGGACAGAACCGCGTGCCTTTCTTGCAGTCCAATAAGGCAGATATCATGCTGGCAAACTTTACGGTAACTGATGACCGTAAAGAGAAGGTTGATTTCTCTCTGCCATACATGAAGATTAAGCTGGGCGTTGTTTCTCCATCCTCTGCGCCAATCACAGACGTTTCGCAGCTTGACGGCAAGAAGCTTATTGTTTCTAAGGGAACCACAGCTGAGGTCTGGTTTGCTAAGAACGCACCCAAGGTTGAGCTGGTCAAATTTGATAGCTATGCCGATGCATATAACGCACTGCTCGACGGCCGCGGCGATGCTTTCTCAACCGACAATACCGAGGTACTTGCATGGATTAAGTCTAATCCTGGTTTTGTTGTTGGCATTGATGACCTGGGCGATTCCGATACCATTGCCGCTGCAGTTCACAAGGGCAACTCCTCGGTGTTGGAGTTTATCAACAACGAGATTACTGGCCCTCTTGCAGAGGAAAACTTCTTCCACAAGGATTATGAAGAGACCCTTGCTCCAATTTACGGCGACGAGGTAGATCCAAACAACATTGTCGTCGAGGGCGGCAAAATCTAAGTTCTTAAGTTAGCCTCAACACTCAAATATTCCCATTTCGCGAGAAGACCTTGCAGTTTGTAAGGTCTTCTCGCATTTGTAGCTAAATTGTTAATTTGTACAGCGCTTTTCAAAAATGTTTCTTTGTGCTGATAAAGTAGGTCAACTATTTTTTGACCAACCAGGGCAAAGGAGCTGATAATGGCAGCTGAACAGCAAAAGACAACTCGTAAGATTGGTGTCCCCAGGTTCCCTGGCGATATTATGCTGTATCCGCTTTCTGTGGGCCTATTACTCCACTCTTTTTTCCCTCAGGTTCTAGAGATTGGTAGCTTCACTACAGCCGTTGCTAAGGGCGCTCCTGCTATTGTTGGTATTGTTCTGCTGTTTGTTGGCGCCTCCATTGATCTGAAGACTGTTCCAAAGGTTCTGAAGACTGGTTTAACCATCCTTATTCCAAAACTTGCTATTGCTATTGCCTTTGGTCTCTTTGTTGCTAAGTTCATGAACGACAATTTCTTTGGTCTTAATGCACTTTCTATCATTGGTGGCATTACCTTCTGTAATGTTGCCTTGTACATTGGTATTACTGCTGAGTATGGAACTCCTGATGAGCAGGGTGCGGCTGCAGTTTTGTCTCTTGTTGCAGGCCCAGCAGTTACCATGATTGCTCTTGGTGCAGCAGGCGTTGCAGCAATTTCTCCAACCGCACTTATCGGTACGTTGCTTCCTCTGGTTCTTGGTGTTGTTCTTGGCAACCTCAGTCCTTTTATCAGGGGACTTTTGGTTCCTGGTATTAACCCTTGCATTGCCGTTGTTGGTTTTGCTCTTGGCTGTGGCATGAGTGTTGAGAATCTTATTACTGGTGGTCCATCAGGTATTCTTTTGGCAGTTCTGTGCATCATTACCGGTATTCTTACCATGCTTGTTGAGCGTCTTTTTGGCGGTTCTGGTAAGGCAAGTCTTGCAAGTGCAACTATTGCAGGCACCGCAACAACCACTCCTGCTGCGGTTGCTAGTGTTGATCCAACGTATACAGCTCAGGTTGTTGCAAACGCAAATGCTCAGCTTGCAGCTGCGGTAGTTATTACTGCACTGGTAGCTCCAGCATTTACTGGTTGGCTTGATAAGAAACTGACTAAGAAAAATGATGCCGGTGAGGTACAGACTTCAGAAGAAGTATCTGCTGCTGAGTAATTACGTAAGCTTTATATAATGCATATGAACTGCCTCCCATTTCTTATGTCCAAGAAACGGGAGGCAGTTCATATGCGGGTGATTATGATTCTATAGCGTGTTAGCGTTGGCTTTTAGGCCTGGCGCACAAAATAGCGCAGTTTTGGTAGGTTCTGCCGAAGAATCGACATGTTCTTAATCAAGATAGCCAAGAAGCTAGGTGGTTGCACCGCCTGATATACATTTCTATGCATAAACTTAACCTAATATGCTAAAAAATGAATAGCGTCATATAAAAGATTTAACTATAGGTAAATTTCGTACCTAAGGAACACACCTAAGTCAGATATTCTGCTCAATTGCGGGCATATTACACTTCTAAGTCAGATATTCTGCATGATTAAGGTATTTTCAGCGTCATGTATACGTCTTTTTAACAGATTATCTGACTTAGGTGTGTTTTGAACTGCTTCCTATTTCTCGTATCTAAGAAATGGGAGGCAGTTCACAGAAGAGGGTTTTATTCACCGGTTAAAGAAAATAAATGATGTGGCTTATCTCGAATATAAGCGCAAGTATGAGGAAAACTAAGAACAAAATTCTTACCCCTTTTTTGATACCGCTTTTAAAAAAGACATAAAAATCGATAACCTCAGTCAGAATTAATACTAGAAAAAATAGTAATGGTGGAATAAGTCCCTGTTTCCACAGTAGCCGCATTCCCTGATAAGCCAGAAAACTGACCAATATTACAATACGAACTGTTTTTCTAGAAATCGGTTCTGAAAAATTAAACATCTTCTCGCCAAACATATCTGTTGCCTCCCTATGGACAACAAGAGCAGTTTATTTGTTACTAAAGATTGTAATACTGTCTGATAACCTCGTAATATATAACTATAGTAATTTAACTTGTGATTGGAGGTGCGTATGGAAGTTGGGGAGTGGAGTATTAGTTCGCCAGCATCTAAGTTTTTACTTGGTGCACCATGGTCAGAGAAGCTTGCTCACGGATGGGTTCATCCGCTGCGTATTTCTCCCAATCAGCTTAGAGTCATTGGCTCTTGTTCTTCTTGGCACCCCGGTCTTTTTAAACAGATGGCTGCTTGTACTTCAGATATTCTAGTTTCCTTTACCACGGACAGCCCAGAAGTGGTACTTGATCTAAATATTGATGAAGTTCCTAAGGGAGCCTCGTCTGTTTTACAGCTACTTAAAGCCACGTATTTTAAAAAGCTCAGCTCTGTATTTGCGACAGTTGATGGCAAACCTTACAAGAACTTCTCGCTGGATGATGCAGGTGAACATACACTTTCTATTCATCTAGAAACAGAAACCTCTCAGGATGACCTTGCTAGACTTCCAGGTTTTAATGACACGCATCACGTGAGTGTTTATTTTCCTTGTTTGCAGAGTGCTTCCGTTAAAAACCTTCGTGGCAATGGCACGTTTTTCTCGCCCGATGAGCCTAAGAAAAAGCTGGTGGTGTTTGGCGATTCCATTGCGCAGGGTTTTGTTGTGGAACGCCCAGACAAAACTTGGCCACGCTGTCTTGCTAAACGTATGAAGCTTGAGGTGGTTAACCAGGGAATTGGTGGACAAGTTTATCTGCCTGGCTCGTATACGTTTATTGATGATGCTTCTTTAGTTATTGTTGCACTTGGAGCAAATTATCGATACGAAAAATGCTCAAAGTCGCAGGTAACGTACGATATTCAAAATTCGCTCTGGCAGATTTCTCAGATGTATGCAGATACACGCGTGGTGGTTCTGACACCTACGCCTTATTTTGAGGATGCGTATCCCACGCACCCTTATTCTTGTTATGCTGAGGTTCCTCAAATAATTGGAGAAGTTGCTGGTAAGTTTGGTTTGCAGTGTATCTCTGGAGAAAAATTGTTGCCGCAGGAGAAGAAATATTTTGCTGACGATGTACATCCAAATTCAAAGGGAGCCGCACTGTTGGCAAAAAATCTGTTTGAAGCCTTAAAACAACCACCTCAGGATAGTCTTTTTTAGACGTCAAGCCTCCCTAGAAGCTCTCTCAAAATTCAACACGAGTTTTTGTCCGGTGAAACTTCTACACTAGAGGTGAAAAACATCTAGAGAGGATACACATGAATACTATTAATCCTTTTGCACCTCATTTGACCGGGCAACTTACAGAAGAAACTCAAGCCCTTGTGGCTGAGCAAATTGCTAAGGGCACCTTAAGTCCTTACGCGTGCAAAAATGAAGATATCATTCGCCGAGATTCCACCCATGATCAGGCATCACTTTTGCGTCCGGCTTTCATGCGAGATGTCGAGAAAATCATGCATACTCCTGCGTATAACAGACTAAACGGCAAAACACAGGTCTTCTCGTTTCGTTCGCATGATGACATTACACGCCGCGGCCTTCATGAGCAGCTTGTTTGTAGAGTTGCTAAAGATATTGGACGCGCACTTGGCCTTAACCTTGATTTGATCGAGGCAATTGCTCTTGGTCATGACGTGGGACATACTCCTTTTGGTCATGCAGGAGAGTATTTCCTCAATGATATTTATCACGAGCAAACGGGACGTTGGTTTTTCCACAACGTACAGAGCGTGCGCGTGCTTGACGGCCTCTATGCAAGAAACCTTTCTTTGCAGACACTTGATGGAGTAATTTGCCACAACGGCGAGTTTGAACAGCAGATACTTCAAATGAGTGATCTTTCAACTTTTGATGAGTTTGATAAGGTGGTAGAAGATTGCTGGGAGAGAGGTCCTCAGGCTATTGCACACCTGCGTCCTATGACGCTTGAAGGTTGCGTCATGCGCATCTCTGACATTATTGCCTATGTTGGAAAAGATAGGCAGGATGCGCTTCGTGCAGGTGCCGCAACAGAAGAAACGTTTGATGATGGCCTTGGTGGCGCCTATAACGCATGGGCTACCTCTGCTTTTGTTGCAGATATTGTTCAGAACAGCTTTGGAAAGCCTCAGATTTCTCTCTCAGAAGAGGCATTTAAAGAGATGAAACGAGCAAAGCGCGAGAACTACCAGAAGATTTATGGTGCATCAGAAGCCAATGGTGATTTCTCTGAAGACATTAAGCATCTGTTTGAGAAGTTGTACGAATACGAGTTGTCCTCGCTTAAATCTGGTGATCAGAGCCTTGCAATCTTTAAGCATCATATTGAGCCGGTGAGTAGGCACCTATCTAGGTACGGCCATACGTATGACTGGAAGAGTGACGTGCATCGCACTGTTGTTGATTTTATTTCCGCAATGACCGATGACTACTTTGTGGCTACCTGCGAAGCACTTTTCCCAGAAGCTCAGGAGCTTTTTCCAAAGAGAAGCTACTTTGCAGAAGGGGTTCGTGCGTAAGACTGGGGTCGGTCATAACGCAGCAAACGGACACGTAAAGAGCATTTGTGTTGAGCGGGCTTCTCGCCAAGCTTTTATGTTTGAGACGGGGTAAAATATCTGCATGGATACTTTATTTTCTGGCATGGAACGTGCCGCTAAAAAAGCTAATGCACCACTTGCTGCCCGCATGCGTCCTACCACGCTTGATGGATACGTGGGTCAGGAAGATGCGGTTGGTCCTGGCTCTTGGCTGCGCAAGGCAATTGAGCACGATACACTCTCGTCCGTTTTGCTGTACGGTCCAGCAGGCACCGGTAAGACCACGCTTGCGCGCATTATCGCTCATACAACGCACGCAGAATTTGTAGAAGTATCTGCAATTACGGGAACTGTTAAAGATCTTCGTAGAGAGATTGAAGCAGCAGAATCAAGGCTTTTAACAGCAGGTAGAAGAACTATTCTGTTCATTGATGAGATTCATCGTTTTACGCGCTCTCAGCAAGATGCCTTGCTTCACGCAGTAGAAGACAGAATAGTTGTACTTATTGGGGCTACTACAGAAAACCCTTACTTTGAGGTTAATAGCGCTCTGATTTCTCGCTCTCGTGTAGTGGAGCTGCATGCATTGTCAGATGAGGCAATCGATGAGCTCATTCAGCGAGCACTTGAATCAGAGGATGGCCTAGCTGGCACATTTGTCCTGGAAGAAGATGCTCGCAAAGAGATTGTGACGCTTGCGGGTGGAGATGGTCGTGCGGCTTTAACTTCTCTTGAGCTTGCTTCTCAGATGGTTGATGTTCCAGAATTAGCTGACGACAAAGCATCTGAGCCGCTTGTTATCACCAAGCAGAATGTTCTTGAGGCAAATCCTCGCCGCGGACTTCCCTACGATAAAGCAGGAGATATGCACTATGACATTATCTCTGCGTTTATTAAGTCTATGCGAGGCTCAGACCCAGATGCGGCACTGTATTGGCTTGCGCGCATGATTGATGCAGGTGAGGACCCTAAATTTATTGCTCGACGCATTATGATTTTGGCCTCAGAGGATATTGGCAATGCCGATCCTCAGGCGCTGCTCATTGCACATGCAGCATTTAGGTCAGCTGAGGTCATTGGATATCCCGAGTGCAGAATTAACCTTGCGCAAGCAGTTATTTATATGGCTCTTGCTCCAAAATCTAATGCTGCAGAAGCAGGTATTGATGCCGCCCTCCATGAGGTTAGAACAGGTCCAAGGCGAGAAGTTCCAAGTTACTTAAGGGATCGCACGCGCCCTGGTTCTGAAGAGTATGGCAATTACCTCTATCCTCACAATTATCCTGGGGGATGGATTGAACAGCGTTATCTTCCAGAAGGACTTGAACGTGGTGCGTTCTTCTCGCCATCTCCAAGAGGTTGGGAAGCATGGAGAATTGCAGCTACAGAGCGTGATCGTCACGAGGAAGCCTAGGATTTTGAATTACTCAAGTGGGAGCATCAAGAAGGCGCTCCTCGGGTAAAATAAAAAGAACTGTAACCGTTAGCTTTGAGGGATGGCATAGATGGATTACCTACAGATTGCCCTTGTAGTCTTAGCCGTAGTTGGTGTTTGGGCCATTGTCGAGGTTGCTCTGACCCTAAGAACAACAAGAAAGTCAATTACTGAGATTACACTCTCAGCTAACAACACTATTGAGCAGATTCAACCTGTTATTTCAAAGATTGATGGCATGGTCGATGAGCTTGATCCAACTATCAAGCAGTTACCCGCACTCATGCAGAAGGTTGATGAGGCTGCAGAGAACGCTAATACCTCTCTTGAGAGCCTCAATGTGGTTCTTGGTGATGTAGCAACCGTTTCTGGTGCTGCTTCTGCAGTAACTGCAACAGTCAGCAAGGCTGCAAGCGATGCGGTGACAGGCGTTGTTGAGTCTGTTTCAAAGCTAGGAACTGGTCTTGGCGGATCTCTCAATCCTTCCAAGCTTGCTGAGGTAGCTCAGGCTCGCCTGAGCGGTGCGACTGCTTCCGCACAACAGAGTGCACAGCGTGCTCAAGAGTATCTTGAGGAGCTTCCTCTGCTTTCTCAGGACAAGGCAAAGCATTCTAAACCAGCTCGCACTGAGCAGTTCTATATTGAGTACGGTTCTGAGTCTTCTCAGAAGTCTGAGGAGTAGATTGTAATGACACAAAAAATTGTTGAGCTTTCCGCTCCTGCAGATCCAACATTTGCTCGTTCAGTCAGAATGATGGCTGCTAATCTTGCTGTTTTGTGCAAGATGAACGTTGATGAGCTTGAAGATGTCAAAATGGCCGCAGAAGAAGGCTTTGTCTTTGCTTGTGGCACTCAGAAAGACTCTGTAGATATTACGTTTACCCTCGAAGACAATACTATGGCTATTGATTTTGACTTGGGTGATGAGGATCCAGTTGAGTCTGAGGAAGATAATTCTCAGCCACTTGAGCTTGTAGAACTATTGCTTTCCGCTATTTGTGATGAGTTTGCGCTTAGCGATGACGGTTATACGCTTCATCTTGTAAAGATTTCTGGCGGTGCACATGCCTAAACCTGAAGCAAACGAGGCAGTACAGGCATCTGCAGAAGAGCAGAAAGCCGCAAGAAGAGCTGCTCGCCGTGCTTCTAAAGGTACCCCGGCCTGGGATAAAGATAGAACACGAAAGCTCTTTGCCCAATATAAAGAAACAAAAGACTCTGAGGTAAGAGACCAGCTTATTGTGAGTCACTTAAACCTCGTGCGCTTTTTGGCCTCCAAGTTTAAAAACCGTGGAGAACCCCTTGATGATTTGATTCAGGTGGGAACCATTGGACTTATCAAGGCAATTGATAGGTTTGAGCCTGATCGTGGTCTTGAATTTACAACATATGCAACGCCAACCATCATGGGAGAAATCAAGCGTCACTTCCGCGATAAAGGCTGGTCAGTACGTGTTCCTCGCCGTTTGCAGGAGCTTTCGTCCAAGATTAATCAAGTCACTGATGATTTGACTAAAGAGCTGCAAAGAAGCCCTTCAATTGAAGAGATCGCCCAGCGCCTTGATACTAACGTTGAAGAAGTTCTTGAGGCTATGGAGTCTTCTAGCGCTTATAGCTCTGTTCCTCTTGAGGGAGGCGGTTCTGGCGCTGATGGCGACGAGACTCCTTCAATCATTGATCAGTATGTGACCGAAGATGAGGATCTTGCTGGTTCTGATGACCGCATTGTGCTTGAAGAGGCCATTAGAGACTTCTCGCCACGAGAGCAAGAGATTATTCGTATGCGTTTTGTTGAAGGCCTTACTCAGGTAGAGATTGCGGAGAAACTTAATATCTCTCAGGTACAGGTTTCAAGGCTGCTTCGTCGCACCTTAAAGCGTATCCAAGAAAAGATTGACCCAGAAAGCGTGAACCGTTAATGGATCAAAAGCATCAAAACTTTTCCGATTCAGCTCAAAAATGGAAACAACGTGGCTTAATGGTGTGGACAGTCATTGGTCTGGCTGCATTGTTTGCACTTGCACTGCATGTTCTTGGCATTCTGGGACAGGCTGTTGAGCTGCTCGCCATTGGCTCAATTATTGCGTTTGTCTGTAGCCCTGTTACCAATTGGCTTGAAGACAGGGGAGTGCCTCGTGGCATTTCCGCTCTTATCGCGCTTGTTCTTACGCTTATTGTGCTGGTAGGATTTTTGATTTTGATTGCGCAGCCATTGGTATTTGAGCTTACTACGCTACTCAGAAATGCTCCTTCGTATGCAAGTCAGATAGGAGCAATGGCAAGGGAGTTTTGGCAGAACTTTGACACTCAAAGTAACCCTGCTGTTAGACAGACGGTAGAACTTGCAATTGAACAGGCATCAAGTATTGGAATATCAGTTGCTTCTGGTATTTTGAGTTGGCTTTCCACATCTGCTTTAGGCAACATCTCTTCTATGGCAAACCAACTCATGGTCTTTTTCTTAGGTCTGGTTCTTGCCTATTGGCTTGCCAAAGATTATCCAGTTATTGTCCGTGAGATGGCTATTATTGCTGGTCCTCAAAAAGAGAATGAGTTCAGACTTATTCTTGCAATCTTAAGTAGATCTACCAGTGGATATATGCGAGGCACTATCATTACCTCTGCGGTTAATGGCATTCTTGTGTACTTTGGGTGTCTGATTTTAGGCAACCCTTATGCCGCTCTTATTGGCATGGTTACAGGAATCTTCCATATTATTCCTGTAGTTGGACCGGTTTTCTCGGCAGGTATTGCTCTTATTTTGAGCATCTTGGTAGACCCTGTCATGACCGTATGGACTATCGTTATCTTGATGGTTGCACAAAACGTTGTTGATAACGTGCTTTCACCTTTGGTTATGGCAACGAGCGTTAAAGTTCACCCGGGTCTTTCGCTCGTTGGTATTGTCATTGGCAGCGCTCTTGGCGGAGTAGTTGGAACTATTCTTGCCATACCTTTGACAGCAGCACTGAGGGGCATCTTTGTGTACTTCTTTGAGAAGTATTCGGGCAGACAGATTGTCTCGCCAAATGGCGCGCTTTTTAACTCGACGCAGTATGTGGATGAGTCTGGCGCTATTCTGCCAGAGTATGATGCCCTCGATGACCCAAAGTTCTTTGAGGAGTCGCGTCTTGTTGATCAAGACACTACAGCTCATGTGCGCAGCAAGTCTTCAGCTCCTGCACCCAAGATTCTTGGACATGATTTTTCTCAGTTACTTTTTAGGAATACTCAAGAAGTTACTAAGGAACCAGATAAACCATCGTCAGATGCGGTAGACTCAGACAGTACAAAAGAGTAGTTATTTGAATACGGAGAAGTACTTTATGGCTGACTATAAAACAATGACAACAGCAGAGATTCGTGATGACTTCCTAAGCTTCTTTGAGAGCAAGGGTTGCAAGCGCTATCCTTCTTCATCTCTGGTGCCTTCTGATCCTTCGCTGCTTCTTGCTAATGCTGGCATGAACCAGTTCAAGGAGTATTACCAGGGCATCAAGACTATGAAGGAGATTGGCGCAACTTCCTGCCAGAAGTGCCTTCGCACTAACGATATTGACAACATTGGTGACTCACGCCACCTCTCATTCTTTGAGATGCTGGGTAACTTCTCCTTTGGTGGTTACACCAAGCGCGATGCATGCACCTGGGCAATGGAGTTTATTTCTTCTCCAGAGCACCTTGGCCTGCCTCTTGATCGCCTGTACTTTACTGTTTTTACTGACGACGATGAGGCAATTGAGATTTGGAAGTCTCTTGGTGTAGCAGAAGATCACATCACCCGTCTGGGCGAGGACGACAACTTCTGGGCAGCTGGTCCAACTGGTCCTTGTGGTCCTTGCTCTGAGATTTACTTTGACCAGGGTCCTGAGTTTGAGGGAGAGGCTCCTGGAGACGACGGTGACCGTTACCTTGAGTTCTGGAACCTCGTCTTTACTCAATTTGATCGCCAGGAAGATGGTTCTCTGCCTGAGCTTCCTCATCGCAACATCGATACCGGCATGGGCCTTGAGCGTATCGCAGCTATCATGCAGCATGAAGGCACCAATTACGAGGGTGACATCATGCGTACCCTCATCTCTTTGGGCGAGAAACTCTCTGGTAAAAAGTATCACTCAACTGATGAGATTGACCGCAGCCTGCGTATCCTTGCAGACCACTCTCGTGCAGTTACCTTTATGATTGGTGACGGAATTCTCCCTGGTAACGAGGGTAGAAGCTACATTCTTCGCCGCCTGCTCCGTCGCGCTGTCTACCACGGCCGCTTACTGGGCATTCAGGGCACCTTCATGGCAGAGTACGCGCATGAGGTTGCTGTTCTGCTAGGCGCAGAATATCCAGAGCTTGTCGAGAAGAGTGCTCTTATCGACGGCATTCTGACTGCAGAAGAGGAGCGCTTTGGCGCTACGCTTGACGCAGGCGAGTCTAAACTCACTGCAGAGCTTGAGCAGCTAGAGGATGGCGCACAGCTTTCCGGTGAGGTTGCATTCCTTCTGCACGATACTTACGGATTCCCTATTGATCTTACTCGTGAGATTGCTGCAAATGCAGGTCACGTTGTTGACATGGACGCCTTTGATGCTGCAATGACTGAGCAGCGTGAGCGCGCTCGTAAGTCTGCTAACCGCGATGCTTGGGGCAATGCTCAGAGCATTTGGGTTGCACTTTCTGACCGCCTTGATGAGACCGTCTTTGACGGCTATGACAACAACGAGCTCTCTGGCGTTCGTGTTGTTGCTCTTGTTCAGGATGGACAGGAGGTTGAGTCCGCTTCTGCTGGCTCTGAGGTTGAGGTTGTACTTGACCACACGCCTTTCTATGCAGAGATGGGCGGCCAGGTTGGTGATACCGGCAAGCTGACAGCTCCTGGTCTCTACGTTCACGTCACTGATACTAAGCACCGTGACGGCGGTCTTGAGTCCCACGTTGGCGTGGTAGAGGAGGGCACCATCTCTGTTGGTGATTCAGTCACCGCAACCATTGATGCCGGTCGTCGTGAGCTCATTCGCCGCAACCACACGGCAACTCACCTGCTTGACGCTGCACTTAAGAAGGTTTTGGGTGACCACGTGAACCAGGCTGGTTCTCTTGTTGCTCCAGATCGTATGCGCTTTGACTTTACGCACTTTGAGGCTCTTACCAAAGATGAGCTTGATCGCATTGAGGGCATGGTAAACGCAGAGATTTTTGCCGCTAAGCCTGTTGTTACCCAGATTATGAGCATTGAGGATGCAAAGGCCGCTGGTGCTGTTGCACTCTTTGGCGAGAAGTACGGTGATGTCGTACGCGTTGTCTCTGCTGGTGCAGAAGACACTCCATTCTCTCGTGAGCTCTGCGGTGGTACTCACGCACGCAACACAGCAGATCTTGGCCTCTTCAAGATTATCTCTGAGAGCTCCGTTGGTTCTAACTCAAGGCGTATTGAGGCGGTAACTTCTATGGGCGCTATCGAGTACGTTGATGAGCGCTTGGCTCAGCTCGATGAGGTTGCTGCAGCTCTGAAGGTTCGTCCTTCCGCTGTTGCAGACCGCGTTGAGCAGCTGCAGCAGGATCTTCGCACTGCAAACCACAAGCTTGAGGCTGCTCTTACGGGAGCAGGTAGCAACCAGGTAGCAGAAGCACTTAAGTCTGCTGTTCAGCTTAACGGCTATAGCTGCGTAATTGCTAAGCTTGAGGGCCTTTCTGGCAAAGAGCTCCGCTCTGCATGGGATGGTATCCGCGATGCATCTGACGGCCAGCCTGTTGCTTGCGTCATCGCATCCGCAACCGCTGACGGTAAGGTTTCTCTGCTTGCAGGTGCAACTGATTCTGCAGTTGCAGCGGGTTTCTCGGCAGGAGACATTGTCAAAGAGATTGCAGAGCTTGTTGGTGGCCGCGGCGGCGGTAAGCCAGCAATGGCGCAGGCAGGCGGTTCAAGTGCTGCAGGAATTGACGCAGCACTTGAGGCTGCAAGAACAAAGCTTGGTGCGTAACGTTTGCGCGTTTTAGCTCTAGATATTGGTGAAGTTCGCATCGGGGTCGCTGTAAGTGACCCCGATGGTGCTATTGCGTCGCCTGTTTGCGTGCTTCCTGCTCAAGAGGTGCTCTCGCATGCACGCACGTTTAAAGCTGTGCTTGAAGATTGGGAGCCAGAACTGCTTTTGTGCGGTCGTCCTAAAACGCTCGCCGGCGAAGATGGACCACAGGCCCAAAAAATTACCGCTCAAGCTGAGCAAATTGCGAAGAACTGCCAACTTCCATTAGAATTTACTGACGAAAGACTTTCTTCCGCGGAAGCGAAGAAGATCCTTCGAGCGCAAGGTTTATCTGAGAAAGCCATGCGTGGAAAAGTTGACATGGTTGCTGCTTCACTCTTTTTGCAATCGTGGCTTGATGCACAGATACATAAGGGAGACTAAATGCCCACCCTATCCAATGGTTCTTCTCCGCGTCGTCAGGGCGCACATTTTTCTTCTCCTGTACCAGAGGGACAGGCTCAGGAAGAGCAGACTCAGCAGGAACAGATTACGCAGCCTTCTGTTGAGGCTACAGGATCGCTACCTGCACTTACTGGTGGCAAGCTTTCTTCAAGAAGCGCCCAAGTTACTCATATGGCAAAGAACAAGCAGGTAAAGCATAGAGATAAGAAGGCTTCAAAGCGTTCTCGTATTTTTGCGGCACTTATCGCTTTTATCATGGTTGCGGCCCTTGGCATCTTTGTATGGAAAGTAGCGCTTCCAGAACTTTCTCGTGCTAATTCCGATACGCAAGAAATTACCGCAGGTCAGCAAGTTACCATTACTATTCCAGATGGTGCTGGTGCGCAGGAAGTCGCTAAGATTCTTTTTGAGAACAAAATTATTGCTACTAAGAGCGAGTTTTTAAACCAGGTAAAGCGCCAGGATGCTGAGCAGAAAATTAAGAGTGGTATTTATGTTATTACCACTGGTACCAAGCCAGCAGACATCGTACATCTGCTTATTTCTGGTCCTAATGCTCCTGGTAGTGGCTTTGTCGTACCAGAAGGCTATACCGTTTCTCAGGTTGCG
This sequence comes from Atopobium sp., assembly GCA_015259035.1. Lineage (GTDB taxonomy): Bacteria > Actinomycetota > Coriobacteriia > Coriobacteriales > Atopobiaceae > Lancefieldella. The sequence goes on from JABZHC010000019.1 coordinate 16,911, forward strand.
GATTTGGTTCAGGACTACTTTGGTATTTCTCGCGATGATTTCTTAAATCAGGCAAAAGCATCCAATTATGTTGCTGACTATCCGTTCCTTGCTGGCGCGGTAGACGCTAACGATTCTCTTGAGGGCTACCTGTTCCCTAAGACGTATACCTTTACGGAAAGCAACGTAACTGCCGATACGGTCATTCGTGCCATGCTTGATCAGTTTGAGACAGAGACGGCTGACCTTAACTTGGATGCCGCTCGCATTACGCTCAACAAGCGTTACAACTTGAATCTTACAAACGAGCAAATCATTACCATGGCATCGATCATTGAGCGAGAAGCCCTGACTGATGAGGATCGTCCTAAGGTTGCATCTGTCTTCTACAATCGCCTGTATGACGATATGTACCTGCAGAGTGACGCAACTCTTGCCTATTCTCTGGGCAGGGAAGCCACTGCAGAAGAGCTCAGCTCAATGACAAGCGATCCATACAACACGTATGCATTTAAGGGTTTGACTCCTACGCCTATTTGCTCTCCAGGTTATGCCTCTATTAAGGCGGCTATGGATCCAGCAGCAACCAATTATTACTACTTCTGGATTACCTCCGATGAGCACGTCTTCTCTGAGACCTATGAGGAGCATCAGCAGGCTATTGAAAACGCACGCGAGCGTGAAGCCGCAAGCAAGCAATAGTTGGTGGGGGTATGAGCTTGATTAAAGCAACACAATACGTTTCTGCTGTTGAGCATATCTCTATAGAGAATCTTGTTCAGCAGGGGATTAAGCTTGTGCTCTTAGATCGCGATAATACCTGTGTGCCCCGTGACACTAAAGTTGTGCCGCCAGCGGTATC
>JABZHC010000001.1 GCA_015259035.1 Atopobium sp.
TGCATAGGCCGTCTGAACCTGCGTAACAACTGCAGAAATAGCATTAAAAGGCTTCATGTACTGGTTTGCGTACGAGAGGAAGCTCTGCACTTGACCGATGGTAAGCGGAGAAGGAACTCCCGTTAGAACGCAAATACAACCAAGAGCAGCCACCAGAGCGTAAATGAAGTTATTTACCAGACGCGTAGAAGGGTTAGAAAGCGATGAAGCAAATTGTGCACGCTCTCCTACTACACGGAGTTTCTCGTTAATAGCTTCAAACTGTTCAATAATGGCATCCTTGTGGGCAAATGTGGTGATAAGCTCCTGGTTAGAGACCATCTCTTCTGCGTATCCGCCAAGCTGGCCCTGGTAGCCCTGCTGCTTGCCAAAAGACGAGCTTGCGTACTTGGTAATGGCGGATGCAACAATAATTGAGAGCGGAGTAGCCAGAGCAACTACAAGGCCCATAGGAACCGACATATAGAACATAAAGCACAAGGTTCCAATAATGGTAACCACGCCCGTAAGGAACTGCGTGAGGCCTTGCTGGAGGCCATCGCCAAGCTGATCCACATCGTTTACTACCCTAGAGAGCAAATCTCCCTGGGAATGCGTGTCAATGTACGAGAGAGGAAGGTTTGTCACCTTAGTGTGTGCCGCTTCTCTAAGGTCACGGGTGACCAGGTAGGTGAGCTTATTGGTAGACCAAGAAGCAAGCCACTGCGTAGCACTTGCAAGCAAAACTACCACCGAGAGCTGAGCAAGCGTTGGCAAAAGTGCCGCCTCGCCACCCTGCACCAGTCTAATGAGCTGGTCGATGGCGGCGCCTACAATGATAGGTACCCAGAGCTGCAAAAGCACGGTTGCAATTGAAGAGGCTGCCGCTAGAACCAGAAAACCTCCGTGAGGAGAAACCCATGCAGCTAGTCGGCGCGTCACTTCTGCTGCGGACATGGAGATTGCGTCCGCCGAGCCGCCCTTGCCGTGCTCAGGCGCGCTTGATGCAATAGCGGAGGTGCTTCCGCCAGAATACATATCGGCCATTACTCCACCTCCTCAGGACGAAGCTGTGAGAGACAGATCTCTTTATAGAGCGGGCATGTGGCGAGAAGTTCTTTGTGTGTTCCCAGCCCCACTTGTTTTCCGTGGTCAAGAACAAGAATCTTGTCTGCTTGCATTACCGCTGCTACACGTTGCGAAATAATGATGCTTGTAGTGGTGGCACTGAGCTTACGAAGCGCCGCGCGGAGATGCGCGTCCGTAGCAAAATCAAGTGCGGAAGCAGCGTCGTCCAAGATGACAATGCGTGGGCTTCCTACCAGCGCACGGGCGATAGTCAGGCGCTGACGCTGACCTCCCGAGAAGTTCTTGCCACCACGCTCGACAATGCTATCAAGCTGATCGGGTTTCTCGCGCACAAAGTCTGCTGCTTGAGCAACCTTAAGAGCTGCCCAAAGCTCCTCATCAGAGGCGTTTGGATTCTTCCAGCACAGATTAGAGCGAATGGTGCCGCTGACCAGTGAGGTGTGCTGCGGAACAAAGCCAATGAGGGACCGCAGTTGATCAAACGTGTACGTTTTGACATCATGGCCAAAGACGCTCACTGAGCCGGTCTCCGTATCAAAAAGACGCGGGATGAGAGCAGCAAAACTGGACTTACCAGAGCCCGTACCGCCAATAATGCCCAGCGTCTGACCAGCCTGGAGCAAGAGGTTGATGCCAGAAAGTGCAGGCTCTCCTCCACCATCGTAGACAAGTGAGGCGTCTTTGAATGCCACAGCGGTGCCGGTAAAATCGGACTCTGTGAGGTTGATTTGCCTGTTTCCCTCATCGGTGAGCGTGGGCTTGGTGTTGAGTACTTCCATAATACGATTAGCAGATGCCACACCGCGTGTAATGATAATAACCAGGTTAGCAACGTAGCCAATAGCCAAAAGCGCACTGGTCATATAGCTGACAAGTGCTACCACGGTACCTTGGGATAGCGTACCTGCAGTAATTTGAGGAGCCGCAAGCCAAAGTGTTACGGCAATTCCTAGGTACATAACAAGGAAGGTCGCTGGGTTCAGTAGCGCTGAATAATTTGCAGCATCAGTTGCTGTATCTGTCTGAGCAAGAACTGCCTCGGAGAATTGTTCCTTCTCTTCTGACTCATGCCTAAAAGCCCTAATAACACGAATACCAGAAAGCATTTGTCGCATATATAAAGAAACGGTATCAAGGCGCTTCTGCAGCTCAGTAAAGAGTGCGGTAGATTTACGTGCAACAAAAAAGAAAATAGCTGCTACCAACACTGTTGCAATCAAGAAGACCATTCCAAGCTGAGCATCAAGCATAAGGGTGGCAATAATAGATCCGGCCGCCAAGATTGGCCATCTGACCAGCTGACGAATACCCAGAGCAACTGCTACCTGTACCTGATTAACATCGTTGATAAGACGGGTTACCAGCGTATCTGTTCCAAGTGCAGAAATATCGGCACTTGAGAGCTCTTGAATCTTCTTGAATAGTTCATTGCGCAGATCAGTTCCCGTGCGCTGAGAAACAATGGAGGCAATTTTCTGACAGACAAGCGTAAAACTAAAACCCACAATAGCAATAACTACCAGCAAAATGCCATAACGAATAATGTCATATATGTTTGCGCCGTGTATACCAAGGTCAATCATGCGCGCAATAATCAAAGGTGTAAGCAGGTCGCCAACAACTTCAACACCTTTACAAAGCAAGGCAACAAAACTCTTGCGACCATACTTTGGCCATACAAACCTAGAGAGCAACTCTCCCATTTACGCTTCACCAAGTTTCTCTGCTAGCGTTAACCACTCGTCTTCCAACTCCATAAGCGCCGCTTCAGCATCATCAAGCTGGTGCTGTAACTCCATTAAACGCTGCGCATCTGTCGCGTCAGCAGTGCTCATTTGTTCCCTAATCTGCTCAGGCAGTTCCTGAGCCTTGCCCATACGCCTCTCAATCGAGTCAAAGCGCTTCTTAAGCTCGCGGCGCTCAGCGTTACTCAGCACCGCACCCTCCTGGCGAGAAGATCCGTCTACCTGCGGCTCGTTAGTATCTGAGCTGCCGCGTGTACCCGACAACTCCCCTGCTTTTCTCGCCGTTTGCTTTGCTGCATCAACAAGCTTGAGGTACTCGTCAACGCCGCCAGGAACGTGGCGAATGTGGCCGTCTATGAGGGCATATTGGTCGTCAGTTACGCGCTCAATCAAGAAGCGATCGTGGCTGACCACCAGAAGCGTTCCAGGCCATGAGTCCAGAAGGTCTTCCAGGACAGCTAGCATATCCGTATCCAGGTCATTGCCTGGCTCGTCCAGCACCAGTACATTTGGCTCTTCCAGAAGAACGCACAGAAGTGCTAGACGCCTACGCTGTCCTCCGGAGAGGTCTTGCAAGCGGTTGGTAAACTCTCGACGATCAAAGCCCAAGCTTTCAAGCAGCTGTGTTGGGCTTTGCATCTTGCCATTTACCAGGTAACTTGTCTTGTACTGGCCAAGCAGTTCAAGAACGGTCCACGTCTCTTTTGTGGCAAATGTATCAATCTGCTGAGAAAGCCATCCAAATTTGACAGACTTTCCTACCTTTACCAGGCCAGACGTTGGTTGTAGTTGCTGTGTCATCAACTCAAGAAGCGTGGACTTACCAGCGCCATTCTCGCCCAAAATACCATAGCGATCACCTGGGCCAATGAGCCATTCAACATGCTTGATGACGTCTACCTGTGAGTCAACGTCGGCAGCCTGCTCAGCATTTTTGTAAGCAAACGAGACGTCATGCATCTCAATAACCTGCTTACCTAGCCTAGAGACTGCCATGCGTTTGAGCTCAAGCGTGTTTCTAAGTGGCGGATCTTCGGCGAGAAGCTCCATGGCGGCATCAATTCTAAACTTAGGCTTTGACGTGCGTGCTTTTGCGCCATGAGCAAGCCAGTTGAGCTCTTTTCTCAGCGTATTCTGACGGCGCTCTTCCATCACTGCTGCCAGTCTATCACGCTCAACTCGAGCTTGAATGTAGGCAGAATAGCCGCCGTCAAACGGGTCAATTACTCCGTCATGGACTTCCCACATGTGGTCACAGACCTCGTCCAAAAACCAACGGTCGTGGGTAACCAGAATAAGCGCGCCATTTCCTTCTGACCAGCGATTCTTTAGGTGATTGGCAAGCCACTGAATGGCGTGCAGATCCAGGTGGTTAGTTGGCTCGTCAATGAGCATTAAGTCCCAGGTACCTACCAGCAATCGAGCCAGGTCGCAGCGTCTACGTTGGCCTCCTGAGAGCTCTCCTACCAGGCCATTCCAGTCCAAGTCACCAATAAGCTCATCAATAATCTTACGAACGCGAGCATCAGATGCCCATTCGTACTCTGGCGTGTCTCCTACAACAGCGCTACAAACGGTTTGTGTATCAGAAAGTGAATCACTTTGGCCCATATAGCCTACTTGGATACCACTTCTCCAAATTACGTTGCCAGAATCGGGCTCAATTCTTTTGGCGATAAGATCTAAGAGAGTTGATTTACCATCGCCGTTTTTGCCGACAACACCAATACGGTCGCCCTCATTAACGCCAATGGTTTGGTTGGTAAGAACCTTCTTAGCAGGCCATTCCATAGAGATTTGTTCGCAACCTACCAGAATTCCCACTAGTTATCACCTAAAAAAGAACGAAGTAACGCAATTTCTTCTCCCCAACCAGAAAGCTCAGAATGAGGAGTCTCCAAAATCATAGGAAGCGTGTTGACGCGCGGATTAGTCACAACGGCACGGAACGTTTCTAGACCAATGAAGCCCTTGCCAATCTGTTCGTGTCTATCTTTATGAGCTCCAAGAGGATTCTTTGAGTCATTAAGGTGCAAGGCTTTTAGCTTGTCTAAGCCAACTATCTGGTCAAATGTATCTAGAACCTCATCAAGATTTTCTACAATCTCATAGCCGCCATCATGAACATGGCAGGTATCAAGGCACACACCCATAAGCTCGGGGTGGTTTACCTTATCTAGAATTGCAGCAATCTCTTCAAACGTTTTACCAACTTCAGTCCCCTTACCAGCCATAGTTTCAAGAAGTACGGTGGTGTGCTGGCCTTCAAACAGACAATCGTTCAGCGCATCTGAGATTTGCTCGATTGCTACGTCAGAACCTTGACCAACATGGCTACCAGGATGGAAGTTGTAATAATTACCAGGTAGATACTCCATGCGCTCAAGATCTTCTGAAAGCGCACGACGAGCAAAATCCCTAGTCTCCTCTTTAGCCGAGCACAAATTCATGGTGTAAGGAGCGTGTGCAACCAAAGGTCCAAAGTGATGGGTCTTCAGAAGCTCACGCAGCTTTGCAACATCAGCCTCATCTAAAGCCTTAGCGTTGCCGCCACGAGGATTTCTGGTAAAGAAAGCAAAGGTAGTTGCTCCAATAGAAAGAGCATCTTTACCCATTGCCTCCCAACCCTTGCCTGCCGAGAGATGACATCCAATAAAAAGTTCTTCTGGTTTCACGCTATGCACGCTCCTCAAGCATCTTGGAAACACGATCCAAAAGCTCTGAAGCTACATCTGCCAGCGGTAAAGTCTCAAGCTGTTCTACACCTTGAGGAGTCACAAAAGCCACACGGTCTGTATCTGAACCAAAGGTTGAGTCTGGCCTAGAAACATCATTTGCCACAATCATGGAGCAACCTTTACGCTCAAGTTTAGCTTGAGCATGCTCCAAGACGTTATTTGTCTCTGCTGCAAAACCTACGACAACCTGGTCTTTCTTTGCTTTAGATAGGCTGGCGAGAATATCGGTGGTTTCTTTAAGGTCAATAGACTCAAGATACTCTAATGATTTCTTGAGCTTATGATCCGCTGGATGAGCTGGTGTATAGTCGGCAACAGCTGCCGTCAAAATAGCAGCGTCAACGTTGTCAAAAGCGTTTACGCACGCCTTATACATATCTTCAGCAGATATTACCCTTTGCACGTTGACGCCTTGAGGAGCTTCCAAGTGCGTGGGTCCAGAGATTAGTGTGACGTCTGCTCCACGACTAGCTGCAACTTTAGCCACGGTATAACCAAGTTTTCCTGTTGAACAGTTGGCAATAAAGCGAACTGGATCGATCTTCTCGTGCGTTGGTCCTGCGGTAATAAGAAGCTTTTTACCTGCAAGATCTTGCTTGGCTGGCGCAGCGTCATTACCAGAAAGAACCTTCAGCGCAGCGTCTACAATCTGCTGGACAGGAGCAAGTTTGCCATCACCGGTATAGCCGCAGGCAAGACGCCCTGACTCAGGCATAACCATCTGGATGCCGCGCTGACGCAGCAGTGCCACGTTCGCCTGAGTGGCTGGATTTTCCCACATATGCGTATTCATGGCAGGAGCCACAAGAACTGGCGTATGAGCTGCTAAAAGCGTTGTACTTGCAGCATCATCAGCTAAACCATGAGCCATTTTTGCCATGATATTGGCGGTAGCTGGTACAACTACCATGCAATCTGCCCAGTCAGCAAGGTCGACGTGAGCAACAGGAGACTCCACATTGTTGTAGAGCGAAAGTACCACCTCATGATGTGTGAGAGCCTCAAAGGTAGTCTTTCCTACAAACTGAGCTGCATCTTCTGTCATAACAACACGAACGTCACAGTCAGCTTTCTGAAGGCCTCTGAGTACTTCGCAGGCTTTATATGCAGCAATTCCTCCGCACACCACAAGGCATACAGAGGACTGAGCGGTTTTATCCAACATAGCGATAAATTCCTTTATTCTTCAAACGCTGTAGAAGTAATAAGCATCCTGTGGCAATAAGGACATTCGGCAATCTCAGAGCTGTGCTGAAGATCATGGAATGAACTTGGCTGCAGCTTGACGCGGCAAACACTTGGAACATTACCTACAAGGTGCTCAACTGCCAGGCCCTTAAAACGTTTACGTGCGGCTTCGTAACGCTCAAGCGTGTCAGAAGAAATCTGAGCTGCAAGTTCTTCTCGAGACTTAGAAAGCTCTACGATCTCTGCGCGAAGAGCCGCAGAATCAATCTCAAGAGACTGAGAAAGGCTCTCACGCTCTTTCATAAGCTTTACCTGCAAGTCTTGGGCTGTCTGATAAGCCTTCTTGCACTTCTCAAGCTCTTCTGTTTTTGCTGCAAGTTTAAAATCGCACTTCTCGATATTCTTAGCCAAAGAAGAAAGCTGCTGGTCAAAGTCTCTAAGAGCGCGATGATTAGTTGCAGTTTCTACAGCAGCAGAAACCTCATTTGTCTTAAGGACATAATGGGCGCGCTGCTCATTGAGGTCAGAAATATCAATTTCTACGTCTTTTTTAACACCAAGCACCTGCTTAAGCTGGGAAGCAATCTTCTTCTCTGCAAGTTGGGCGTTTTTAATTTTTTGAACCTGGGGCATTGAGGCCAAGTTGGATGCGAGTTTTAGCAGCTGCAAATCAATATCCTGGAGCTGCATCAGATTAACAGACTCACTCATAGGGCCTCCTCATATACGGTTACTCATCTAGTCTACCGTAAATAAGGACGTATCGGACGCAGAACATAACTAATGCAGAGATTAGTATGTGAAAAATTTATCCAACAATCTGCAGCAAGGTTGCACAGAAGGCATCAAGGTCTGCTTCAGAAACGCGCTCGTCAAAGGTAATACGCAAGCTACCCAGAGCCTCGTTTCTAGAGATTCCCATAGCCGAGAGAACATGACTTGCGTCAAGAGAGCCTGAGGAGCACGCAGAGCCAGCCGAGACTTCAAAACGTGCCTGGTCAAGCTTTAGGATAAGCGTCTCAGAATCCATAGAAGGAACCATAATGCTTACCGTACCAGGCATGTGGTCTTTGCCAGCGTAAGCCTCTGTAGTTGGTTTAATTTTGGGAGAAGTACAAAGAGTCTCATACACCTTATTAGCGCGCGCAGAAACGCTCTCCTGCGTTTGGGTAAGGTTATCCTGACACCACTGAGCAGCAGCAGCAAATGCGAGGGCACTACGGACGTCCTGTGTTCCATGACGTCTACCAGACTCTTGTCCCCCGCCAAAACTTTGCGCCTTAAACGGCGTCTTGGAGCGCATAAGCACAGCACCAATACCCAGAGGGCCGCCAATCTTATGGGCAGCAACAGTCAGAGCATCTACGTCTTCTACCTCTAGAGGAATGCGGCCAAACGCCTGAACCGCGTCAGTGTGGAAAAGCGCCCCCACCTTATGAGCAGCTTGGGCAAGATTAACAACTGGCTGAATAACGCCCGTCTCATTATTGGCATACATGACGGAAACAAGCGCAACCGACTGATCCAAAAGACCCTCAAGGGCTGAAGCCTCAATCTTTCCCTGACGGTTAGGCTGAGCAATTCGTACCTCAAAACCCTTCTCGCGAAGAACAGGCGCAAGATCCAAAATAGAATCGTGCTCAATTGCCGAGAAAACCACCGTGTTGCGCTTGTGGTCCTTATTACGAATACCTTCTGCCATTCCAAGAACTGAGAGATTATTGCCCTCAGTTCCGCCAGAGCAAAAGACCACGTCAGGAGCCCTAAACTTACCACCCACTGCACGCGCGATAACACCACGAGCACCATCAAGTTCTCGCGCCGCTTGACGTCCCAGCGAGTGCAAAGAGTTTGGGTTCACCCCAGCAATGGGTGAAGTCTCATAGGTTTTCTCGGCATCAAGTGCCTCTGGGCGCATTGGTGCTGAAGCTGCATAGTCTAGGTAAACGTAATCCATAACGTGTTTCTGCTGATTCAATCTTAATGATCTGGCGTAACTAATGCATGAGAGTGCAGTCTAGCCCTGAACCGTAAGAGCGGACTCACCGGCAGAGCGGATTGCCTCGATAGTTGCACCGCGGTCTTCCTGGCCAAATACAGCGCTACCTGCAACAAGCATGTCAGCGCCAGCAGCTACAACATCAGCTGCATTAGCTGCACTAATACCACCATCAACCTCAATCAGAGGGTTAACGTTGTGCTTACGGCAGAGCTCTTTGAGTGCCTTGAGCTTCTCAAGTGAGTGAGGAATAAACTTCTGTCCACCAAAACCAGGGTTAACCGTCATGATAAGCACCAGGTCAAGGTCTTCAATAAGATCCTCAAGAACGCTTACAGGAGTACCTGGGCAAAGAGAAATGCCAGCTTTAGCACCAGAATCCTTAATAAGGTGGACAAGACGATGAGCATGAACCTCGGCCTCATAATGGAAGGTGACAACGTCAGCACCACGATCTAGGAACAGAGGCGCAATCTCAGCTGGATTGGTGACCATCAGATGGACGTCAATGGGCAGCTCAGAGGACTTTTTGCAGTACGAGAAAATATCTGGTCCAAAAGAAATATTAGGAACAAAGTGGCCATCCATCACGTCGTAATGGATGTAATCAGCATTTGCAATTGAATCAAGCTCGCTCTTAAGCTTGGAGAAATCTGCGGACAGAACAGATGGTGCTACCAGGACGTTATTCATCAAACTCTCCTATCGAGTCATTCCATAAAATTCTTCATTTGGAAGGCGGTTTGTAAGGCGAGAAGTAATGTCTTCTGGCGTAGCGCCTTCGTACAGCACAGCGTGAACAGCTGAAGTGATAGGCATCTCGACGTCCATCTGCTGACCAAGCTCATAAAGACCAATGACGGCCTGAGCACCCTCAACAACCATGCCGGTTTCTTCCTGGTAAGACTGAAGCGTCTTGCCCTTAACCAGGGCTTCTCCAAACGTTCTATTTCTAGAATGCTCGGAGGTGCAGGTAGCTACCAAGTCACCCATACCAGCAAGACCCATACAAGTGAGTGGATCTCCGCCAATAGCGCATACGACGCGACCAAGCTCTGCCAAGCCGCGTGTCATAAGAGCGGCAAGAGCGTTATCGCCATTACCCAAGCCAACAGCAATACCGCAAGCAATAGCAACAACGTTTTTAGCAGCAGCACATGCCTCAACACCACGCACGTCAGAGCTAATGTAGGTTCTGAAGTACGGACGAGAAAGTAGTGCCTGGAAACGCTTAGCAACCTCGGCATCTTCTGACGCTACAACTGCTGCAGAAATTCCCTGTTTAATAACCTCTTCTGCATGGTTTGGACCAGAAAGAACTGCGATTCTTGCAGGATTTCCCAGCTCGTCAGCAGCCACCTCATGCATAAGCTTGTGAGAACCTGCCTCCATACCCTTGGAGAGAATCAAAACATCAACTTCAGGGTCAAGATACGGTGCACAAGCAGCGCAAACAGAGCGCAGAAACGCAGAAGGAGCAGCCATAACAACGGCATCTACACCGGTGAGAGCCTCAGCCTCGCTGGTAGTAGACACAATATTGTGTGGCAGTTCAGAATCAGAAAGATGTCTGCAGTTAACGTGCTCTTTATTGATGGATTCGGTGACATCGGCCTCTCTAGACCAGATAATAACCTCATCAGATGTTGAAGCAAGTAGTGTTGAAAGTGCGGTACCCCACGATCCCGAACCAATAACAGCAACTCTTTTCATGATTACTTGTCCTTTTTCTTATCGCCGAAAGAGAATTTAGACTCACTACCAGCATTAAGACGATTGATATTCTCGCGATGTGCCCAAATTACTGCAGCAGCCACAACAAATACTGGGATAGTTGCCACAGGGTCCATGCCAAATAAAAGACAGAAAAGCGGAATGGCAACCGCCGCACCAATGGAACCAAGCGATACGTACTTAGTTGGTACGGCAAGCGTAATAAACACCGCAAGAGCTACGAGTGCTGCAAGCGGATTTACCGCAAGGCCACCACCAAATCCAACAGCAATTCCTTTGCCGCCGTGGAAATGAAGCCAGGGCGAGAAGATATGACCAAGAACACAGCAGGCATACACAAAAGAAATGATGAACTCAGCCTCTGCGTGATCATTTCCCGAGACCAGAGGAATAAATCCCTGGGCTCCCAAGAACCAACGAATCAGCATGACGCTGACAATACCCTTACCTGCATCGCAAAGAAGCGTAAGAATACCTGCTGCTTTACCAGCATTTCTAGCAACATTGGTGGTACCAATATTTCCTGATCCAAGTTTGCGAATGTCTTCATGAGCCATAACGCTTGCAATAATCAGGCCAAATGGAATGCCACCAAGGCCAAATGCAATTAGTCCAAAAATCAGAGCAACAACAATTCCAGACATTAGTTAGACTCAACCTTCTTACGGAACTTCAATCGAATAGGTGTGCCAACCAGAGAGAACTTCTCGCGAAGCCTGTTCTCAATAAAGCGCTCGTAGTTGTCATCAACAAGGTCTGGAGCGTTGCACCAGAACGAGATAACAGGAGGCTTAGAGCCCGTCTGAGTAGCGTATTGAATCTTAAGACGGCGACCGCGGTCAGACACCGTGTGTCCACCCTCTCTGATCTGGGCGAGAAGCTCGTTGAGCTCGGAAGTCTTAAGCTGAAGAGCACGGGATTCTGCAGCCGAAAGAGCGGCGGCAAGTACCTTATCAATAGCGCGGCCAGTAAGTGCAGAAACGTTGATAGAAGCAATCCAAGGAGCAAAGGCCAGGCGCTTTGCTACAGAGACTGCTACCTCATCTCGCTTTGCTTCAGAGTCAATAAGGTCCCACTTGTTAAGCAGGAGCACCAGCGCGCATCCACGCTCTACGGCCATGTTTGCAAGTTTCTGGTCCTGCTCGGTTACGCCAACAGAGGCGTCAACAACAAGAAGACAAACGTCTGCGCGGTCCATTGCCTGCAGGCCTCTGACCAGACTGTAGTACTCAACGTCCTCGTGTACCTGGCTCTTTTTACGAATGCCTGCGGTATCAACAAGACGAATGGGAGTTCCCTTCCATTCAATCATGGTGTCAATTGCGTCACGTGTAGTACCAGCAACATCAGAAACAATAGAGCGTTTCTTGTTAGCCAGGCGGTTTGCCAGCGAAGATTTACCTACATTTGGTCGGCCGATGATGGCAAGGTTAAGAATGCCGTCATCTTCTGGCTCTTCATCTACCTCTGGAAATGCGTTGACAATGTCGTCCAACAAGTCACCAGTACCGTGACCATGAGAGGCAGACAGAGGCAGAGGTTCTCCGCAACCAAGTGCGTAGAAGTCCCATAGACCATCCTGCTCTGTTGCAGGGTTATCTTTCTTGTTGACAACCAAGAACACGGGCTTGGCGCTCTTACGGACAATGCGCGCAACCTCTTCGTCTTCATCGGTAACGCCGGTAGAGCCGTCTACCACAAAGACAATAACGTCTGCCTCTTCACACGCAAGAAGTGCCTGTTCACGAATGTGTGGAGCAAAACGATCCTGCGACTTAATTGACTCAATGCCGCCGGTATCAATGAGCTTAAACTCACGACCATTCCAGTCAGCGTCGTGATATGAGCGGTCGCGGGTTACTCCCCTTGACTCGTGTACGATTGCATCGCGTTTCTCGGCAATTCTATTTACCAGCGTGGACTTACCAACATTTGGGCGTCCAACAATAGCAACAATGGGCTTAGCCATGTCTCACCTTTCATTCAGTTGATTTAATAATACCAGCAATACGTGGCTAATCCCACTCTTTGAGCGCTTTAATGCACGACTTGGCAATGTTTGTGGGACCAGGAATTGACATGATGACTTTGGCGCTGCGTGCCTCTAGCTGTGCAGTTAAATCGGCTAGTGACATGCCGTCAAGCGTGACTTTATCAAAGTTAAACATGACCTCAGGAAGCACCACCAGAACATCTGTGAGGTCTTCAGGAACCTGGGCGAGAAGATCAACGGCGCAGATAAGTCCTGTGACGTTAACGTCTCCACCAAAGAAATCGTTGCGCACGGCAAAAGTAGAAACGTTGCCATCAGCCGACCAGTCATCGCAGAAGGTCTGGATAGTTTGCTGAGCAGCTTCACCTACAATCAGCAAAATCTTGCGAGAGCGCGCAGAAAGATAGGTATCTGCTTCATCAAGAGCGGTACGCATAGTGTTACAGACCTCTTCAGCCTCATCAAGGAAGCTTCTGAGCATACCAATACCGTCATAAAATTGCGGATAACCGTCATAGGTATACGCAGGTGGAATAGGTAGCTGAGCGTCTACGTAGAACTCGTCAGAGAGCTGGAAGCGCGTAATGCCCAAAGAGGCTCGTGCACGCTCCTGGTAGGGTTCAACAATTTTGACTACAGAGCGGGATAGCTCTACGTCATCAGAATAGGAATGCGTAAAGCGCTTAGAGTCTTTGGTATAGCCAAGCGGAACAATGGCCAGAGAGGTAATCTGCTGGTGAGCCTCTATCCAGTCAAGCGTTTTATCAAGCTCTTCGCCGTCGTTGATATTAGGACACAGAACAATCTGGCCATGAATTTCAATGCCGGCGTCCATAAGCTTTTCAAGTACTTCAATGCCTCTGGCTGCGCGAGCGCCAATCAAATTGCGGCGTACGTCAGGTGAAATTGCATGAAGCGAGACGTTCATAGGCTCAAGCTTATGGGAAATAATGCGCTCAACGTCCTCATCGGTGAGGTTAGTGAGCGTAACAAAATTACCTTGCAAAAAGCTCAGGCGGTAATCGTCGTCTCTAATGGAAAGAGAAGGGCGCATGTCTTCTGGCAGCATAGCCATAAAGCAGAATTGACACGCGTTTACGCAGGTCTTGATGCCATCAAAGAGCACATCAACAAAGTCAACGCCCCAGTCTTCTCCGGATTCACGCTCAAGCACACACTCGTAGAGCTCATCATCACCAGGAATAGAAACTTCGAGCTCACAGAGGGAGCCGTCGGCCTCCCAACGCCAATCAATCAGATCTTTTGGCACCACGCCATTGACCTTCTCGATAATCATGCCCGGCTCAAGGCCAGCCTTCCACGCAGGACTACCCTCTTCAACGGACTCAATCAGTGCGCCAAGTCCACCAGATTTTGTATTTCCGTAGTCTGCGCGCTGTTCCATATTAGGCGCCTACGATTTGTTCAATAGCTGATTTAACTGCATTGATATGAGCTTCCGGCGTAGAAGCGCCGGCGGTAATACCAATATGCTCTGCTCCTTCAAACCAAGAAGCTTGCAGCTCATCTGCGCCTTCAATGTGATAGGTTGCGGGGCAATAGAGCTTAGAAATCTCTGCTAAGCGAGTGGTATTTGCAGAGATCCTGCCGCCAATGATAATCATGACGTCAGACTCTTTTGCAAGCCTCATGCACGAGTCCTGATGGCCCGCAGTAGCCTCGCAGATGGTATTCATGACGCGAAGCTCGTCAACAAGCGGAAGTACCGCGTTAACTACTTCAGAGAGCTTAGCGGCGCTCATGGTGGTCTGTACTACCAGGCCAACCTTCTTTGCAGCTCTCATGGCGTCCGCCTGAGCGGCAACTTCTTCCACGGTGTCAATAGCCAAAGAACCTGGCACGTGAGCAAGCGTTGCCTCAACTTCAGGATGTCCAGACTCTCCTACCACATACACGGCATAGCCCTGCTTGGCGAGAAGTTCTGCAGCTCCGTGAGCCTTCTTTACAAACGGACAGGTTGCGTCAAGTACGTCAACACAGCCGTCCTTGGCAATCTGCTCCTCTTGGGGAGTTACGCCATGGGTGCGCAGCAGAAGCGCACTTCCTGCAGCTTCAGAAGCGGAATCAACAACCTCTACGCCCTGGTCTTTAAGAGACGTAACAACGCGAGGGTTATGAATAAGCGGACCAAGCGTGCGTACGGGCGCATGAGCATCTTTGACGGCCTGCTGGACCATCTGAAGCGCTCTTTCTACGCCGTAACAAGCACCTGCTTCATCAGCAATTCTAATAGTAGGCACGAACTAATTCCTTCCGGGATGCTCTTTGAGCATTGCATCTCTTAGTTCGTATACCCGCTCCATGGCCACTTCTTCCATCTCTTTTGCCTGATCTTTACGCTTTGTAGAGGTCAGATCACTAAAAGAAACCTTCTGACCAGCACGAAGATAAACCTTTACAGGCTTAACCAGAGGAGAACCTTTTTTCTTAATATCAAGCGCACCAATAATAGCTAGTGGCTGAACATCCACCTTGGCAAGCTGAGCGATAAGCGCAAAGCCGCCATGGGTTTCTCCACGTTCAGTGTTGCTTCTGACTCTGGTGCCCTCAGGATAAATGAGAAGCATTTCTCCTCTAGAAAGTGCCGTAGTTGCACGACGAATTGCCTTCATATCGGCAGTTCCGCGGTCTACTGGAATACCGCCCAGTCTAGAAAGTGCCCACTGAAGTGGTTTGAATTTGTTGAACTCACTCTTGTAGATGGTTCTCACGGGGATACCGTGAACAAGGAGGTGAACAACAGTAACAATAGGGTCCAAAAACGTTGGGTGGTTCATGATAAGAACGCGAGGGGTCTTATCGCCAACAAAGAGCTGGTCATTGTCCCAGCGCCATCTAAACCAAATTTTTGTAATCAGTCCAAGCACACTGACTGCCAGCCATTTAAAGAACTTGGCTGGAGCTGGAAAATCAGCAAGCGCGGTATCGTAATAATCATCAAATGAGTTTCCGCCAAAAGGACGCAAACGCTTAGATGCCGCTGCTATAGAAGACTTTTTCTCGGAGCGTTTAGGCTCTTCCGTGTGAGACTTCCCGTCATCAGAAGAGCTGCTCTCTGATCCATTTCCCTGGTGAGAAGCCCTGTGGTTGCGGGCATCTCTTTTGCCAAGTCCAGGATGCAGGGCAATAATAGCCGCAATAACCTCTTCAACAGAAAGCGCAGAAGAGTCAATGTGGTGGGCATCTTCTGCAGCGCGAAGTGGTGCTGCCTTACGCTCAGAATCAGCCTTATCGCGAGCCTTGATGTCTTCGAGGATCTTCTCCTCACTCTTGGCGTCTACCTGGGCATCGTTTCCGGTGGCTGCGTCTCCACCCTGGCGCTGAACAGCGCGGCGGTGAGCACGAGCAGCAGGGTCTGCGGTCAAGAAAACCTTTACATCAGCTTCGGGGAATACCACGGTGCCAATGTCACGACCTTCTGCGACTACATCGCCATTCTCGCCAGCACGGCGCTGAAGCGTAACCATAGCCTCACGGACCTCAGGAATGGCTGCAACGGCGCTAACGTTTCTGTCTACCTCAGGAGTACGAATTTCTGTCGTAACGTTTGAGCCGTTTGCGTAAACGGTCTGACCGTTTGCGGAGTTGCCAAACGAGATGCTAATGCTGCGTGCTACCTGAATAATTTTCTCGGTATCAGTCATATCGATGCCCTGACGCAGGCATTCTACGGTTACCGAGCGATACATTGCGCCCGTATCAAGGAAAATCAGATTCAGGCGATCAGAAAGGGCGCGAGCTACCGTAGACTTTCCGGAGCCTGCTGGGCCGTCAATAGCAACAATCATTACTTATCCCCCTTGGTGACACCCCAAATGTCACGAAAATCGTAAAAACTTGGCTCAGTGGAACGACGAATAACCTCTTCTGGATCAAGGTTAAATCCACCAAGCTTGAAATCAGAACTGCCTGTACTAGTAAAGAAGATTGAAGAGACATTTGCAAGATGTACGTTCCAGCTTGAACTTCCTGGGATGCCAAAAATCTCTGCCATCATAGAGCGCAAATAGCCGCCGTGAGAAATACAAACAGTGCGTCCAGAAAGGTTGGAGAACTCGTTAAGAATAGTGCGACACCTGCTTCTTACCTGCTCGTATGACTCTGCTTCTGGAGCAGGTATGGAGTGGCCGTTTTTGTCTGAGGCCCAGGGAAACGTAAGGCCATAGGGCTTTAAAATCTCTTCTGCATCAGCAAAACGCTTGCTCTCCAAAATGCCAAAATCCATCTCTGCAAGGTCATCTTTTACCTCACAAGGAATACCAAGTTCGGTGGCAGCCATCTGGGCCATGTCTTTGCAGCGAGATAAAGGAGAGGTCCAAATTCTATCTGGATGAAATTCAACAAGTGCACGAACAGCGTGTTCTCGCTGTTCAACGCCATGCTCGGTAAGCTCAACGTCTCTTCTGCCGCTGAAAAAGCGCTGTGTATTAGCCACACTCTCTGGGTGGCGCATAAACAAAATGCGATGAACCTGAGCTGGAACTTCAAATGGCTGCATTATGTCTCCTCTCTGGCGTGCTTGAGCTGTTTGACGTGTACTTAGTAATTGTGCGACTAGTAGTTATTTGCTGGCATGTAAAGGCATGATGGGAGAAGCACCAGGCTCTCTACCAATAGTGCGCTCCAGAGCGGCAACTTCCTCTTCTGTAAGAAGTCTCCACTGTCCTTCTTTAACGCCTGTAAGGTGGAGTGGTCCAAACGTATCTCTGTGGAGTGCGAGAACTCTATGGTGAATGGCCAGAAGCATCTTTTTGACCTGGTGCTTTCTACCTTCTCTAATAGTTACGCTAACCAGGGAGTTTGGCTCTCCTCCACCGGTTTTTCCTAAACCATGTGGGGCGAGAAGTGCCTTCATCTTGGCATCGTTGGAAACAATCTCAACCTCAGCAGGGGCTGCAGGGCCGTCTTCAAGCTCAATACCTTCGCGCAGGCGATTTAGCTGCTCTTCTGTAGGCGTACCTACTACATGAGCAACATAGTGCTTCCATACATGCTTTGAGGGATGCAGGAGCTCTTGAGCCATTTGGCCATCGGTAGTAAAGAACAAAAGACCCGTGGTATCCATATCAAGGCGTCCAACAGGGAAAAGTCCTGGGTATTGCTCAGTGGGAACCATGTCCACAATGGTTGGTCTACCCTGGGGATCTTTCATAGTGGTCAGATACCCTGCAGGTTTGTTGAGCATCAAGTAGACGGGTTTCTCGGCAATTGAGCAGACAATGCCGTCAACTGCTACAACATCTACCAGCGGATCAACCTTACTGCCAAGCTCGGTGACTACCTGGCCGTTTACCGTGACGCGACCAGAGGTCATCAGGCGCTCGGAGCCACGGCGACTAGCCACTCCTGCGCGCGCCAAAAAGCGCTGCAGGCGCATGGGAACAATACGCTCTTCTGCCACGGCCTATGCATCCTCTTGCGTATCGTAGCTGTCTCCCAAAAGGGAGCGCTCATCGTCAATGTCTTCTGCGGCTTCTTCAAGCGTTGAAGTGAAGCTTCTGCCGGAGAGTCTCTCGCGAATAAACTGCTTGGACTCCTCATCAGGGGCAAAATCTTCCAGCGGCGGCAACTCTCGCAAAGACTTGAGACCAAAGCGCTCCAGGAAGAGCGCAGTGGTGCCATAAAGAATAGCCTGTCCCCTATCTGCCTCTTTGCCTACTTCACGCACAAGGTTTTTCTCGCGAAGTGAAGAGATAACACCATCAGAGTTAACACCTCGAATAGCACGGACACCCTCACGAGTAACGGGCTGGTGATAAGCAATAACCGCCAGCGTCTCAAGCGCTGCCTGAGAAAGGCGACGCGTATCCCAGGAGAGCACAAAATCGCTGACCAGCTGATGGTGAGCTGGGTGCGTAAAGAGACGCCAACCGCCGGCTACCTCTCTGAGCTGAAATCCCCTGTTGCAGCGCGTGTACTCCTCTGCAAGCTCTTTGAGCGCTTGGGCAACCTCGGCAGGAGCTGCATTGGTGACCTTGGAAAAGTCGGCCGTGGTGATTGCATCTGTTGCAACCAAAAGCAGTGATTCTAGTGCGCCCTTGAGCGACTCGGAATCTAAATAGGTAAGCTCTTCTGCCATAAGTTATTCCGCCTCTTTCTGTGCTTCATCGGGCGTATGGGTTAGCGATAAAAGCGTCTGTTGGACATCATCGAGTGCGTTTTGAGATAAGTTAAATCCTTCAAGGTCTGGCTCATCACCAGATAGTTCTTCTAGTTCCAAAAGAACAGACTCATCAAGCTGGTATGAATCTGCGCCCTCTATGTGCTCAATCTCAATCTCGCCAAAGATGACATCCTGCTGAACACGAACAAGACCGCGCTTAAAGAGTTCAAGCACTGCCAAAAAGTTTGCAACCACAATTTCTGGCGTATCTTGACCGTCTAAGAGCTCAGAGAACGTCACTTTGCCCTTAGAGCGCGTGAGTCGGTCCACAGAAGCTACTGTCAGGGCCACTGGAAGCCTTTTTGGCGCCACATGTTCCGCTTCAAGCAAGAATGTCTCACGTTTTGAGTCAATGTCCGCACAGATGACGGCAAGGCTTCTGAGGGTAATGCCCTCAAGATAGTCTGGCATGAGGTTCAAGAAATCAGGATCTGGGCCCACTGAGCGTGGGAACATGTACGACTCTGCCTCCATGCGGCTACCCAGTGCAGCGCCAGCATTTCTGAACTGCTTATAGGCAATAAGACGAGCGATAAGAACTTCTCGCGCTTCATCAGGAGAAAGACCGTCAAGTTCGTCATCATACTCATCTTCATCGTATGAGCTTTTGAGTGAAACATCTTGAGGCACCAAGGCATGAGCCTTCATGTCCAAAAGCGTTGACGCAACAAGGACAAAGTCACTGGCAACGTCTAAATCAAGCTCTTCCATGGCATCCACTTCTGCCAGGTACTGATCAGCAACCTCAGAGATAGAAATAGAGCCAATAGCAACCTTTTGCCTGCTTACTAGCTGAAGCAGCAGGTCAAACGGGCCAGAATATGTTGCAGTGTTAACTTTGTACGACATTAGATGATTCTCGCAAGCAGGCTCAAAATGACGTTAGAAATGCCCCCAATAATGGACGAGAAAAAACCAGGCGCAAAGAACATGAGTCCCACTACAGCAATCATACAGTAGGGCTCAATGGCGTAGAACTTTTGACGGTTTTTCTCGCCAAGAAAATACAACAGCAGCTTAGAACCGTCCAAAGGTGGAATTGGCAGCATGTTAAAGACCGCCAGGCTTACGTTAATCTGAATGTAGAAGATTACCAGTGAAGAAACGTAGTACATTACCAGCGGATTTAGTGCCGAACCAAATGCAACAGCTAATGCGTTGAGCAAACGCAACAAGAGCGCGCCGAGAAACGCCTGCAAAATGTTAGACGCTGGACCTGTGAGTGCTACAAGAATCTCGTCACGACGACGATCTTTGAGGTAGTTGGGGTTATAGGGAACGGGCTTTGCGTAACCAAAGCTAGGACCACCCATCAATACCAACATAAACGGCAAAAGAACCGTACCGAACAAGTCAATGTGTGCCAGTGGATTGAGCGTCAAACGACCAGACATTTTAGCGGTAGGATCTCCGCACTTGTATGCCACAAAGCCATGCGCAACCTCATGAACTACAATGGCAAAGATTACCAGTGCAAATTCAGCGAGCATTGTCAAAAGCGATGGAACTGATGTTAAAGCAGTTGGCACAACAATCCTTATCTCAACATCTGCAAAAACCGTGCAGACAGGCACGAACAAACTTAACCCTCAAGTACAAGGCATTAAGTACATTACAGTAAATCCAAGACATTAGTTACAAGACAATTTTACCCAAGATTGGCAAAACTACCTACTCATCAATGTCTGCTTCCATTTTTTCTGAAAGCTCCAACCATTCAGCCTCAAGCGCAGGAATCTTCTTAGAAAGTGCCTGGTATTCAGCCATACACTCATCAAATTTTTGCGGATCGTTATAAAGCGCCTCGTCGGCCATAAGCGTCATAAGCTCATCGTAGCGTTTGTGCGCAGGAGTTAGCGCCGCCTCAACCTCGTCCAGGCGCTTCTTGGTCTCTCTGAGCGCGCGACTTCTACGGTTACGCTCTTCCGCCTCAGCTCTTCTCTGCTCCTTTGTCTTCACATTGCGAGAAGATCCTGCAGCTTGACCTACCTCTGGACCAGAATTCTTAACCGCTCTTGCACCCGAAGTTCCATACGAGGACACCGTCTTGCTCGACGTCTCCCCCTGAGCTGCTGCTTGAAGCTCAGCAAGTTTAAAGAGGAAATAATCGTAATCGCCGTCATAGACGGTGACCTTGTGGTCGCGAACGTCCACAACCTTGTTAGCTACGGCTCTGACCAGGTGCTCATCGTGACTAATCAAGATGATGGTTCCGGGGAAGTCAACAAGCGCCTTCTCTAGAACGTCAACAGAATCAATGTCTAAGTGGTTAGTTGGCTCGTCTAGAAGCAACAGTGGATCTGGAGAAACCAGCATCTTAGCAAGTGCCAGACGAGCGCGCTCGCCACCAGAAAGTACATTCACGCGTTTCTCAACGTCATCGCCATGGAAAAGGAAGGCTCCAAGCAATCTACGCTCTTCAGAAGTAGTCCAGCCAGCAGCAACGGTATCAAGCTCTGCAAGTACCGTATTTGCAGGATTGAGTTCTTCAAGCTGGTGCTGTGCATAATAGGCTTCAGTGACGTTTTGCCCAAGGCTAATCTGTCCTGCATCTGGCTTAAGCTTGCCAGCAATAAGCTTCATAAGAGTGGATTTACCAGCGCCGTTAGGTCCAACAAGCGCTACGTGATCTCCTCGATACAGCTTAAGGTCAACGTTATCGTAGACAAAGTTATCCTCGTACGATTTGGCCACGCCCTCAAGAGAAATAACGGTGTCTCCGGTACGAGGAGGTTCTGGGAACCTAAAATGCATGTGGTGAGACTGCTCTGGAAGAACTACCAACTCTTCACGGATCTTCTCGACCTTTGCAACGCGCTCTTGAACCTGTTTTGCCTTGGTAGGCTTATACCTAAATCGCTCAATGAAGGTTTCCATGTGAGCAATGTCGCGCTCTTGAGCTGCACGTTTAGCACGGAGCTGCTCAAGATTTTCTTCTCGCTGATGAAGATAGCCGGAATAATTGCCGGTATAGGTTACGAGCATACGATTCTCAAGCGCCGCCACGTGCGTTACACAGGCATCCATGAACGAACGGTCGTGACTTACCAGCAAAACCGTACCGTCATATGACGATAAGAACCTCTCAAGCCACTGGACAGATTCCAAGTCCAAGTGGTTAGTAGGCTCGTCCAAGAGGAGAACATCAGGACGACGTAGAAGCAACTTTGATAAAGAGATACGCATCTGCCAGCCGCCTGAAAACTCCTTAGCTGGCTTGTCAAAATCTTCTACCGGGAATCCAAGACCTGCAAGAATCTGACGAGCTCTACTTTCAAGCTCGTAGCCGCCAAGGCGCTCAAAGCGCTCCATAGCATGAGCATAGTCTTCCAAGTATTTGTTAAGCGTAGCGCCTTCAGGGGTTTCAGCAATCTTGAGTGAGAGGTCATTTACTTTTCTCTCCCACTGTTTGATCTCATGCGCGGACTCAATTACCTCGTTGAGGGCGGTCCTGTCTCCCATAAGCTCTGTCTCTTGCTCAAGGTATCCAAGGGTAGCGTCTTTTGCAAAGGTAACGGTTCCCTCATCAGCAGACTCTAGACCCATGATGATTTTTAGAAGCGTAGTCTTACCAGCACCATTAGGGCCAACCAAAGCCCAACGCTCTCCTGCATTGAGCTGAAGTGTTGCGTTTGAATAAAGGACCCTACCGCCAAATGACTTAGAAATCTTATCCGCAAGAGCAATCAAGTGAACTCCTCATACATATCTGAACTGGATAAGTATAAGTCATTCACTTGATTTACGTGCAAAATTATGTAAATGAAGCTAGGCTTGTGAAGATTTATTGACGCTTCTTATGAAGGAAGAGAGCTGCGCCAGCAACAACAATAGTTACGCCAGCAACACCAACAATCATAGGAAGTGTAAGAGCGTTGTCGCCAGTATCTGGAAGAGCAGACTTCTTAACCTTCTTAGCCTTTGGTGCTTCTGGCTGAGGTTCTGGTGCTGGAGTTGGCTCAGGCTGTGGCTCTGGAGCAGGTGTTGGATCTGGTGCAGGCGTTGGAGCAGGAATACGAGGATCAACAAAAGTTACTGTGGCAGTGGTATTTGTACCAGTGATCTGACCAACACGAACCGTAGTATCAATCTGGTAACCATCAATGGTGGTGAGCTGTGTGATGGTAGTGGAAGTGTTACCCATAAGGTTAGGAATTACAACAGAGCCATCTGCACCAGTTGTAAGAGAGTAGCTTCCGTCAGCCTCCATGGCGAGAACACCGGTCTGAGTAAATGGAGGTGTTGGGATACGAGGTCCAGCAACGTTTGCGGCAGTAGCCTTAAGAGTTGCACCGGCAATAGGATTGCCATCTGTGTCAACGACTTTAACAATAATATTGCCTAAAATTGGCTGGTTCTCCAGTTCAGCAACGACCACCTCACCTAAACCATATGTAGCGTCTTGAAAAACGTAAGAAACAGAGTCGACCTGAGGAACATAGCCTTCTTTATAAGTGGTTTGTTCAACTCTATAAGCGCCGTCAGGAAGAGGAAGATAAGGCCTAAAGTAACCATCAGCTCCTGTTTCTCCCTCGGCCACGATAGTAGAACCACCTTGATAAATTACAACATGTACGCCCTCAATTGGTTCACGTGTGTATTTATCAACAGCGAGAGCACTAATCTCATTAGAGTCTGCAAGAGCAATTCTTGGAGCGATAACTGATACAACAAGCGTTAGCGCAACAAAAATAGCAAAGACAATGTTTTTATATCGTTTCAATTCAATTCCTTAAAACCGAACCGTACTAGTAAATACTTCTATCTATAGTAAGGGAATTAGACATTGAATTAAAGATAATATCCAAAACTAAACACAATTATTTCAAATTTTTAACTGGCAAAACTGAGGAAATCTGTACTCACCTTATAAAAATCAAGTGAACTCCCCATGCATTTTCAAATTACTAAATGCACAGGTTGTTCACTTGATAAATACAATTCAATTTTGAATCAGATTCAATAAATCCTATAGTCTTAGAAACGTTTCTTGCTCAGATACATTGAGACACCAGCAAGAGAGCTTAATGTACCTGTAATTCCAACAATTAAAGAAGAGATACCAGAAATGTCAGAAGTGTCTGGAAGTACAGCCTTCTTTTTCTTTGGAGTCTTAGGCTTTTCCGGAGTCTGTGGTTGAGGCTCAGGAGTAGGCTCTGGAGTTGGCTCAGGCTGAGGTTCTGGCTGTGGCTCTGGAGCAGGTGGCTCTGGCCTACGATTTACAAAGGTAACCGTAGTTGTTTCGTTAGAACCAGTAATCTCACCAACCTGAGGATTAGGATCATCAATAGTGTAACCATCAAGAGTGGTAAGCTGAGTAATAGTAGATTCTCTCTCAACAAGATAATTCGGAATAATTACGGTGCCATCAGGACCAGTTGTGAGCAGATAATTGTCATCAGCATCCCTATTCAACTCACCTGTCTGAGTATAAGGGA
This sequence comes from Atopobium sp., assembly GCA_015259035.1. GTDB lineage: Bacteria > Actinomycetota > Coriobacteriia > Coriobacteriales > Atopobiaceae > Lancefieldella. The sequence continues at coordinate 24,088 of JABZHC010000001.1, forward strand.
CACCAGGATTTGGTGCATCCTGAGTCATAGCACGAGGGTCACTAGTACCGGTTAAATAAGCTGGATCTGGGGTATTAAAACCGCCAATAGATGGTGGACATGCTGGAGATGGAATTCCAGGAGTGACTTCATAAGCAGGAGTTGCTTTTAGAGTTGCACCAGCAATAGGATTGCCATACTGATCAACTACCCTAACAACAATATTGCCAATTCTAGTTGGGAGTTTAATTGTTGCACGAGTTGTTTGTTCAAAAAGACGTGTATCTGAATCATAAGGGAACGTTACAGCATGTAGAGGAACCATACCATTGTTACTGGTTGGAGAACATGCGAAAACAGAGTCAACCATTACGGCGTCGTTGTTATATCCATAACGAGTGGGATAATTTTTTGGAATAAGTGTATAGCTTCCCGTTACTGGTACGGTGACGCTTTGACCACCTGGAACATTTGAAGCAATTCTATTTCCAAATTCATCTTCAATGTCAAATTGAATATCAGTAATAGCATTTGAACCCCAAATACTAGCTGGTACCTTCTTCTCGGCACCAACATAAAGCTGGCCCATAATATGGACATTTTCAAAGTTAATGGTCTGAGGATCGCCATCACTACCAGCAGGAGCGGAGAAAGTCACGTTTTTAGCTGTGTGATCAATAACATATCCAGCTTTAAACGTTGTCTGCTCAACCTTATAACTTCCGTTAGCAAGGCTAGTCTGGGCTCTACCGTTTTGGTTAGTAATCATAGTTGCAGCGTTGGTACCGGTAACTGTATTAGTCACTGTAATTGTTACACCATCAACAGGTTGACCATAATAGTCATCAGTAACATTAACCGTGAGCTGATTTTGAACTGCTGCTTCTGCAAGCGCAAGCTTTGGAACTCCAATTACAATTACGAAGCATAGCGCAACTAAAATTGACGCTGCTACATACTTGAACTTTTTCACTTCAAACCTTCCAAATCCATAAAGGATTACAAATATCTAAATCAAATGATAAAAGAAAATATCATTAAAATGAATATAAACTGCATTCTAAATTGCAATTTATTAAATTTTCATATCATCAACAATAAGAATTAGCTATAAACAGCTATTCCCTATCCATCCACACACAAAAAAGCGAGAAGGCTCTTCTACTTGAAAGATCTTCTCGCCAAATAATCGTAAATCAATTTAATGAAGTTGGCTTATTTATCCATGGTTAGATGAATAGCAAAGCCAGCAATCTCTTCTTTGAAATAGACCAAAAACGTACTGCCATCTGGATTAAGCCTTCTAGAAGTCTCGTCAATTTCAAAGCCGCGACCTGCAAAGTATTTCTCGGCAGCAGGAATGTTGTTAACATGGAAGCCAATATGACCCTTTGTGCCTCGGCCATTTTGTTTCATGACCTCTACTAGGGTCCCTGCAAAAAATGAAGGTGGCTGCTCAATAGTTGGAAGTCCCATAAGAGCGGTAAACAGGTTTGCAATCTTTTCTGCCTCGTCCGCATTGCTTGCGTTAATGCCAACGTGAGCAACATACATATCAAACTGCTCGACTGGATTAAGAGCGCTGGAATTGTTAGTTGAATCTGTCATACATCTCCCCTTTCCTAGGGCTCAAGTATATAAGGGAAGCTCTAAGATGTGTGCTTGGCAATGAATATTAGTCATTACTGTAACTAAGTACTAACAAAAAAGGCCCAGTTACCTAGGCCTTTAAATTTCTATGGTGGGCGATGCTGGATTTGAACCAGCGACCCCTTCCGTGTGAAGGAAGTGCTCTACCCCTGAGCCAATCGCCCGAACGACTTGCAATAATAACAAACAATGAAGCTAATTTCTAGCTTTTGACTTTTTTGAAGGTGAATACGTAGACACAGCTTTATTCATCTGAATAAGAATAATTCCCAGGAAGATAAGCTGAAGAATCAGTGGCGTAATTACCATAGGCTGAGATGAAAGCTGCGAGACAAAAACCCATTCAATGGTAAAGAGAATGAGCTCAATACCAGCAACAAGACGGACAATGCCGTGGGTTTTCTCAAAGTCTTTAGCCAAGCTGATGCATTTCTGAAGAATATAGCAGCAATAAACTGCCATTAAACTGCACAGCAGAAGCACAATCATGCTTGAAGAGAAACGACCATAGCCAACCGAAAAGGCAAAGATGACAATACCAGCAACGCCCAGCGCACCAAGCATAGAGGAAAGCGCCATCATCAACTTAGTTCCACGATCCATACAAACCCCCAACAAGTCATTTCACAGAGAAAAACGTACACAAGAGGAGCTAGAACAATAAAATAATTTACTTTGCCTCAAGAGACTTTTTAACTTTATGAGATCCTCGGGCAATAGCGCTGGCCATTGCCAAAAGTGCAAACAGCTCAATAAACTGCAAGGTAACAGATGGTTTAAGTACCAACTGTCCAACAACAATAGCAGCTAATACAACGCATGATCCAAAAATCATTGGATAGGCAGCAACAGCTCTATTAGGAACATTAGCCTCTCTAGCTGCATAACCACCAGTTAGAAGCGAGATCATACTTGCAAGCAAAAGAAGAGCGGAATCAATTGATGGACCAGCACCAATTACAAGAACCGCAACATTAACAAGACCTAAAAGTCCGCCAATCAAAAGCGCCAGACTGAAGAGCTTCATTTTACGAGTCTCAGGAGTCATATATCCCCTATCTATCAAGTATCACTTTGGCTATTGTACCCGTCTTTTATATAAATTAAGTAATCGAATCATTGAACGGTAGAGAGTTTCGGTAAAAGAAATGGCGAGAAATCCAAAGGGTTTCTCGCCACATGTGTATTTGGTGGGCCCAGAGGGATTTGAACCCCCAACCCAGGGATTATGAGTCCCCTGCGCTAACCGTTGCGCCATGAGCCCGTAAGAAAAAAGCGGCGACTGATGCCGCCGCCAGAATGCGTGGTGGAGAATAGGGGGATCGAACCCCTGACCTCATGACTGCCAGTCATGCGCTCTCCCAGCTGAGCTAATTCCCCGAACGTGGTGCGGGAAATACTATAGCAAACCAAAGCTCTGTTTTTCTCGACAATTTTCTAATTGGTTGTATATTTTAAAGTTCGCGCTCTGGAAGGATCTTCTCGGCTAGCCAAGAGCCAACTTCATCAAGGGCAACCTCAAAGCGCTCGCCGGTAGCACGCTCTTTAACTTCTGCGATTCCGTTAGCAACGCCCTTCTTGCCCACAATAACCTGCCATGGGAAGCCAATAAGATCTGCGTCTGCAAACTTAACACCAGGACGCTCTGCACGATCATCAACAACAGTCTCAAGACCAGCAGCAACGCAAGCGTCAGCTACAGAACCTGCTGCATCCCAAATCTCTGGGTCTTTGTCAGAAAGACAAAGAACAGAAACCTCATAAGGAGCAACAGAGACTGGCCACTTGATGCCCTTCTCGTCATTGTATTGCTCAACAACAGCAGCAAGAAGCCTGGAAACACCAATGCCGTAGCAGCCCATAACCAGAGGCTTGTCCTCGCCGTTTTCGTCGGTGAAGGTAGCGTTAAGGGCTGAAGAGTACTTGGTGCCAAGCTGGAAGACCTGGCCAACCTCAATACCGCGAGCAGCATGCAGAGGAAGACCGCACTCAGGACAAATATCACCCTCCTGAGAAGTAACAAGATCTTTCCACTCGTTAATCTCAAAGTCACGACCAAGCTCAACGTGATCAAGGTGATAGTCTGCCTTATTAGCACCGCAGAGCCACCACTGAGTATCCTCAAGAGAGAGGTCTCCAACAACGCGGATACCCTCAGGTAGACCAACAGGTCCAATGAAGCCCTTGATGAGGCCATACTCTTCTAGCTCTTCATCGGTCATCATGTGATAGTCACCAAAGACGTGCTCAGCTTTTACCTCGTTGAGCTCATGAGTACCTGGAACAAAGCACACAACTGGCTTGCCATTTCCGTCAACAAGAGCTAGAGCCTTACGGGTTGCTGCAGGTGAAACGTGAAGGAACTCTGCAACGTCATCAATGGAGCCAATACCAGGAGTGTGAATCTCGCACATCTTGCCAGACTCGCGCTCTTCTACGTTGATTTTTGCAGCAGCTGCCTCGGTATCTGCAGCGTAGCCACAATCGCAGTAAACAAGGCTTGCCTCGCCAGCCTCAGCCAGAGCCATAAACTCAACAGAGGTGTCTCCACCAATCTGGCCGGAGTCTGCAACTACCTGGAGAGCCTTAAGGCGTGTACGGTCACAAACGTTCTGGTAAGCAACCTTCTCCTGGTCATAGCACTCTTGCAGCGACTCTTGATTTGCCGAGAAGGAATAGCCGTCCTTCATAATGAACTCACGTCCACGCATAAGACCAAAGCGTGGACGACGCTCGTCACGGAACTTATCCTGAATCTGATAAAGCGTTACAGGAAGCTGCTTATAGCTCTTGAGCTCATTTCTAATAAGGTCTGTGAAGGTCTCCTCGTGAGTTGGACCGAGGGCAAACTGACGGTCATGGCGATCATGCATACGCATAAGCTCATCGCCGTAGACGTCCCAACGACCAGACTCTTCCCAGAGCTCAGCGGGGGTCATAATAGGAACAAGAATCTCCTGAGCACCAATACCGTCCATCTCATCGCGAATGATGCCCTCAATCTTTAAAAGAGAGCGCCATGCAAGTGGCAGATAAGAGTAAAGACCCGCAGCGGTCTTTCTGATCATGCCAGCACGAAGGAGCAGGCGGTGACTTGCAAGTACAGCCTCAGCTGGGTCTTCTTTGAGTGTTGGTGCATACAAAGAAGACATGCGCATCCAGTGCTTCAAGGTAGTTTCCTTTCAATATGAAGTAATACGTATAGTTTACTTATTTTTTGCCAAAACGATTCTCAATTTCGGCGAATAACTCATCAACAATCTTATCTTCAGGAACTTTTCTAATAGGATTGCCGTTTTCAAACAACACTGCCTGACCTTTGCCACAGGCAACGCCAAGGTCAACGCCTCTAGCCTCACCAGGTCCGTTAACAACACATCCCATGACTGCTACAGAAATTGGAGCACGAACGCCATCCAGGCGTTTGGTAACTTCTTCTGCAATAGGAATCATGTCAACGCCACACCTGCCGCACGTAGGACAGCTCACCAGCTCTGGCTTAATGCGACGCATGCCAAGAGCTGCAAGAAGCTCCCATGCTACATGGACTTCTTCTACGGGATCGGCCGTTAGAGAAAGGCGCATAGTATCGCCAATACCGCTCTCAAGCAAAATACCCACTGCAGCGGAATTCTTTACCGTTCCCTGTCTTAACGCGCCAGCTTCTGTAACGCCTACATGCAGAGGAATTTGTGGAAGCTCCTTAGAAAGGGCTCGATATACCGCAAGCGTAGTAGGAACATCGTGAGCTTTTGCAGACAAAACAATGTCGTCAAAACCGCGAGAAGAGAAATGCTCTACAAAAGACTTTGACGACGCCACGAGTTTCTCGACAAGGGTCATATCTTGTCTTGTATCAAATTCTTTAGCAAGAGAGCCTGCGTTAACGCCAATTCTAATGGGAATATGTGCCTCTTTAGCTGCCTCAATGACAGCATCAACACGCTCCATGGAGCCAATGTTTCCTGGGTTAATACGAAGAGCTGCCGCACCTCGCTTTGCCGCTTCAAGCGCCAGCTTATAGTCAAAGTGAATATCGGCAACAACAGGAAGTGGCGAGTATTTGCAAATCTCTTCAAAGCCATCCAAGGCCTTTGCATCAGGAATTGCCACACGGATAATCTCGCACCCTGCCTCAGCAAGCCCTTTGATCTGAAGGAGCGTTGCGTCTGGATCATCTGTTTTAGTGGTACACATGGACTGAACGGAAACGGGAGCACCGCCGCCAACCTGGACAGATCCAACCATAACGGGATGCGTCTTTGTGCGAGCAATCTCAGACATAAAATCACTACCTAAAAAGTAAATGAAGAATATCGTTTCTCAGTGCAACGACAAACACAAACAGGAAAAATGCCAGTCCAATGTAAGACAAAATGTTTTGAACTTTGATAGACAGAGGCTTTCTGATAATCACCTGAATTACCTCAATCAAAATTTTTCCGCCATCAAGCGGTGGAATGGGCAAAAGATTCATAAAGCCAAGTGACATAGAAATGGCTGCTACCAGCATAATAAGGGTCGAGAAACCCTCTGCAGCAGCTTCTGATGCCATTACAGAAATTCCTACAACAGAAGACGACTGATTGAGAACTTCCATGGTCTGCGTTGGGATGAGCAATCTGAGCGCAAACTGACCAACCTGCGCGGCATACGATACAGCTGCAGCCGATGCGTCAATAAACGAGAAGTGATAGGTGGTCATGACAGGTGTCACGCCGATGATTTTATCGTCAGGACGCAAAACTGGCTTAATGGTAGTTTCAAGTTGAATGCCATTGCGCTCATACGTGACAGGGATATCCTTGCCTCCATTGGACATTGCATCCTTGATAGCAGCAGTAAGGTCTTCCCAGGTATGTACCTCTACCTTGTTAAAGGTAAGAATAGTGTCTCCGGCAGTAAGGCCTGAAATAGCAGCAAGAGAGCCAGATTCAACAGAGCCCAGCTGAGCCTTGTTTTGAGCTGCAGGAACGCCAACAAACATCAAAGAGCCCACAACAAGCACAAAGGCCAACGCAATGTTGACCAAGGGTCCGCCCAAAATCATGAGCAGTCGCTTGGGAACATTTACACCAACATAGGTATGAGCTTTTTCTTGAGCAAAGAACTCATCGGCGGACATCTGTGGAACACGAGGCTCCCCTGCTGCTGTAGAGCCTTCAAGCTCAAAGTTGTGACCACGATCATACTCACAGCGAAGCTCAGCATCTCTCGCAAGCGTCTGAAACGTGGTGTGCGCTAGCTCATCTGACTCTTTGACAAGCTCAATGGAGCCCCAATCTGCAAGGGTGTACAGCAGATTGTAGGCGCGCTCATCCTCACAGTTAAGTTTTGCTGCAAGCGTGCCAACCTCAAGTGAACCTGTCTCTTGAACGCTCATCAAAGCTTGTGGAAGCAGCTCATCTAGCTCGCCTTCCATACCGCAGATGCGCGTATAGCCACCAAAGAGAAGCGGCGTTATGCCAACCTCGGTACCGTATTTTTTGCTCTTATGAGAAAGCTTGTACTTGAACGGCATGCCCAAGAAGAACTCAGTAACACGGACGCCACACAGGCGAGCCATACCGTAATGACCAGCCTCGTGAACAAATACAAGGAGCGAGAGGACCAAGAGTCCCCAAAAAATTGGTGAAAGAATAGCTATCAAATTCACAAAATTCCTATCCCACAAAAGAACGGGCTAAAGCTCGTGCCTCTGCGTCTACAAGCGTCAATTGTTGAAGGTCTTCTACCCTTTGAACTTCAGAGGCATTCATAGTCTCTGCAACAATGCGCTCAATATCAAGAAATGAACATCTTCCTCGTCTAAATGCATGGTTAGCAACTTCATTAGCTGCATTCATAATGCATGGAAGCGTTCCGCCAACAGTTCCTGCATGACGAGCAAGAGCTAGGCATCCAAAAGTCTTCTCGTCAGCATAATCGCCTGTGAGAGGAGCAGTTTCTTGCCACTCAACTGGCTGAGCAATTGCCGGCCAACGATGTGGATAGCTCAACGCAAACTGGATAGGCAGCCTCATATCAGAGGCTCCGAGCTGCGCTTTAACAGAGCCGTCAACAAACTCAACCATAGAATGAATGCGACTCTGGCGATGTACCAACACCTCAAGCTTATCCATTGGAGTGTCAAAGAGGTGATGAGCCTCAATGAGCTCGAGGCCCTTATTCATGAGCGTTGCACAGTCGATGGTAATCTTGGCACCCATCTTCCAGGTTGGATGTGCCAAGGCGTCGTCAGCCGAAACGTGTTTGAGCTGCTCGCGAGAATATCCGAAGAACGGACCACCAGAGCAGGTAAGCCATATCCTCTGGATATCAGCGGGGTTCTCGCCAATAAGGCACTGAAAGATGGCACTATGCTCGGAATCAACAGGGATGAGCTGACCAGGCTTGACCAGAGGCATCAGGAGGTCTCCGCCAACAACAATTGACTCCTTGTTAGCGTAAGCCAGCGCTTTGCCAGCCTTCACAGCGGCCAGACCAGCGTAAATGCCGGCCTCTCCCACCACTGCGTTGACTACGCAGTCAACCTCATCCAGCTCAGCAAGCGCCTGAACGGCCTCAGGGCCAAAGCTTACTTTGCAGCCTTGAGGCAGTGAGTCGAGAAGAGCATTGCCCTTGACACTTGCATCGGCAAAAGCAACATATTTGCAGTTGAACTCAGTTGCTGCCTTCACGGCAAACTCAACCGACGACCTTACCGCAAGGGCTGCAACCTCCACCTTTTGCGGAAAATGACGGCATACATCTAGCGTCTGCATACCCACAGAGCCCGAAGCTCCAAGGACAGCAACACGCAGAGGCTCATGCCTTACAGCACGAGGCGCGGTATCTTCAAAAATGCTCAAAACCTATGCTCCAAACGGCAGCGCAATAGGTAGCTTGACCTGGCTAAAGAGCACGGCAAGCTGGAAGAGAAGAAACGCCGCCATAGTTCCAAAAATCATCGAATCGGTTCTATCAAGTAGGCCACCATGACCAGGCATAATCGAACCAGAATCCTTGAGGCCCACTCCTCGCTTAATGCGAGACTCAAAGAGGTCTCCAACAACAGAGAAGATGCCTTCTGTTACACCAAAGAGCAGCGCAAATAGCGGATTCATATTAATTGCGCCAAACGCAGCAATCAAGAACCACACCAGCATTGATCCAAGAAGACCACCAAAGAAGCCTTCCCAGCTCTTATTTGGAGAAATTCTTGGCGCCAATTTATGCTTGCCAAATTTAGATCCAAACAAATACGCAAATGAATCATTTGCCCATACAGAGAGCATGACGGCAAGCGTAATCCAAGGAATAGAAAAACTTGACTCTGTGGACCTCAGAAGCACTACCGTTGAAAGTGAAAGCGAGGTATACAGTGGTCCAAAAGCCGTAACTGCCACGTCTGCAAGGTTTGCTCGTGGTGTAAAAACATACCAAAGTCCGCAAAGAATAATCAAAAGCAGAGAAAATACCAGTGGAAAGACGTGACCAAAGTACGCAATTATGGGAAAAACAAGCGAGAAGACAAGGCCAAGAGGTTCGTTTGGCATACGTCCGCCCATACGGCAAATATGGAAGAACTCGGAGCAGCAGAGCCATGCCATGCCAGCAATCAAAACAATAGTGGCTTCTTTGCCCACGAACAGAGCAGCGAGCACAATAGCGGCATAAACTACGCCAGACAGAGTCCTGGTCAAAAGCTTCTCGGTAACGCCACGAACTCGCTGACCCATAAGGTTACCAGCGGCTCGTTGCAGCTCTTTAATTGAGCGACGAATCTCCAGCTTTTCAATCTGTCTATCAATTCCAACACTACCTGTTTCTTCAGGATTAGGCTGAGCATCAGCAGGAATCCTAGAGGTAGGCCTTCTGGAATCGCGCGTATTGTCCACCACTATTTCACTCCTCCGAATCGCCTTTCGCGACCCTGATAGTCCTTAATGGCGCGCAAAAAATCCCACTTAGAGAAGTCAGGCCAGTAAGTTTGCGTGACATACAGCTCCGAGTAAGCCAGCTGCCATAGCAAATAGTTAGAAAGCCTCAGCTCTCCTGACGTACGAATCAACAGGTCTGGATCAGGAAGACCTGCCGTATAGAGGTTCTTCTCAAAATCTGCTGGAGTCACCGAGTCAGCGGACACGGCGCCCTCAGCAATTTGATTAGCGAGAAGAACAGCTGCCCTGGTTAGCTCTGCACGAGAGCCATAATTAACAGCCAGTGCAAACGTCATACCAGTGTTTTGCGCAGTCTCATCAAGTCCGCGCTGGAAGGTCTTACGGGTCTTCTCAGGCAAAGCCTCAAGGTCACCAAAGAAACGCAGCTTAACGTTTTCTTGGTGGAACAGTGGGAGCTCTTTAAGAAGCGTCTCTGCAAACAGACGCATGAGCAAGTCAACCTCACGCTGAGGACGTTTCCAGTTTTCTGTGGAGAACGCATAAACCGACAGAACGTCCAATCCAAGGCGCACACTTGTAGTAACAGCCTCGCGTAAAGAAAGAACACCGGCCTTATGGCCTTCGGTTCTGTCAAGTCCGCGAGCCGTAGCCCATCTACCGTTTCCATCCATAATGATGGAAACGTGAGACGGAATACTTTCTAAATTGATATCAGAAAGACTGATATCTTCTGGTGCGTCAGAGAAATACTGGACGAGCTTGTCTGTATCAAACTGCACTTAAATCTCCATGATTTCTGAAGTCTTGGTCTTAAGAAGAGACTCAATCTGTGCAATATAGGTATCAGTCAGCTTCTGAATACCGTTCTTCTCGCGCTTCTGATCGTCCTCAGAGAGCTCCTCATCGCGCTCAATCTTGCCATTAACGTCACGACGGACGTTACGAACAGCTACGCGAGCCTCCTCAGCAATCTGAGAGCACTCTTTAGCAAGCTCACGGCGGCGCTCCTCAGTTGGCATTGGGAAAGGAAGCCTAATAGCAGAACCATCATTGGATGGAGTAATGCCAAGGTCAGAAGTCTCAATGGCCTTCTCGATGCTCTTTAGAGCAGTCTTATCCCATGGCTCAACAAGCAGCATAGATGCCTCTGGAACCTTGATAGCTGCAAGCTGAGAAATTGGAGTTGGCTGGCCATAGTAGTCTACCTTGATGTGGTCAAGCGCATGTGGATTTGCGCGACCAGTACGGACGCGGCCAAAGTTATTCTTAAGTGCCTCGATGCACTTCTCCATAGACTGCTTAGCTTTATCAGAATGAACGCTCATTAGTCCTCCTCAACGACAGTGGTACCGACTTCTTCTCCGGAAATTGCCTTCATGAAAACGCCTTCAGACTGCATGTCAAATACAAGAATTGGCATCTTATTGTCTTTGCACAGCGCAATTGCTGCAGCGTCCATAACCTTAAGTTCTTTGGCGAGAACATCTTTGTAAGTGACGGTGTCATACTTAACTGCATCTGCATGAGTAACAGGGTCACAGTCGTAAATGCCATCAACCTTTGTTGCCTTCATCAGAGCCTCTGCGCCAATCTCGCAAGCGCGAAGAGCTGCAGCCGTATCAGTGGTGAAGTAAGGGTTACCAGTACCTGCAGCAAAGATAACAATACGGCCCTTCTCAAGGTGCCTAATAGCACGACGACGAATATAAGGCTCAGCAACCTGAGCCATGGAAATTGCACTCATAACACGGCAATCCATGCCGTTGCGCTCAAAACAATCCTGAAGCGAGAGAGCGTTGATTACGGTTGCAAGCATGCCCATATTGTCACCCTGAGCACGATCCATACCAGCTGCTGCCTGAGAAACGCCTCTGAAGATGTTTCCGCCACCAACAACAATGGCAACTTGAACGCCAGACTCCCAAACAGGCTTAATTTCTTTAGCAAGCATTTCTGGAATTGAAGGGTCAATACCAAAGGATTGCTCACCCATCAATGCTTCACCAGAAAGCTTTAAAAGTACTCTTTTGTATTTAGCTGAAGACAAAGCTTCCTCGCTCTCTCCGTTTGCCATAGTTGTAACAATTTTAACAAACGACACCGTAAGTTTTGCAGGAATCGCGTTAAAAAAAGAGCCGGTTGAAGACAACCGGCTCAAAATAATTGAAGTAAAAAGTCTTACTCTTCACCAAAAGCAAAACGCACGAAGCTGACAATCTTAACCTCGTCGTCAACCTTCTTGGAGAGCAGCTTTGCGTACTCAGAAATGGTCATATCTGGGTCCTTAACAAATGCCTGCTCAGTAAGGACGTACTCCTTGTAGTACTTCTCGAGACGACCATAAGCCATCTTCTCCTGAATAGCCTCAGGCTTGCCGGACTCAGCAGCCTGTGCCTTGTAAATGGAGAGCTCGTGATCAACGATGTCCTGTGGAACATCCTCACGGCGAGCAGCAACTGGAGCAGCTGCAGCTACCTGCATTGCAACGTCGTGTGCAAAGTTCTTGAAGTCCTGAGACTCAGCGGTCTCTGGCTTGTTGAACTCAAAAGTAACAATGTCAGCAAGCTTGCCACCAAGGTGGATGTAGCTAGCAAGTGCGCCGTTTGCAGCCTCAACACGCTGGAAACGAAGAACACGCATGTTCTCGCCGATGTTGTGGATCTTATCGGTGATTGCCTCGTCAACGGTCTCGTCGCCAAGCTTAGCAGCCTTGAGCTCCTCAACGTCAGCTGGGTTGCTCTCAACGACAACTGCAGCAAGATCGCCAGCAAAGCCAGTGAACTGTGGGTTAGTACCAACAAAGTCAGTCTCGCAGGAAAGCTCAAGAATTGCGCCAGTCTTACCATCTGGGCTGATGAAGGTAGCAATGGTACCCTCGTTGGTGTCACGACCAGCACGCTTAACTGCCTTAGCAACGCCCATAGTACGAAGAATATCTACTGCCTTCTCAATATCGCCCTCAGCCTCGACGAGTGCCTTCTTGCACTCCATCATAGGAGAGCTGGTCATATCACGAAGCTGCTTAACAAGTGCTGCGGTAATCTCTGCCATGTTTTCCTCCCAAAAATCTACTGAATAACTAAATTATTTAACCCGTTGCTAAGAGTTACTCAGCAGCTGGGGTCTCGGACTCAGCGCCCATCTCTTCAGCAGAAATCTGCTCCTTGCCGCTACCTGCAAGAATTGCGTCTGCAGCAAGCTGGCACATAAGAGAAATGGAACGAATAGCATCGTCATTTGCAGGAATGCCGTAATCAACAACATCTGGATCAGAGTTGGTGTCAAGCAGGGAGACAACTGGAATGTGAAGACGGTTTGCCTCACGGATTGCGTTCTCTTCACGCTTGGAATCAACAACAAAGAGAGCCTGTGGAAGAGAAGTCATATCACGGACGCCACCGAGGTTAAGCTGAAGCTTCAGAAGCTCCTTGTTCTTAAGAGCCTGCTCCTTCTTAGGAAGAGTTGCCATACGGCCATCCTCTACCATTGCCTCAAGCTCCTCAAGGCGCTTGATGCGGGAACGCATGGTGACAAAGTTGGTGAGCATACCGCCAAGCCAACGCTGGTTGATGTAAGGCATGTTTGCACGAGCTGCCTCAGTAGCGATTGGCTCCTGAGCCTGCTTCTTGGTGCCGACGAAGAGAACGCGGCCACCCTTAGATGCAACATTCTTCAGGAAAGTGTAAGCAGCGTCTGCGCCAAGCATGGTCTGCTTAAGGTCAAGAATGTAAATGCCGTTACGATCACCAAAGATGTATGGCTTCATCTTAGGGTTCCAACGACGAGTCTGGTGACCATAGTGGCAACCAGCATCCAGAAGAGTCTGAATAGTAATCTTTGCAGCCATTTTTACCTCCATTGGTTGTTCCTCCGTACGAGTTCAAGCCTTGTTAAAACCACCCAACACCTGGCTTAGCGTTAGGCACCACGGCAAACAAGTAGTCGTACGTGCGATTTTGTGCTGTTTGGTAACAGCATGTTGTGCTTCTACACAACTTTTGAAAGTATAGCAGGAAAACAAGGGTTGCGTCTATAAAGAATTTAGACCATAACCTCTACAAATACTGCGTAAATGCATCAAACTTATTTGCGCAAGATATTTCACAACAACGTTCAGCTTATTTTGATCTTGGATGAGCTGCTTTTGCCGCTTCTTTAAGCCTATCAACTGACAAATGCGTATACACCTGCGTAGTTGAGAGCGACTCATGACCTAAAAGTTCCTGGACAATACGCAAGTCTGCTCCACCGCCAAGAAGCTCCGTGGCGTACGTATGCCTCATTGCATGTGGAGAAAGTGAGCTGTCTAGTCCTGCAGCCGCTAAATACGACGAGAAAACCTTGCGTAAAGAATCAGCGCTCATGTCATTTCCTCTGACAGAAATAAAGAGAGCTGAGTGTGTACGGCCTGTTTTGTCTTTTAACAAGAGCGTAGGACGAGAAGACCTAAGGTACTTCTTAAGCCACTCAATCGCAGACTCATATAACGGAACAATTCTCTCTTTAGAGCCTTTACCAAAGAGACGTACAGTTCCATTTTGTAAATCGACCTGCTCAAGTTTAAGCGTTGCTACCTCAGAAATACGAGCTCCTGTTGCATACAAGAACTCAAGAAATGCTCTATCTCTCAGACCTACCGCAGTTGAAACATCACATGATTCCAAAAGCCTATTTACATCAGAGTCAGTCATGGTGTGTGGAAGATTGCGTGGCGCTCGAGGATTACTAAGTGCAAGAGCGGGGTCAGTTGCAATCAGTTTTTCTCGCTGCATCCACTTGTAGAAACCACGTAATGCAGACAGGTGTCTGTTAAGCGTTTTAGCAGAATATTGAGCTTGTTTGAGGTAAGCTAAATACAAGCGAAGGTTTCTGTGATCAACCTTAGTTACCTCCACGCCTTCCCTACTGCACCACTGCTCAAATGCTAAAAGATCAGTTTGATATGACCTTAAAGTATTCTCAGAAAGATTCCTAACCTTGCTTAAATACTCAATAAATTGTTCAACGTGACTTTTCTGCACTTTAGAAATGCCCACATTAATCACGCTTTACACAATCAAAGAGTTCATGGCGAGAGGCAAGATACTCATCAAAATCTTTATGAGCGCGCTCCGCCATCTTCTGACGGCGCTCGTCTTTTCTTTTAATGTGCTCGTCCAGTGGCTCAAAAATTCCAAAGTTAACATGCATGGGCTGGTAATCTTTGGTGTTTGGGTTTGTTGCATATCCCACAAGAGAGCCAAACGAGGTTGTTAAAGGAAGCTTGACTTCCTCTGTACCCAACAGACGCGCATACATGTTGAGTGCTGCAAGCAAGCCTGAGGCAATCGCCTCAACATAGCCTTCTGTACCTGTAATTTGACCTGCGAGAATAGTAGAAGTGCCAGGAATTCCAAATGACCTATCAAGCGCATGAGGAGAATCAACAAAAGAGTTTCTATGCATGACGCCATAGCGGACGAACTCAGCATTCTCCAGACCTGGGATGAGCGTAAATACGCGTTTTTGCTCTCCCCACGTGAGGTTTGTTTGAAAACCTACCAGATTAAATGCTGTTTTAGCTGTATTTTCTGCACGAAGCTGAACTGCCGCCCAGGGACGTTTACCTGTTCTGGGATCAATAAGTCCAACAGGTTTTAGTGCTCCAAACCTAATGGAATCATGTCCTGTTCTTGCCACTTCCTCAATAGGCTGACATGCCTGGAACAAATCGGATTGCTCAAAATCGTGTCCGATAACACGTTTAGCAGCCAGCAACTCCTCTACAAATGTGTCGTATTCATCTTTAATCATAGGGCAATTAAGGTAATCGCCAATTCCTAAATCCTCATAACGAGACTGGGAGAATGCAATTGAACGGTCGATTGACTCTTCAGACACAATGGGCGCTGCTGCATCAAAAAACGACATTCTGTCAGTTCCCACACGCATAGAAATGGCCTGATATAAGCTATCAGAACACAGAGGACCTGCGGCGATAACTGTTGGCTCATCAGTTAGCTCTGTAACCTCGGCATGAGTCACAGAAATGTTGGGGTGGTTTTTAATCTGCTCAGTTACAGCTTTTGAAAACTCTTCCCTATTTACCGCAAGTGCGCCACCTGCAGGAACGGAGTTTTCCTCTGCTATACGAAGCAGAAAACTACCCATCTTCTTAAGCTCAGACTTTAAAATTCCAGCTGCAGAATCTTCTTTGGTAGATTTCAAAGAGTTGGAACAGACCAGCTCAGCAAACATGTCTGTGTGATGTGCTGGAGAAGAAACAACAGGACGCTGCTCAATGAGCTCTACAGAAATACCACGAGAAGCAAGCTGTAAGGCACATTCACTTCCAGCTAAACCAGCGCCTACTACAGTAACTTTTTGTGTCATTTTTCACCTATCACACACTACGAGTCCAAATAAAAGTCTTTAGAAGGAGTATACCTTCCATCCGGTAATCTTTTTACCATTCCACGAGCTTCATAATCAGTTAGAGAATTTAGTACGGTAAGTACGTTTTCTGATAACCTCCATGCAAGCTCTTCTGGTCTTGAAGGAGAAGCGATAAGTGCAGATAAAAGTGGCGTGAGCTTCTTGTCTTGCTTTATTTGTTCCTGAACCAAGCAATCAAAATCTAAAGAAATTGCAAGGCCTAACGAAGTCTCATCAGGAATAATTTGAGCACCTTCAGCAATTAGTCTATTAGTGCCAGCAGAAGCTGGAGAAAAGATAGACCCAGGTATTGCATAAATAGTTTTACCAAGTGAGTTAGCAAATTCTGCAGTACTCATGGTGCCCGAGCAAAGTCCTGCTTCCGTTACCAGAAGCACTTTTCCTAACGCTGCAATTACTGCATTTCTCCTGGGAAACGCATAGCGCCTAGGCGGTGTCCCCCACCTATCTAAAGATATAACCGCTCCTCTTCTTTCTCGTGCAGCTTCAAAAAGATCTAGCGATGTAGTTGGATACGTCACATCAGCGCCACAACCTGCTACTACAACGGTTTTTCCGCCAGCATTAAGCGCAGACATGCCCGCAGTGTAGTCGCAGCCAAGCGCTCCTCCAGATACCACCACAATATTGTTATCTGCAGCGCATCTGCCAGCCATTTCTGCAATTGCCATGCCGTATGGAGTGGCTCTACGAGCCCCAATTACAGACATACAAGGTGCTTGCAAAACGCTTCTATCCCCTATTCCATAAATCACTTCAGGTGGATGGTTGAGCAGTAGCAGCTCTTTTGGATAATCCTCGTCTTCTGATGAAATCTCCCATCTCTCCATTGCTACTCCAAAGAACGAGACCTATAAGCCACAGCCTCAGATACGTCGTCTTTTGTCACTTTTTTATGGTGAGCAATATCTGCGATTGTCCGTGCAACTCTGCAGGTACGCGTTATTGCCCTACCTCCTAAATGAAGTCCTCGAGCAAATCTATGCAATAGTTGCAACGCTGACTCATCAAAACTCTCCACGTACTTTTGGCGAGAAGTGCTTTCCACTCCACGGGTTTCTCGCCAAGAGGCAAAATCTCTACCGGAAATAACAAGAGAGCGCATACCTGCTGAAGTGAGTCCTAGCTCACCTTGAATTACTCGATCAGAAGAAGGTCGAGCTACATCACACACAATATCTATTCGATCCATTAAAGGACCTCCAATTTTTGATTGATACGTAGAAATCTTTCCTGGAGAGCACTTGCAGGTGTGAGTTTTATCTCCAAAGTATCCGCAGGGACAGGGATTAGCTGCAGCGATAAGCTGGAACTGAGAAGGAAACTTATAGATACCATCCACTCGCGCAAGACGTACATATCCATCTTCGATTGGCTGACGTAAAACCTGCAGCGTATTAGAAGCAAACTCGGGCAGCTCATCTAAAAAGAGCACGCCTTTATGGGCAAGAGAAATTTCGCCTGGGATGACAGGTCTGCCACCTCCAATCATGCCTGCTACAGAAGCTGAATGATGAGGAGACCTAAAAGGCCGTACACCTGCTTGAATAGAATCTGTTTCACACCCCGCTACAGAATGTATGAGCAATACCTCATCACGCTCTTCTTTAGAGAGCTCTGGGAGGATAGTTGGAATTCTTTTAGCAAGCATGGTTTTACCTGCACCTGGCGGGCCAATCATGAGCATCCCCAGGTTTCCTGTGGCTGCGATTACGATAGCTCGTTTGACTAATTCTTGATCAATAACCTCTTCAAAATCTAAGTTATCGCTCAGAACCGTGTTGTCTACCTTGTGCTGGCGTTGAGCTAAAGGCTTACAAAATGATTGATCTCTTAAGCTCAGATTAAGCAGCGATTGGATTCCAATAACATGATTCCAGTCAGAGCCAAACAAATTGCAGTCCGAAGAAGAAATAAGCTTCATCCCTAGCTTCTTAGCAAGCATTGCATACGCTGCCATACCTCTAACTGAAGAGATCTTTCCATTTAATGAAAGTTCTCCAACAAACAACCTGTTGTGCACAATCTCTTGAGGAATCTGTCCAGTAGCTGCAAGAATAGCAACAGCTATAGGCAAATCAAATCCCGTGCCTGTCTTCTTTATATCCGCAGGTGTCAGATTGATTGTTACCAACAATCGAGGAATGGTAAATCCGGCGGCTTTTAATGAGCAGCGTACACGAGAGCGAGATTCCATAATGGAGCTGTCGGGCATACCTACGATAGTAATTCCAGGTATGCCACCTGAAATACCCACTTCAACATCTACAGGAATTGCCTCAATCCCTCTTAGAGTTGCCGTGTGAACGCAGATGGTTGCTTGGCTCATTGCTCATCCCAGCTAAAAGCCCCAATTAAATGCCTCAAGCTTGCTGTACTTGGGGCCACCAAATTGATGGCAACAACATCAAATCTAATTGAGGTGAGCGCTGGATGAAGTGCTGCATACATAAGCGCAAGTGTCCTGTATTTTTCCTGCTTTGCTTTATTTACCGCAAGTTCAGGCATGATGCTGTCGTCTTTGTTTAAGATGCGTCTTGTCTTTACCTCAACAAGCACAACGTTATCGCCATCTTGAGCAACAATATCAACCTCACCAATCTGACACGTCCAGTTAGTTTGGATAATTTTGTATCCTCTTTTGATGAGGTATTTTGCAGCAATTTCCTCGCCCTTCTCGCCAATTTGACGAGAAGACATCTCTTCTAGCGGAATCCTTCCCTCTTGTTCGTCATCCTCTTGAGGACTCTTATCCTGAGTCTTTGGATCTTCCTGTGGTACAGGTTTCTCCTCCACCTCGTTAAATGTTGCGTCTGCGTGCTTGCTTGTTTCTTTCTTGCTCATAACTCTCCTTTCATTGTGGGAGAGTTCAGTTTGCAGGAGCACTTTGACACCAACTTGGCCACTATCTGTCCAAGCAGCGTAATGATTCTGTCGGAACTAAAAAATTTGATGTCATTAATTTGCGCCTCTAGAAAAAGCCCGTTCAATCCTCTTGGAATGAACGGGCGTCTATTTAAATCTGCAAGTTAAACTGATTACTTACATTAGGTGTATTAAAACAGTCTTTGCGTCTTAACAAAGTTTCCACAAAACGAAGCTCTATGTATAGGAGAAAGTCCCCTCTCACCAATAGCTTCAATGTGTTCAGCAGAAGCATATCCTTTACATTCTGCCAGGTGATAGCCAGGGTACTCCTCATCGTAGGCCACCATTAAAGCATCTCGTGTTACTTTTGCCACAATTGAGGCAGCGGCAATAGATGCAATGCGTGCGTCACCCTTAACAAGAGTCTTCTCTTTAGGATGGATGTGCATAGGATTTCCATCAATCAAGACACAGTCAGGCTCAATACCTGTGTTTTTAACAGCTTGTAGCATGGCGTCTCTTAGACACTGTGCCATACCAACTTCATCAATCCTTTGAGGCGCAATATGAGCAATGCCAATTGCTGTAGCAATTTCTTGAATTTGCTCTGCAAGAATCTCTCGCTTTGTTGCGGTCAATTTTTTTGAGTCATTAAGTCCGTAAATAATAGGCTCATCAGGCAGACATACCGTACAAACTGTTAAAGGACCAGCTACAGAGCCTCTACCAACCTCATCAACGCCAACAACCAGTCCGCCTCCAGAAAGCTCCTTCTGAAAGCGATACATTTCTTCTACACGGGCCTTCTCGGCATGTTCTTTTTCAATACGCTTTTTAGCTGATTCCAACGCTTTGATAACTTGTTTACGAGGATCTTCACTATAACGAGCTATAAGTTCGTATACCTCAGCCTCTGGAGCATCGCTTAAACGAGCAATTATGTCTTTAGCAGAATCAGCCATGTTTTCTCCAAACCACATGACAATGGTACTAAAAAAGCCGCCCGAAGGCGGCTTTAAAGAGCATATGAAGTTGATTAGCGCTTCTCGCGAAGACGAGCAGCCTTACCAACACGATCGCGCAGGAAGTAGAGCTTAGCGCGGTGAACAACACCGTGGCGAAGAACCTCAAGCTTAGCAATCTTTGGTGAGTGAAGTGGGAAAGTTCGCTCAACACCAATGCCAAAGCTGATCTTACGAACGGTAAAAGTCTCACGGGAACCCTCGCCGGAAAGACGAATGATGTCACCCTGGAAGACCTGCTCACGAGTACGGTCACCCTCGACAATACGATAGTGAACCTTTACGTTGTCACCAACGCGGACCTCAGGAATGTCCTCGCGGATCTGCTGACGCTCAATAGCGCGAATGTAGTCCATTGTTTCCTCATCTCTAGAGGTGCCGACGCCCTTGCGAACGACACATAGTTAACACACAGACGGAAAGTATACGTGAATACTTTCCACTGTACAAGGGTTAGTTTGGATAAAACTTACTTTACATATCTTCTTTTACCCCAGGAACGAGGCAAGCGAAGATCTTCAAACACTCTGGTTGCATATCTATCGGTCATACCAGACACGTAATCTGCTACTTGGATTTCTGGATGATCAAAGTCATGACACTTATATTCTGCGGGAACCTCATCTAAATGGTTAACAAAGTAATCAAACAGCTCAATGATGAGGTCATATGCCTTGGGTTCTTCGTATTTTGCGTCTCCTGATGCATACAGATTAGCAAACAGGAATGCTCTCATGGTCATCATAGCGCCCCACATGGAGTCGGTCATTTTAATGTCGCCTACGCGAGAGCTCTCAGAGACAATATCGTGAACCATGTTTTCAATGCGCTCAGGTGAGCTATTTCCCAACACCTCTCGAGCTTCAGTTGGGAGATACTCCTCTGAAAGAAGTCCTGCTCGTTTTGCGTCATCAATATCGTGTGTTACATACGCAATGCGGTCCGAAATGGCAACAATTCTTCCTTCTGCTGTTTCTGCACGCAGATTACCTGAATGGCATCTAATACCATCAATAACCTCATGAGAAAGATTAAGACCTTGACCGTCTTTCTCCAGATACTCACAAATACGGGCACTCTGCTGATTATGAGCAAAAATATACTCATTTTCTGGAGCATCGGGGTCCATTCCCCTATACAGGCTAATGACGTGCGAAAGCGCCTTCTCGCCAATATGGCCAAACGGCGTATGACCTAAATCATGTCCAAGTGCAATTGCCTCAGTCAGGTCTTCGTTTAAGCCAAGAGGACGCGCAATTGAGCGCGCAATCTGCGAAACCTCAAGCGTATGAATGAGACGAGTCCTATAGTGGTCCCCTTCAGGGGCGAGAAAAACCTGTGTCTTGTGAGCAAGTCTTCTGAAGCTCTTACTGTGCAGAATACGGTCTCTATCACACTGATAACAGGTACGGTACTGGTCAGGTTCCTCTGCAATCGCACGACCTTTACTTAGGTCAGAAAAAGCTGCTTCAGGAGATAAGATTTGATGCTCACGAGCTTCAAGATCTTCTCGTCTAATGGATAACATAGAACCTCCTTGTACCTGCATCTTTACCTCATAATAGCAGGATATTACTATCTAGCAAAAGAGGGCGACCGAAGCCGCCCTCTAGAGTTTGTTGCAGTGTATCTAGAAGAAAACCTACTTAGTAGCAATCTTCTGTGGACCACCGTTAGCCTGAATCTTAGCCTGTGCTGCAGCAAGACGTGCAATTGGTACACGATATGGTGAGCAAGAGACATAATCAAGACCAAGGTTGTAGTACATGTGGATGGACTCTGGATCGCCACCAGTCTCACCGCAGACACCAATGGTGAGGTTAGGATTACCCTTACGGCCACCCTCAACGCCCATACGGACAAGCTCTGCGACACCCTTATCAAGGGTTGCAAATGGGTTGGTTTTAACAATCTTGCGCTCAAGATAGAGAGGCATGAATGCAGACTCAACGTCGTCACGAGAGAAGCCAAGGCAAGTCTGGGTGAGGTCGTTAGTACCGAAGGAGAAGAAGTCTGCGTGCTTAGCAATCTCCTCAGACATGATAGCTGCACGTGGGAGCTCGATCATGGTACCAACTGGGATGTTGAGCTCAACACCGTACTCATCAGCAACCTGCTTGATGGTCTCCTCAACCTCTTCACGGACCTGGATGAGCTCCTCTTCGAAGCCAACCAGAGGAACCATGATCTCTGGACGAGGGTCAAGACCAACACGCTTGAGCTCTGCAGCTGCGCTTGCGATAGCGCGAACCTGCATAACGTTGAGCTCTGGGTAGACAAGGCCAAGGCGGCAGCCACGGAGGCCGAGCATTGGGTTTGCCTCCTGGAAGGCGTCAAACTTAGCGAGAAGAGCACGCTTTGCAGCGGCGTCCTTACCCTGCTCCTCATCATG
The DNA here is from genome assembly GCA_015259035.1 of Atopobium sp. Lineage (GTDB taxonomy): Bacteria > Actinomycetota > Coriobacteriia > Coriobacteriales > Atopobiaceae > Lancefieldella. Next base: position 46,317 of record JABZHC010000001.1, read on the forward strand.
AGCAATCTCAACGTCAAGCTCACGTGGGGAATCAAGGAACTCATGCAGTGGTGGGTCAAGAAGACGGACAACAACGTCTTTGCCGTCCATTACCTTGAACATACCAAGGAAGTCACCCTTCTGAGCACGGCCAAGCTGCTCAATAGCAAGCTGCTTAACGTCCTCAGAGTCTGCAAGGATGAAGTCCTGAATGAGGTGCTTACGCTCACCAAGGAACATGTGCTCTGTACGGTCAAGACCAATTGCCTCAGCGCCGTTATCAACGGAAGTCTGAGCATCTGCTGGGTTATCAGCGTTTGCACGTACGCCAATGACGCGACCACGGGACTCGTCAAGGCGGACCTCATCTGCCCATGCAAGGATGGTCTGGAGGTCACCAGAAAGCTCTGGCTGAACAAGTTCAACAGCACCAAGGATGACGTCACCAGTGGTACCGTCGATGGAGATTACATCGCCCTCGTTTACAACAAGGCCGGAATCAGCAACGGTGAAGCGCTTGTTAGCAGCGTCAATGCGAAGTGTGTCAACACCGCAGACGCAAGGAGCGCCCATACCACGAGCAATAACAGCTGCGTGGCTGGTCTTGCCGCCGTGGGAAGTCAGGATGCCCTCTGCAGCAACCATGCCGTGGAGGTCATCTGGAGTGGTCTCCCAGCGAACAAGAATACAAGGCTTGCCTGCCTCTGCAAAAGCCTCAGCGTCTGCAGAAGAGAAGACTGCAGCACCAACAGCTGCACCAGGAGAAGCGTTAAGACCCTTAGCAATGGTCTCGTACTCAGCGTTAGGATCAAACTGTGGATGCAGAAGCTGATCGAGCTGCTCAGGAGCAACGCGAGAAACAGCCTGCTCCTTAGTAATACGACCCTCTTCGTACATCTGAATTGCAACCTTAAGTGCAGAGAGAGCGGTACGCTTACCAACACGAGTCTGAAGCATCCAGAGCTTACCATTCTCAATGGTGAACTCGATGTCCATCATGTCTGCGTAGTGATCCTCAAGAATCTCAAAGACGTGGAAGAGCTCCTCGCCTGCCTCCTTGAGTGCAGGAACCTTAACGAGGTCTGCAATAGGCTCAGTATTACGAATACCAGCAACAACGTCCTCGCCCTGAGCGTTGATCAGGAAGTCGCCGTAGCGCTCGTTAGTACCATCTGCAGGGTTACGAGTAAATGCAACGCCAGTTGCAGAAGTCTCACCCTTGTTACCAAAGACCATGACCTGAACGTTAACTGCAGTACCAAGCTCATCAGGAATCTTGTTCTGCTTGCGGTAAAGGATTGCGCGGTCGTTCATCCAAGAACCAAAGACTGCCTGCTCAGCAAGGCGGAGCTGGAGGTAAGGATCAGATGGGAAGACAGCGTAGCCGTTCTTGGAGACCTCTGGGTGCTCCTTAACGTCAACGTTTGCAGCAAAGATGCCCTTGAACCAAGTTACAAGGTCACGAAGGTCATTTGCGTCCAGCTCTGTATCAAGCTTAACGCCCTTCTCGGCCTTCTTAGCAGCAATTGCGTCCTCGAAGAGCTGTCCAGAGACGCCCATAACAACGCCAGAGAACATCTGAACAAAACGACGGTAGGAGTCCCAAGCAAAGCGCTCATTACCAGTCTGCTTAATGAGACCCTGAACGGACTCATCGTTAAGACCAAGGTTAAGAACAGTGTCCATCATGCCAGGCATGGAGAATGGAGCACCGGAACGAACGGAGACAAGCAGTGGATCTTCTGCATCGCCGAGCTTCTTGCCCATGCGCTCCTCAAGAGTTGCCATTGCAGCGTCAATCTCATCAGTGACGCCCTCAGGCCAGACGTTGCCGTTGTTGGAATAAGCAACGCAAGTTTGGCAAGTAATTGAGAATCCTGGAGGTACAGGCAGACCAATCTTAGACATCTCTGCAAGGTTTGCACCCTTGCCACCAACAATCCACTTTGCCTCTTCTACGGATGCGCCAGCGACCTCAGTAACATCGTTACCGGCGTGGTCCTTTCCGAAGCTGTAAACGTGCTTCTCGGACATAACACTCCAAACTCTCAAACTGTCACACGCAAAGCGTGCACCAACACAATTGAACGCAAAGACATCAAACCAAACAAAGTAGGTTCTGTCCTCACATTCATAGTATGTTACCAACCTACGCCATTCATCTGAACAAAATAACGGTGAGCGGTCAATATCGACCGTTCACAGAATGATTTACAAACTTATGGTTGCAAATTGTGAAATTCTCCATAAAGAAAATGAGCACCCCAAATGGATGCTCATTTAACTTTTTGATATTTTGAGGCATCAGCACTCTCTTAGCGAGTAACTCCCTCAAAGAATGCGCCAATTGCGTGGCTTGGCTCTTCGCCGGTAAGCGTAGAAATAACGTTTACCGCTGGTCCCAGAAGATCGATTGATGGGATAAGGCGCTGATCAAGCTCACGACGAATCTCTCTTCTGAGAGAGCCATCTGCAAAAGTGTGGAAGACTGCACGAGGGCGATTCTCATCTTCATGCTCGTTGAAGTATGCACGAACATCATCAACGCTATGAATGTTTGGAACCCTTACAATCTCTACGGATTCATCGCCAAACTGAGCAGCAGCAGCCTTAACTACTGCGGCACCGGTCTCTCCACGAGAGTCTGACAAAACGTAGACGATAGGCAGACCATCACCAAGAGAGTTGTTATCAATGTCAAGTGCGCTCATGCTGTAACCCTTTCAGTCAAGTATTCAGAAAGATACAAACATTTATCAATCTAAGCGTACCCTACTTTTTGCGAGAAAGCACACTAATATCGGCGACATTACTAAATACCTGGGCAAACTTGTTCAAAAGACGCAAACGATTTCGGCGAACGGTATCATTTTCATCCATGACAAGTACTTTGTCGAAGAAAATATCAATTGGCTCACGTAGCTGAGACAGTGCAGAAACAGCAGCAGCATAGTCTGCACCAGCAAGAGCAGCAGCCACTTGCTTCTGGCCCTCTTCGCAAGCAGCGAGCAATGACATCTCTGGCTCAGTGAGAAGCTCTGTATCAACTTCTACGCCAAGAGAAGCATCACTGAGGTGAGCTGCACGTGCATAAGCAGTAGCAAGATCCTCAAAGAGCTCAGGCTCGTTCTGACGCGCCTCATCAAGTGCGCGAGCACGCTGAAGGAACTCATCAGGATTGATAACGCCAATTGCACTGACAGCCTCAATAGCATCTGCAGAGATCTTCTCGTCCTTAGCAATAGATGCAAGGCGACCAATAAAGTACTGCTCAACCTGGGACTGAACAGACTCGTCAACAGCAAGACCCTGCTGGCGGTAAAGCTCCAGAGAGCTTGCAATGAGCTTCTTGAGGTCAAGGTTGGAGGTGGAACGGACCAGCGCAATGACACCAATTGCTGCACGACGAACAGCGTAAGGATCGGAAGAGCCGGTTGGTGGCTCGTTAATAGCAAAGATGCCGCAGATGGTATCAAGTTTGTCAGCAATAGCTACAAAGCGACCAATCTGGCCACTTGGGAGCTCGTCGCCAGCAAAGCGAGGACGATAGTGCTCGCGAATAGCTGCAGCTACATCGCTCTTCTCGCCAGCTGCCTCTGCGTAGTAGCCACCCATGACGCCCTGCTGGCTGGTGAACTCGACAACTGCCTGGCTGACAAGGTCTGCCTTAGCAAGATGAGCAGCGCGAGCAGCAAGTTCAGCCTCTTCCTGACTGGATGTCTCGTCGAGCGCAATCTCTGCAGCAAGAGCCTCCATACGCTGAGTCTTCTGCAGAACCGTACCAAGCTTCTCCTGGAAAACAACGGTCTCAAGGCGCTGGGCAAACTCATCAAGCGTATGCTTCAAGTCCTCCTCAAAGAAGAACTTAGCGTCGTCGAGGCGAGCACGAACAACGCGCTCGTTGCCGTCAATGACGCGCTCGGCGCAAGATGGATCTGCATTTGAAACCACAATAAACTCGCGAGTCAGCTTGCCCTCAGCGTCATAGATTGGGAAATAGCGCTGGTTGGAAAGCATGGACTCAGTAATAATCTCTGAAGGAACGTTAAGGAATTCCTCGTCAAAAGTACCCACAAGAACCTGAGGCCACTCAGTTAGATTAATGACCTCCTCAAAGACCTTCTCTGGCATATCAACGTGAGAGCCCGGACGAGCAGCCTCTACCTCTTTGATACCGGCGAGAATAACGTCTTTTCTCTGCTCCTGAAGCAAAACACCAGCATCTTTGAGAACCTGCTCATAGTCAGCTGGAGTAGCTACCTCATGGTAACCAGGACCAAGAACACGATGACCCTGGGTGGTGTTTGAGCTAGTTACATCAGCGTACGTAACAGGAACAATCTCTGAACCAAAGAGGACGCAAAGCCAGCGAACAGGGCGAACATAGCGCTCGTGGAAAGAACCCCAGCGCTGGCTGCGAGGCCAGTCAAGAGCAGCAATCCAAGAAGTTGCCAGCTCAGAGAGAATCTTTGTAGCAGGAACTGAAGGAATATTGAGCTCTGCAAAAACGTACTCATGGCCGTCGGTATCTACACGGCGAGTCAGCGCATCAGCACTTACGCCACACTTACGAGCAAATCCTTCAGCAGCTTTGGTTGGCTTGCCCTCTGCATCAAAAGCAATCTCTGCCTTAGGACCACGCTTGACCTCAGAAATCTCTTCTGTGGCCTCAGCAACATCCTTAACGTAGGCAGTTAAACGACGAGGTGTCGAGAGGATCTTAACCTCTCCAAATGACAAACCAGAGTCTTTAAGTCCGGAAACGACGAGCTTATTGAACTGAGCAATAGCTTTCTGCAATGGAGCAGAAGGCATCTCTTCAGAACCAATCTCAAAAAGGAAGTCTCTAACCTCAGCCATTTAAGCCACCTCCTCCTGAGTAGTTGCTGCAGGTGCTTTCTTAGAAGCAACCTCCTCCAAATACGATTCGCAGCATGCCTTAGCAACGGTGCGAACGCGAAGAATATAGTTAGCTCTCTCAACAGCAGAAAGAGCACCACGAGAGTCAAGTAGGTTGAATGCATGGCTGCACTTCATAACGCAGTCATATGCAGGTAGTGGAAGCTTGCGCTCAAGGCAGCTGTGGCACTCTGCCTCATACTCGTCGAACTTCTCGCGCATAAGCTCAATGTTGGCTACCTCAAAGTTATAAGTTGAGAACTCACGCTCGTTCTCCAAAAATACCTGCCCATACGTCATTGGCGTGCCATCTGGCAGGTAACTCCATACCAGGTCATAGACGGAATCTACACCCTGAGCATACATAGCAATACGCTCAAGACCATAGGTAATCTCAACAGGAACAGGGTCTACCTCAATGCCACCTACCTGCTGGAAGTACGTGAACTGAGTAACCTCCATGCCGTTGAGCCAGACCTCCCAGCCAAGTCCCCAAGCTCCAAGAGTTGGGCTCTCCCAGTCGTCCTCAACAAAGCGAACGTCGTGGTCTTTTGGATCAAGGCCAATAGCAGCAAGTGAGCCAAGATAGAGATCTTGGGAATCTGCAGGAGATGGCTTGAGCAAGACCTGGAACTGATAGTAGTGCTGCAAACGATTGGGGTTCTCGCCATAGCGTCCATCAGCTGGACGACGGCAAGGCTGTGGATAGCAGGTACGCCAGGCGTCAGGGCCAAGTGAGCGCAGGATAGTTGCGGTATGGAAGGTACCAGCGCCTACCTCAGAGTCGTATGGCTGCATGACCGTGCAACCTTTTTCTGCCCAATAGTGTTCAAGGGTCAAAATCATATCTTGAAACGTTAGTGGTGTTGCGCCCATGATGTTCTTTCTCTCAAATGTCCGACGTAAGTACTATAGCCCGCGAGCATGGTCAAAGGGCCAGAAAATAAACATTGCCTTCGAGGTCACGGTAGAAACCGCAACTGCACCAAAATATCTGGAATCAAGCGAGTTTGTTCTGTTATCCCCCATAACAAAAATATGACCTGCAGGAACAGTATACGGATAATTCTGAATTACGGCACCTGTGCGATCTGCAAGAGAATACGTTGGCTTGCCCTCAGTGTAAGGCTCGTCCATAAGCTGGCCATCAACATACACAGCGCCGTCACGCAAATCAACCGTTTGACCTGCTGTGGCAATGACGCGCTTCACTAAAAGCGTATCGGGGTTTTGAGGGCTGGTAAAGGTAACCACGTCGCCTGCTTGAGGGGTGCCGCCAAAGCGATAAGTAAGCTTCTCTCCTACCAGACGATCTCCCAGCTGAATGGTATTGAGCATAGAACCTGTTGGAACCTCATATACCTCAGCGACAAAAGTCCTAATAAAAAATGCCAGCGCAACAGCGACTGCAACAATTACCAGGTATTCAAAAATTTCAAGTACTTTGGAATGTCCACTACTCATCGTCATCACCAGATTGCTGATCAAGCTCTGCTAGATATGATCTGTCCTTCTCAGTGAGCCGAGCGCTCTCTAAGAGGTCTGGACGCCACGCACGAGTGCGAGCAAGTGCAGATTGTCGTCTCCAGACTGCTACCGCTCTGTGGTCTCCTGAAAGAAGCACAGACGGAACTTCTCGCCCCTCAAAGTTTGCTGGACGCGTGTACTGAGCATACTCAAGAAGGCCATCGTCAGAGAAGGACTCATCCTGCGAGCTCATCTCATCGCCAAGCGCACCAGGAAGCAGGCGCACCACCGAATCAATCACAGTAAGCGCAGGAAGCTCTCCGCCCGTCAGTACGTAATCTCCCATAGAAATAACGTTATCTGCCAGCTCATAGACACGCTCATCCATGCCTTCATAACGGCCACAAACAAACAGAATGCGTTCTTTTTGAGCGAGCTCTTGAGCAATTGCCTGAGTATACGGCCTACCAACTGGCGAGAAAAACACCACGTGGGGCTTGGCATCTGCCTGATCAGAAATCGCACGAACTGCCTCAAAGATAGGAGCAGGCTTCATAAGCATGCCTTGTCCGCCGCCAAAAGGAGCATCATCTACCGTACGATGCCTATCATGCGTCCAGTCACGCAAGTCATGCGCATAGAACTCAAAAATGTTTGCCTTCTGGGCTCTGCCCATAATAGAAGCATTTAAATAGGGCGAGAAGACCTCAGGAAATACTGAGAGCGTTTCTAGACGCATGCTACTCACCTAACCTAAGAAGGCCCTGAGGAATTGAGACGGTAATGGAGCCCTCGGCTGGGGCATCTTTGATAAATTCATCTACGGCAGGCATCAACACCTGTCCAAAAGGCCCCTCAATGACCCACACATTTTGTGTAGGTCCAACAAGAACCTCTGTAATTTCACCCAGAGAACCATGTTCTGTATCACGTACTTCTCTACCCACAAGTAGAGAAACATTAACCAGACCAAAGTTTTCTGGAAGACATTCTTCTTCTACCAGAAGCGTTTTACCCACAAGCTCTTCTGCATCAGAGATGGTAGTTACGTCTTCAAAAGTTACAAGACTACCTTCTCTGTCATCTGATTCAACAGAGACAACCAAGAACTTCCTTGGGCCTTTAAGTGCAGGCGGAACAGGAACAACTGTCATGCCTTCAGCTATAAGAGAAGGAAGGCTGTGAACGGGAACCGTCACAACCTCCCCTCTTTTACCATGCGTTTTAACAATTTGAGCAATTGCTCGCCAGTGTTTACGCAAAATTAGCCTACAACCTCGACATCAACAGAGGTGCCAACACGCTGGCCAAGAGCACGAGCCAAAGTACGAATAGCCTTAATGGTTCTACCCTTGCGGCCGATGACACGTCCAGCGTCTTCCTCAGAGCAAGAAACCTCAATCAAGGCTCCATCCTCGCGATCGGTGACGTCGAGTGCAACAGCATCTTCATTATCGACAAGACCACAGACGATGTACTCGACAAGATCAGCAACCTTGTCAGAGGGCATCTCCTGAATGTCTTGATCGACAGCGTCTACCTCAGTGGGCTCTGTGAATTCAGACACGATTTACTCAGCCTCTGGAGCCTCGGACTCCTCAGCAGCTGCGGCAGCAGCCTCAGCAGCAGCCTCTGCAGCTGCAGCAGCCTTTGCCTGTGCCTTCTTGGAGAGCTTGGTCTTCTTCTCTGCAACTGGAGCACCAGTACGAGCGATCTCAATGAGGTGAGAAACTGCGCTTGTTGGCTGAGCGCCCTTTGCTACCCACTCATCAACCTTCTCGAGGTTGATATCAATCGTCTTAGGGCTAGTCAGTGGGTTGTAACGACCGACTTCTTCAATGTAACGACCATCGCGAGGCATACGACCATCAGCGACAACTACGCGATAGTACGGACGCTTCTTGGCACCGTGACGGGCCAGACGAATCTTAACTGCCAATGAAAACTCCTCCATACGAGCGGTGCCTCGGATGTTAGATGGGCTGCACCGCAAAGCCACAAATCGGGTTACAAGTGTACAACAACGCATTAACCTCGAAAAGTATAAATTTGCTCTCTTCAAAAAGTACTCGTAATTTATGTATGAAACACTTGTTCTATTTGTACAAAAAGTATACACTATTTCTATGGACACATCAAAGGACATATCAGATAAAAACGCACGTAAATCGTGTGATTTCGAGTGGCATGGTAAAGCCATTGGGCTTCTTGACCTTGATGCGTTCTTTGCGTCTGTAGAACAACTTGATCATCCTGAGTGGCGCGGAAAACCAGTAATTGTTGGAGGCTCACCTCACAAACGAGGCGTTGTTTCAACCGCCTCTTATGAAGCAAGGAAGTTTGGCGTTCATTCTGCCATGCCTTCAGCTACTGCAGTAAGGCTCTGTCCACAAGCAATTTGGACCCCAGGACGCTATGACAGATACTCTGAAATGAGTGCTCTTGTTATGGGTTTTCTCAAAGATGAGACTCCCCTTGTTGAGCAGGTTTCTATTGATGAGGCATTTTTTGACATCACTCCAGGCAGATTCTCCAAAGAAAATCCTTTGGAGATCTGTAAACGCATACAAAAGAAAGTTGCAGAACTAGGTGTTACCTGTTCCATTGGTCTAGGAACAAACAAGACAATTGCCAAGATTGCTTCTGAACAAGAAAAACCTCGTGGTCTTACTGCAGTCTTTCCTGGTACAGAAGGTCGCTTTCTGGCGCCACTGCCCATTGAAGCAATGAGCGGCATTGGTCCTGCGATGGCAAAGACACTTCATCAACAGGGAATCAAAACGCTTGGAGAGCTCTCAAGAGCAGATGCATCATACCTAACTTCCCTTGTTGGCAATACAGCTTCAAAGATGATTTTGCGCGCGCAAGGAAAAGAAGTTTCAGAAGTTCATGAAGCTGCCCAGCCTCGTGACGTTAAGTCTGTTTCTAACGAGAGAACCTTTGAAACAGATTTGTTTGAGAAACAAGAAATTGAAGCAGCCATCAGACACATCTCTGGTGTTGTAGGCAGACGTCTTCGCAGAAAACAGTTACAAGGTTATACCGTAACGCTTAAGGTAAAAGCCTCTGCAACAGAGTCCCATACCGCTCAAAAAAGAATGTCTACTCCAACTGATGATGAGCATCTCTTTGCAGAGATTGCCGTTGGCCTTCTTTCAACCATTTGGAAAGAAGGACAGCCAGTAAGACTGCTTGGCGTTGGCATTAGCTCATTTACAGATGAGACACAGAGCAGACCTGTTCAAACGTCTCTTTTTGATCAATTTAATGACACGTTTGACACCGCAGCCTCTGGACCTACAACAAAAAAGAAACCTCGGAGTGACTTACGTCATCTCTCCGAGGTAACCGATAAACTCAAAGATAAATTTGGTTCAGATGCCGTGCAGTATGGTAGAGACCTACGCTTTGAGCATCGCGTTTCTGACACCATGCCTACAGGCAAAAACGAGCAAATCTAGGACACTAAAACTACTCAGTAGGATCAGCAGATTCTGGAAGATTGTCTACCAGATCATCCTCAGAAAGCTCAAAAGCTGGAGCCAAAGCATCTTCTGGAAGATCAGCGTAAGGAATCTCAGAAGTCATAGCACCTTCGATATCCAGCTCTACACGAGGAGCGTCCGCCCAAAGTCGCTCAAGACGATAGTAGGACCTTACCTCAGGCTGGAATACGTGAACAACAACTGAGCCGTAATCAATCAGAATCCAATTGAGACCGTCACGACCCTCAGTAGAAATTGGACGAATGCCGCAGTTTGCCGTGACCTTCTCGCGAACCTCATCAACAATAGCGTCAGCCAAACGAGCATTTCCGCCGGTGCAGATAACAAAGTAATCGCAAACATCACTGAGACCAGTGAGGTCAAGCACAAGAATATCTTCAGCTTTCTTTTGATCTGCAGCAATTGCAGCAGTCTTTGCAAGCTCAAGTGAAGTTACAGCCATGAATTTCTCCGTTTTCTCATGTAGCCAGGCTACTTAGATGTCTTCTCAATCATCTCATTGTATAGGGCAATTGAGTTTGGATACAAATAACTCTTTGATGAAATCACATACATCATAACGCTACAAAACGCCGTCTCATAAAGTTCATCGAGAGAGCCGCCATGTAAATATACGTTTCTTGCTTCTTCGACCGATGTAAAGTTTGGACGCAGAGGCTCAATAAGATCAGCTACATACAAGATTTTGTCTAGCTTGCTCATCTGACGGTCGCCCGCAGTGTGCTTCTGAATGGCGCTGAGAATCTGCTCAGAAAGCCAGGGATAGATGGCTGGTAGCGTTTTTGCGGCGAGAGGGCCATGTAAGAGCCCTACAATTTTTTGATAAGGAGCTTCTGTCTGGATACGAAAGCGCTCTGCCAGTTCAATAGTTTCTGCATCAGGAAGAAGTTTCTCCCAATCATGCAAAATGCCTGCAACGCGAGCGCTCAACATATCTGCACCATAAGCCTGCGCAAGCGTTTCTGCACAATGTCCCACAGAGATAGAATGCGCAAAACGCTTAGGGTTCTTGTGATACATATGACTCTTCAAATCAGACTCAAGCTGATCAATAAGCGCCTGTTGTTCTGCGGTATAGACAATATCTTTTGCTATAAGTGTTCTTTCCATTATGTCCTACAAAATATTGAGCCAAGTCTAATCTCTACTGTTTGACACTGCCTTGTTACTGACGTATATCAATCTGAGCAGCGGGTCGCTTTGGCTTGACCACTTAATTGAGTGGCGTTGTGTCGGCGCCATAAAGCCCATGCTTGTGAATGTAACCTGTTACAGAATCGGGAGTTAGGTATCTGAGGCTCTGACCATTTTGAACTCTACTACGCAGATAGCTTGATGAGATTGCTAGTGCGGGAACCTCAAGATAGGTTACCTTGAAGTCATAAGGTGAGTCTGCAATAACCTTTTGAGCACGACTCAGCTCATAACCAGGACGCGTTGCAGCAACAAAGTGAGCAAGCTCAGCTACGGTCTGTGCATCTTTCCAGGTGACAATATCAGCAATTGCATCTGCACCAGTAATAAAGAAAAACTCAACGTTAGAGGGATATACCTTGCGCAATCTTCTAAGCGTATCAGCGGTGTAGGTGATGCCCTCATAATCCACCTCAAAACGAGAAGCAACAAAATGAGGATTATCTGAGGTTGCCAGAAGCGTCATTGAGTAACGGTCTTCTCCCCTGGTAACTCCCTTGTTTTGTTTAAACGCAGGACGTCCAGCAGGCATAAAGACAACCACATCAAGATCCAAATCATCATATGCCTGTTCTGCAGCTACCAGGTGGCCATTATGAATAGGGTCAAAGGTTCCACCCATGATTCCCAGACGATAGGTGCAATTTTTATCCTGTCCTAAACGAGGCAAACCAGGATGCATGTTATTTAAGACGTCAACGGCCATACACTACTCAGTTTCTGAAGAAGCCTTGGCTTCATGGGATGGATCAGATGAAGCCTCTTCAAACTCAACATCTTCGAATTGCTGGTCTGAGGCGTCCTCATCAGGAATCTCTATACCATCTGTATTTGGTTTATTTGGATCCTCATAGGTAAAGGTGAGCTCAAGAATGCGAATCTCATCGCCGTCAACTGCACCAGCCTTTGCCAGCTGTACTTCAAGACCCATACGATCAAGACGACGCTGTAGATATGCCACAGCCTCATCATTATCCCAATCGGTCTGAATAACCATGCGCTCAATCTGGCCACCGGAGACACGCCACGCATGACGCTCTTCTCGCTCAATGCGAAGTTTGTTATCACGACGAAGTCGCTGGTTCTCCCAAGCCTCGCTGCGGTCAACCGTTGGCGTAGTAATGGCAATTTCTTTGCGAAGCTCTGCCACTTCTGCAGCACAGGTAGTAACAAAATCATCAAGATTTAAACCAGTTACCGTAGAGATAGCAAAGAAAGTCCTGCCATCCGCCTCAGCGGCTTTTCTGAGAGCCTCAATAGCATCTTCTGTACCAGGCATATCGCATTTGTTTGCAACCACAATCTGAGGACGATCAGCGAGCTTTGAAGCGTAAGCCTTGAGCTCCTCATTAATAGCGTGATAGTCCTCTACTGGGTCTCTGCCTTCATAGCCACCAGTAACGTCAACCATGTGGACAATAAGCGCTGTGCGCTCAATATGACGAAGGAATTGATGACCAAGGCCCTTGCCCTCAGAGGCACCCTCGATAAGACCGGGAACGTCTGCGCAGACGAATGACTGACCGTTTTGAGCACGAACAACGCCCAAGTTTGGAACAAGGGTGGTAAAAGGATAGTCAGCAATCTTTGGACGAGCAGCACTGATACGTGCAATAAGAGAGCTCTTACCAACAGAAGGCATGCCCACCAAGGCCACATCTGCCATGAGCTTCATCTCTAGCTCAATCCAGTGCTCTTGGGCTGGCTCGCCCTTCTCGGCAAATGCTGGTGCACGCCTCACTGAGGTGACAAAGTGAATGTTACCGCGGCCACCATTGCCACCAGGAGCAACAACTACCTGCTCACCGGGAGAAGTAAGATCGGCAATCTCGTAGAGTGGCTCTTGCGTTTCTGGATCAAGCTCGCGCACAACGGTTCCCAGAGGCACCTTGAGCAGCAAATCCTGTCCGTCAGAGCCATGACGGCGAGCACCCTTACCGTGAGTACCACGCTCGGCTTTAAAGTGATGCTTGTAGCGGTAATCAATCAGGGACGAAAGCTGCGCGTCTGCAACAATAACAACATTGCCGCCGTGACCGCCATCACCGCCGTCAGGACCGCCTTTTGGAACATATGCTTCTCGGCGGAAAGACATGCAGCCTGCGCCACCGTCTCCACCTTTAACGTTGATATGACAAAGATCAGTGAAAGTTTCCACGTGTCCTCCTTCTAATACCTTAATGTTACGGCATTTACCAGCGAAGCACAGTGAAAACGCGAGAAGTTCTTATGAGAACACGAGGATAACAACAATTACTGCAACGCCAAGAATCATCAAAGCAAAGTCTGATGGAGCCAAAGGATAGCGTTTAAATGCAGATGAAGCGTTCCTTAAATAGAAACCTCTCTGCTCAGCCGCAAGTGCCGAAGCATCAGCTTTTTTAACGGAACTTACCAGCAAAGGAACAATCAAAGGCATGGTGAGCTGGAGCTTCTTAATTGGATTTTTGGTATCAAACTCAACGCCACGAGCCATCTGAGCCTCCATGATATGGTTCATCTCTGAAGCAAAGACAGGCACAAAGCGCAAAACCGTTGCAATGGTAAATGCATAGGGGTATGGGACATGCGCCACTTCTACCAGCGCATTCATGAGGTCTTCTACGCGCATAAGCGAGAGCATAGAAAGCAGCGGCAGTGCCAGCGCAATTGTTTTTAGGGCAACGTTAAAGCCGCGCTCCAAACCGCCTACCGTGATGAATAAAAAGAGCGTTTGACCAGCAGGGGCAACAAGCGTCTGTACAACACACAAGATAAGACCTAAGACAGCAAAGCCAAATACCAGCTTAAAAGTCTTCTGAGCATTCTGTGAGACAACTCCCACGCAAATAGTGAGCGCGAGCACTGCAAGCACCTCAAGCGTTCCTTGAGCGGCAAAGGCGGCCACAAAGAGCTCAAGCGCAAACACAAGCTTGGCCACAGGATTTGCCTTATGAAGGAAGCTTGTTCCTTCGGTGTAATCAATAACACTACCCACGAGGAGCCTCCTTACCATTAAGCGTGGCTGCAATACGAGCAATCTCAAACTGATGCTGCAATGCGTCAAGCACCTCTGAAGCACTGCTAAGCCCAGTAAATGATGAATCCACGTGCGCTCCAGCAAGCTTTGACAGCTGAATCATCTGAGGAGCCTCAACATATGCTTCTTTCAAAACTTCATCTGTCGAGAAGATCTGTGTAACTTCCCCATCATCTAACACGCTACCATGAGCCATAACGACAATTCTTGTGGCAAAGTCCAGCACAACCTCCATGTCATGACAGACCATAAGAACTGCACAGCCCTTCTCGCACAGTGATTTGACCATATCCATGACCTGCATGCACTCTTTGTAATCCAGACCCGAAGTTGGCTCGTCAAGCACAAGAATATCTGGCTCGCAGGCAACCACGGACGCAAGCGCTACCATCTGTCGCTGTCCGCGAGAAAGCATAAACGGCGACGCGTCCGCATCAAGCCTCATACGCTCAATTACTTCAAGCGCCTTGCATCGGGCATCCTCTGCAGACGCACCCTTGAGCTCAAGGCCAAACGCAATCTCCTCAAGAACGCTCTCTTTACAGATCTGATAATCGGGATTTTGGAACAGCGTAGAGACATGCTGGGCAATCTGCGACGTCTTCCAATCCTTGCATGAGACACCCTTAATATGAATGTCTCCCGATCGAGGACGCAACAGGCCATTTACCAGCTTAGTTAAAGTTGTTTTACCTGCGCCGTTTTGACCCACAAGTGCCACAAGCTCGCCAGGATGCAAACTGAGAGAGACACGCTCAACGCCATCAGTACTATCCTGATATTTAAAAGTGGCGTCGATAACGTCAAGAACAGATTGAACGCTTGGCTGCTCTGCGTCTTGAAGAATACCAATCCTGTCAAATGGTCCGCTCGATTCAGCAACTACAGGACCATCTATTTTTGGAAGATATGTCTCCCCTGCTAATTCAACGTCATTAGTAGCTGATGGCTGAGAGCCCTCTGTAAGAGAAATGCTGCGATGCTGGAGAGCGCCTACACAGCACGCAAGCTGCTTGGCGGCTGACTGAACTGACAACGCAGTTTCATCGCAGACAGCTCTATCCGCCTCAGATAACAAGTGAGCATATTCTGACTGATGAGAGAGCTCATGGACGCCCTTTGAGACGCGCACGCAACGAGGAACATCAACGCCAACCTCTTGCAGTAAATCCACCTGAGAAAACACTTCCTCACCGCTACCGTATGCACAAATGGAGCCCTTGTCCATAACGGCAATCTTTGAGCAATACTTAGCGAGAAGACCAACTTTCTGCTCAATTACCACAACCGTAATACCTTTGGTTCTGTTGAGCTCTGAAAGGGTCTGGAAGATTAACTCGGACGACGTTGGATCTAAGGCCGCTGTTGGCTCATCAAGCACCATAACTTGTGGCTGAAGCGCCAAAAGTGCTGCTATAGCAACCTTTTGCTTCTGTCCACCAGAAAGAGAAGCAATCTCTCTAAAGCGAAGGTTGGCAATACCAACTGTCTCTAGAGCATAGGTAATGCGCTCTGGAATCTCTGCATGAGGAACAGCAAAGTTCTCAAGACCAAAAAGAAGTTCATCCTCAACAATTGAAGCAACCATCTGCGCATTGATATCTTGGGTGATTGATCCCACAATCTTAGAGATATCAGTTAAGGCAACCGTACAGGTATCCATTCCAGAGACAAGAATCTTGCCAAAGAAATAACCTCTAAAGTGATGTGGAATGGCACCAGAGAGTGCAAGAGCAAGCGTAGACTTACCTGCACCAGAAGGGCCAACAATACCTACAAAGTCACCCTCCTGAACGCTCAGAGAGAGTTCATTCAGAGCGCGTGCTGAGCTATCTGGATAGCTATATGACACAGATTGAACTTCGATAATAGACACAGTGTTCTCCAGAAAATAAGTGCGTATCTAAGAACTTATCGGCCCAAAACCTTCTTAAGAGGAGCCGCAAGAACCTGAACAACAATAGCATTAAAGAATGCAGTTCCCACGATGACAGGAAGCATTACGTAGAAAAGCTCAATAGTTGCACCCTTGGCTGGAATAGCAATGGCAGCAAAAATCAGGCCAGAGATAAGAGTGGTTACAAAAGAACCAATTGCTGGCATTACTGGCTTATCTGCAAGAGCGGACCTTGTGAAGGCAAACATAACAAGTGAAGCCGCGCCCTCTGCAACAAAATCAGCGCCAGGGACAGAGGTGGTCAGCTGAATAACAGTAGCTGCGATAAGACCAATAACCAGGCTCTGAACAGCGTTTGGCTTCAAAAGAAGAATAGCCAGGCAGAACGACGCAATAATGAACTCTGGACCAATTCCAATAGCACTAATTGCCTTGCCAACGGTTAGGTTAAGAATAAAACCTGCGGCAATAAGAACAGCGACAAGAACTAGAGAAGTAACATCCAAAACACCTGAAGACTTTGAAACAGTAACAACACGTGGTGCCTGCTCTGCAGATCCCGTCTCTGTGTCTGCGGCGTTGACCTGATTGAGATTTTCTGTAGACATACAAACTCCTTTAACGCAAAACTAAAACGTACAAACAAATTTTTAACAACACGGGTTTCTCGCCATCCGGATTTAGCAAGAAACGTACGCACAAAAAAAGCTCTCGGTCACCCGAGAGCCTCTAAATGCGCATGCAGAAGCAACTCATCGCTGACCGGAGAAAGACAAGTTGTTCCACCACCACTGCTGAGTGCATGTAGCGCGCATGATATGTCCTCCTCCCAAGAGCGTAAATTGCATTGTAAGAAGAATACCATTACTTTGCCCGGTTGTGTCAAGAAATACATTAAGAAACAAATTAGAAACTGTAAACGGTACGCGTAAAATACCGCGAGAAACAAAAAGGGGTCCCGAAGGACCCCTTGAATGAACTGCGAATGTTCAAGAAAACTTATGCCTCAGCAGCAACGACGTTAACGACGTGCTTAGCACCCTTCTTGAACTCAACAACGCCATCGCAAAGTGCAAAGAGAGTGTCATCCTTGCCGCGACCAACGTTTACGCCAGGAGTGATGTGAGTACCACGCTGACGGATGATAATCTGGCCAGCCTTGATTGCCTGACCACCGTAAATCTTAACGCCAAGGCGCTGTGCTTGTGAGTCGCGACCATTGCGGGAAGAGCCGAGACCTTTCTTGTGTGCCATAAATGCTACCTGCCTATCTCAATATCAGAAGTGACCAATTACTCTGCAGACTCGTCGGATGCCTTAGCAGCAGCCTTACGAGCGGTAGGGAGCGCGGTAACCTTCAGCTTAGTAAGGTTCTGACGGTGACCGTTGGCGCGGTGATAGCGCTTACGCTTGTGGAACTTGAAGACGAGGACCTTCTTGTCCTTGTACTGCTCAAGAACCTCACAGGTAACCTTCTTAGAGGAAAGAGTGGCAGCGTCAGCAACAACCTTCTTGCCGTCGTTAAGCATAAGAACATCAAGCTTTACCTTATCGCCAGGCTGCGCATCAAGCTTCTCGACGCTGATTACGTCGCCCTTGGCAACCTTATACTGCTTGCCACCAGTTGCTACGATTGCGTACATGTGTGTAACCCTTCATTGCTGATTCTTGCAACGATTAATACTATCTTTGCATTTCTGAAGATCCGAGCAAAGACCTTCGCCGCCGTGACCTGTGGCATCCGCGGGAAACTGTCGGTGTCCCATGTCCCTCGGCGAGAAACACAACTCGAAATAGTCTACTGCATATTTCAGAAAATTCCAAGACAAAACTACATGTTATAGAGGCTTCACAAGGAGTCCATTTTCTGAAACGTGTGCCTGTGAGACTCGGCACACCTTCAACGAGTCAATGCCTTGTAGGCCATCCACTCCAGCTTGAGCTGCAATTCTTTGAGCCTCATAAATCAAAACTGCAGGTCTAAGCGCTGCTCGTGGATCTTGGAGTGTATCAAGCTCAAATGAAATACACGTTTCAGATGAGCTGTCAGAAATCTTATAGCCCGCAAACGTTGTCTCTAAATTGACCACTTTTTGCTTGTCTCCGCGCATGTACGTAAGCTCTTTTTTGGCGAGAAGATCCTCAAACCCCCAACGCAACGCGTCTGACCTAAGACCTTCTCCCAAAATGTCACATCTCCAATGAGCGGCATTCAACCATGCTTCAAGCGCTGGCAGTGACCGATCAACGTAGCTGGCAGCAAACGGAGCAAGCGCGGGAGGCGTAGCCGACAACAACCTCTCTAACGCCTCATCCGGGTCCACATATTCTGTGAGCTTCAAGTCAAAGTACTCAGCCTCAGACGAAGCGCCAACAGGAAGCGCCTGAGAGAACTGAACGCCCATGCGCTTTGCAAAGCCATTGCCTACCCTAAACGGCAGCTGAGCTCTACGAACACAGCGCTCAATGGTGCCAATAAGCTCAAGGTGTCCTAAAAACGCAAGGCGGTCGTCTTTCTTGTAAGCCACGCGAAGCCTAAAAATCTCTGCTCCACGTTCCGTCATAATCTCTGGCTGGATCTGCGGTCTACCAGCGCGCCAGTCTTTCTTCGCCGGTTCAACCACCTCAGGAGCTACGCTCTCTATCTGCGTATCCGTCATGAGCGCACCCCCATCAACACGTTATCGACCTTCAAGGTCTGGCAGACTGCACATCCCGTACAAGAGGTAAACGTACAGTCAGGTGTAGTAACTTCATCCAGTGCTCGACGATATTCTCGCTGTAAATAGCCCTTGGAGACGCCAGGAGACGTGTGGTCCCAAGGAAGTTTTGCCTGGATATCAAAGGTTTCTGTTGCAATATCAGACAGCGAGAAACCCAGACTTTCTGCTGCCGCATTCCAAGCATCAAGATTAAACTCGCTGGTCCATGCATCAAACTTGCAACCATTTTTCCACGCCCGGTAAATCAAATCAAAACCGTCGCGTCCCATCTTTGAAAGCGCGCCTTCTACCAGGGACGTTCCAGAATCGTGGTAGGCAATCTTGAGTCCCCTATCGTGATTTGACGACAAGAGTAACTGCTGTCTACGCTGGGCTTCCTCACGAGAAATCTGGCCAACCCACTGGAATGGCGTGTAGGACTTGGGCACAAATACGGCAACAGAAGCAGAAACCGTAACTCCCTTGCCGCCAATTTCTCGACCGATATCTAAAATACGCTTTGCAACTGCGGGAATAGCTTGAATATCTTCATCGGTTTCTGTTGGAAGGCCCATCATAAAGTAGAGCTTCATGCGGCGCCAGCCGTTTTCAAACGCATTTCTAGCAGCCGATTCAAGATCATCCTCGGTAACATTTTTGTTGATGACGTCACGCATGCGCTGAGAGCCTGCTTCTGGAGCAAACGTCAGTCCGCCGCGCCTTGAAGTAGAAACAGCGTCTGCCATCTCCGCGCCAAACGCGTCCATACGCTGGGAAGGAATGGAGATTCGCACGCCGCGTTTACGCAGGTCAGAATTCATACGACGAAGAATATAGCCACATTGAGAGTGGTCTGTTGTGGAGAGCGACGTGAGCGAAACCTCATCATAGCCGCTCTTCAGAAGACCCTCCTCACCTGCTTTAACAATCTGCTGAGCCGGGCGCTCACGAACAGGGCGATACGTCATACCAGCCTGACAGAACCTACAGCCACGAGCACAGCCGCGCTGAATCTCAAGCGCCAGCCTGTCTTGCACAATCTCGGTATACGGAACAATGCGCTGGGCCACTGGGTCAGTCACCGAAAGATCTGGCAGACAGCGCTTATAGACCACGCTTGGAGCGTCACTTCCCTCTTTAGGGACCGCGTAACCCCAGCGTGTTGCGGTATCGTCCTTCACAATCTGATAGAGCGATGGCACGTAAACGCCCTGAATCTGAGACAGCCTCTGCAAAATCTCTTGGCGAGAAACTCCTTCAAGCTTGGAAGTTCTCACGCACTCACACATCTCTACCAGTGCTTCTTCGCCATCGCCCAAAAGAATGGCATCAAAAAGAGGAGCCACGGGTTCTGAGTTCCAAACAGATGGGCCGCCACCAAAAATAAGTGGATCTTCTTCATCACGCTCTTCGGAAAGCTTTGGAATACCTGCTAGATCAAGCGTTTCTATAATATTGGTGGCAATCATTTCATGCGCAAGGGTGAAGCCCACCACATCAAAAGATGCTAAAGGCGCGGCACCCTCCAAAGAGAGCAAAGGAACATTGCGCTTACGCATGAAAGCTGCCATATCAGTCCAAGGCAGATAGGCGCGCTCACAAGAAATATAAGGCGCCTTATTCAGGGCGTTATACAAAATAGCGATGCCCAGATTAGGCTGACCTACCTCGTACACGTCGGCGTAAACCATACAAACGTGAAAAGGGCCTTCTTGCTCCTCTACCGCTCCCCACTCGTGATTCAAATACCTTGAGGGTTTCTCGACATGCGGAAGCATAGGCTCAATGAGATGGAAGAGATTTTCTCGTTTAACACGCACGATAGTCTACTTTCTATCTTTTAGCGAGGAACTGTGTGGTTGGTATCTCTACGGTATTTGATTGTGAATTTGTATCTACTGTTGCGGCTGCGTCTGTAGAAGCACTCGAGGTGCTGGTCTTGCTTGTAGAATCAGTTGCTACCCCATCGCGCTTCTGAGCAATTTTGCGTGCATATGAGTGAATGACGCGAGCGGTCGTATGAGTTCCTGCATATCCCATGCCAGCCTTAAGCGCCCAGCCAAATCCTGGAACAGTGCCTGCGACCGTACGGGCAACCGTACGGTATCCAAAGCCCGCACCCACAACGCCGAGAAGTTCGGCGATGGTTTCAACACTCATATTGATGTTATACGCAGCGGTAATATCAAGCGCAAGTCTAATCTGGCGTGCAGTCATCAGTGGCATATCAGAGCCAGGAACAAAGGCCACAGCGCCAATAGCTGCATTTTCTTTAGCACAAGCAGCAGTTATCTGCTTGACTACTTGAGCTCTGCAAAGAGGGTATGCTGCCGCAAAAGAAACTGATTTTTCTGTTGCAGTGGCAATCCATGAAGAGAGTCGATCAAAGAGCACTTCTTCAGTAGTACCTGCAATGATGCTAATAAGCCCTGTGTTGTAGAGCGTATCAGCAATTTTTGGAGCTTCAACTGCAGACTCAACAACCACAGCACAAGGAATTGAATGACTTACCAGCATGGTAAGAGCATCTTCATACTGTGATGTTGGCGTAGGAATAATCACCGCAATATCAGGAATAGCGGCGTTCTTTCCCGCACGACCAGTGCCTCCAGAGGTAAACGAGACGCCATCGGCAAGTTTAGAAACACGCACCGTAGCATCTGTTCTCTCTGGCATAAAATACGAATGTACAGCCAGGATAACCTCTTCAGAAGCAAGGGAATCAACGTAGATATGCGTATACGTTGGCTCAAGAGATGAAAGTGAGCCGCGGAATTCCTGCAGTACAGAAGTTGCAAGCTTGCCTAAGCTGTTTCTTTTTGCCATAGCTTATGCCGCCTTAGTTCTATGTCTGTAAACTGACTGAACAATTCCTACAGAGACAAGCTGGGCAATCATCGATGTAGATCCAAAGCTGATAAAAGGCAATGGAATACCAGTAATAGGCATGATACCAATACACATACCAACGTTTTGCAAAACCTGGAACGACCACATGGCTGCACAACCAACAAGCACCAGCTTAGAGAAGGTATTCTCGGTCTTCATAGCAAACAGAATGGTTGCAAAAATCATCCACGCAAAGAGTGAAAGCATAATGAATGCACCAAGGAAGCCAAACTCTTCCGAGAAGAGCGCAAAAACAAAGTCAGTGTGCGCCTCAGGTAAGAATCGTCCACTTGCCTGCGTAGCGTTACCCGGTCCCTTTCCAATAAATCCACCTGAACCTACGGCAATTTTTGCCTGCTGCAGGTTATAACCATCTCCTGACGGATCAACGGATGGATCCAAAAAGACGGTAAGGCGCTTCATCTGGTACTCCTTAAGAATGTGAGGAATACCAGGAATCATAGAGGTTACAACAACAAGGGCTACAACGGCAACAAGCAGCAGAACGGTCACAAGAATCCAAGAACGTTTTGCGCCGGAACAAATGATGATAGTAGCTCCGATAACCAAAATAATCAGACCAGTTCCCAGGTCAGGCAAAAGCATAATGGAGCCAAATGGAACCATCAGCGTTCCACAAAGCTTTACATAGTCTCTCAGTGTTTCTACCTTGCCGTTATACTGAGCGCACACTGAAGCCATAAGGAAGATTGTGACAATCTTTCCTAGCTCAGACGGCTGAAATCTAAAGCCAACAAACGGGATATTAACCCAACCAGTCATACCCTTGACCGAGACACCAAAGCCTGGAACCTTAGGCAAAATCATCAATACAACAACGCCAACAAGCAGCACGTTTGTCATATTTGCTAGTGCTCTATAGTCATAGCGCCACATAAGCGTGGCAAAAACAAGGCCCAGGCCAATACCAAGAAGATGCCTAGGAAAACTAGCTTCGGCAATGTTCATTGATGCGGTCCAAATAACCACAATACCAATGAGGACGAGAAGAGCCGCGGGAACAAGCTGCGCTAGATAAAGATTGTTCAGAATATTCTTACCAGTAAGTCTCTCTTTCTTAGCAAGACCGCCTGAAGGAATACCTCCTCGCTTTCTAAAGGGAGAGTTCATTCTCTGTTTTGTAACTGCAGATGAATCAAGTGCCATGGGTTTCTCGCCTCCTTACCTACCAACATTGTCTGGCTGATTATAAATTGCGCCAAAGACGTCTCGAACAATATACATACCAGAACCTGCGCCAGAAGGTGCGCAGTCAAGATTGGCGGCAACAACGTACTGAGGCTTATCAGCAGGCGCATAACCAACAAACCAACCAACTGGCTCGCCAATAGACTGCTGCTCAGCAGTACCCGTCTTACCATTAACCGTGACATCAAGGTTGGTCCAGTGAATAGTCTGAGAAGCGGACTCCTCATAGACGACGCCGTAAAGACCGCGAGCAACAATGTCTCGATGCTCATCCTTTTCTTCTGGCGACAGAATGACCTCGTTTTTGTACTCAATAACAGAGCCATTACCGTTTCTGGCGTTAATACTCTTCAGAACATGTGGCTTATAAATTGGACCTCTGTTTGCAATACCACAGTATGCATTTGCCATCTGAAGACAGGTTACCAACAAGTCGCCCTGACCAATAGCAAGGTTACAGTTGTCACCACCCTGCCACTTACGAGCATCATCAGGCGAGCTGGTAAAGTAATTCCACTTCCACTCTGCATCTGGAACGCGACCAGACGCCTCTTCTGGAAGGTCAATACCAGAAAGAGCACCAAGTCCAAAGGCACGGAATGTCTCCTGCATGCCCTCGGGATGATCGTTGTTGTAGAAGAAGCCCTTGCCAATCTCGTAAAAGACAATGTCGCAGGAGTTGGTGATACCAGTAATAAGGTTAACGGTACCGTGACCAGAAAGCAGCCAGCAGTGCATACCGTACTGCTCGCCAAATCCTGTCCAAAAACCTGTGCAATACCAGCTGGAATTTCCATCACAAATACCGTACTTGAGTCCAGCAAAGGTAGTAAGCGCCTTGATAGTAGAACCAGTTGGATACTGACCGGCAATAGCGCGGTTCATCAGCGGGTAGTTTGCCTCTTCAGAAGAAAGCGTATCCCAGTCAGAGCTGGCAATACCGCCAACAAACATTGAAGGAGAATACGTTGGGTAACTTGCCATAGCAATGACTTCACCGTTAGTACAATCAAGCGCCACCACGCTTGCGCTACGACCCTGGAAGTCTTGAGACCTAACCGTGTTGATAACACTGACAAGCGATGCTTCTGCAGCTTTTTGAATGTTAGCGTCAATGGTTAAGACAACATCTGAGCCGCTCTGAGGAGCAATAGACGTTGAGTGCGACAATACATTACCAGCGGCGTCAACATACACCGTTTGCTCACCACGAACGCCCTGAAGAGCGGACTCGTACTGATACTCAACACCCGTTTGTCCCACGATGTCGCCATGGGCATATACAAAGCCGCCATCTGCAGTTTTACTGCTTTCAAGCTGCTCTTGCGTAACAGTGCCAGTATAGCCAACAACATGAGCTGCAAGGGAACCGTTTGGATAGGCGCGCTGCGTACGTTCCTCAATTGAAACACCGTCAAGCAAAGCACCGTGAGCGTAAATGTAGGCAACTACGCGCCTCGATACGTCTACAGAAACAGTACGAAGCGCCTGAGCACCATCTGAGGTATCCATAATTTTTCTGCGCACCGCCAGCATGGGCATGCCCAAAAGGTTGGCAAGAATTTGCAGTTTAACGTAGTCTTCTGCAACATCTGCTCGAGCTACTACCGTTGGACTTGGCCTGTTGGTAACAATCTCCACGCCATTTCTGTCCAGAATACGGCCACGAGGCGCTGCGGTGGTAACCGTGCGCGTACGGTTGCGCTCTGCTTGCTCGGTATAGTCAGCTGACGATAAGAGCTGCATGGTCCAAAGACGACCAATAAGCACAGCAAACATGCCACCAACAGCAATTGCAAATCCGATAAGTCTGGACGAGAGGGTTTTCTCGGCAGAGCCGTCAGAACCACCAGACGCCTTGGGAGCGCCGCCACCAATATCAAAGGTAAACGGTGAATCTTTTCTACCAAAGGTAAGGTAAACAATAATCAAACCAATTGCTGCAACAGCGCAACAAGCAAGGATAACAAGGGTGAAATTCATACTAACCCCTTATTTAAGGCGCTGTGGAGCTCGGTGAGATCCGCGGTAGAGCGAAGTTCCACCCAAAGATGAATGAGACCTTTGGGAATGAGAAAGTACATAGAAAACAGGCAGCGTTGCCAAAATGGTAAACAACATGGTGGGGAAAGACTTAAACAGCAGCCCCTCAAAGAAGTTGCCACCAGAGCCAATCAAAGAATTAATGAGCTGATACATAAAGGTGACACCAAAAGTTTGAAGGGCAACAAAACCCATAGAGGTACCAAAATTGCCAGAGATTCTGTCTCTTACCTCTTGGCCCATGAAATAAGAACTGACCACAAGCAAGAGTGCCATGAGGCCAATAGGATTAGCAGAAGTCAAATCATAGATAAGACCAGCAATAAAGCCGCATATCACGCCAGTTTTACCACCATATCTCAGCGCAATAGCTGCTGAGAAAATAAGTGCAAAATTGATAACTCCCCCACCAAAAGCAACCTGTGGTGTAAGCATAATCTGCAAAATGAAGCAAACAACAGCAAGAACGACGATGCTGCGTGTGTTTTTATTTCTATCAGAAACCTGCATGCATCCCCCTTACTCTGTTCTTCCGCTGTTATGTTGTGTATTACCCGTTGGAGCAGCAACTGTTGCATTCTGCTGAGCGTTTGTTGTGTTGTTTGCTGAACCACTACCAGAAGTGCCGCTAGATGAAGACGTAGAAGATCCGTCTTTTGAGTCTTTATCCTTACCGTCTGAATTAGTTGCTGTTGGAGTGTTTTGCTTATCAGCCTCTGCAATATCATCTGCGGTAGCTTTTTGCTCCTCAGAAAGAGACGTGATAACCATTACCTCCTCGTTAGTGCTGACATTTCCATAAGGCTCAACAACAATGGTGTAATAGAGCGATCCTGGAGCTGCCTCAACGCTGGTAACCTTACCTAGAGGAAGGCCCTTAGGGAATACGCCACCAAGACCGCTGGTAACAACTGTATCGCCTACGGCAACCTTCTGGTTGGTGTTGATGAGGTTAAGAGTAATCTGTCTTGACGCAGAACCCATAAGCATGCCTTGAGCTCGACTACTTTGAACCATAGCAGCCACGCCGCTCTTCTCGTCAGTGATAAGACGAACGGTAGAGGTTGTAGGACCACACTCAATAATCTGGCCGATAACGCCACCGCTATCGACAACAGGCATGCCAACAGCCAGCCCGGACGAAGTTCCCTTGTCAATCACGATAGTGTTATTGAACGAGTCAGTAGAACCAGAGATAACACGAGCACCTGTGGACTGCAGGTTATAGGTATTTTTAAGGTCGAGAAGACCCTGCAGACGCTGCGTGGACTGATTTGTCTCTTCTAGCTCTGCATTTCTTGAACGCAGCTGCTCATTTTCTGCCTTGAGGTCAGAAAGCGTTTGCTGATCTGCTGTTAAGTTACTAAAAATGTTACCAATGCCCTGGAAAGGCATGGCAATAGCAGAACCCGCCATTCTAAAAGGCATGGTAATAGTAGAGAACCCGCCTCGAACCATCTCGAGCGGTCCTTCTGTACCCATACGAGCGCTGACCGTCAATAACACAATTGAAAGCAACGAAAGAATAATAAAACTACGGCCGCCCGTATGCTTATTATTGTTAGATCCAAGGCCTGTTGAAGCACCCTGGATCTGATGAGACAATGGCATATTTATTGGCCTGCACTCTGAACAAATCCACCGGACAATGCGTTAGCCTCAAGAACCTTTGCACAACCGGTAACAACATTTTCTAACGCGGTTGGGCTTACGTTAACGGGAACGCCAGTCTCTTCACGAAGTCTCTGGTCAAGACCGCGAAGCATTCCGCCGCCACCGGTAAGCAAAATACCGTAGTACATAAGATCGGAGGCAAGATCTGGTGGAGTCACATCAAGCGCATCTTTGACAGCCTTAGTGACCTCATCAAGAGGACGATCAAGAGCGCGACGAATCTCTTCTGATTCAATACGAACTGTCTTTGGAAGACCACTCATGACGTCACGACCGTTTACCTCAACGTCAAGCTCTTCTGCAAGAGGAGCTGCTGAGCCAACCTTAATCTTGATGTCTTCTGCGGTACGCTCACCAATAGAGAGGTTATACGCATCACGAACATGCTCAAGAATAGTCTGGTCGAACTCGTCACCTGCAGTTCTGATGGACTGCGAGACAACAATACCGCCCATGGAGATAACGGCAACCTCGGTAGTACCGCCACCGATATCTACGACCATAGAACCTGTAGGATCCTCAATTGGAAGGTCTGCACCAATAGCTGCAGCCATAGGCTCTTCAATCAAGAATGCCTGGCGAGCGCCTGCCTGAATAGTTGCTTCAAAAACAGCGCGTTTCTCGACAGATGTAACACCAGAAGGAACGCAAACAACTACGCGTGGACGTGGTGACCAAGGATATTTGCGCTCACGGGCCTTCTCGATGAAGTAACGAAGCATAACCTCAGTAACATCAAAGTCTGCAATGACGCCGTCTTTAAGAGGGCGCTCAGCGATGATGGAGCCAGGAGTACGGCCAATCATGCGCTTTGCGTCAGCGCCAACGGCTAAAACGCGGCTCTCGCTTTTATCGATTGCAACAACCGATGGCTCATTGATGACAATACCCTGACCACGAACTGCAACAAGGGTGTTTGCAGTTCCCAGATCGATGGCTAGGTCTCCGCCATATTCTCCGAAGAGCGAATCGAAGATAGACATGATATCCAATCAAACGTGCTACGCGTGTGCGTAATTATCCTGCAGAAAGAACGGTTAAAACAGTTTAGTACTAGTTACCAGACTTTGAAGAGCTGGAGGAACTATTAGAGGAATTTGAGGAGTTAGATCCATTAGTTCCAGAGGTAGTTCCCGAGGTAGTTCCCGAGGTAGTTCCCGAAGTAGAGCCGTTAGTACCAGAAGTTGTGCCGGAGTTCTGGTTATTCTGGCTTACGTATGAAGTGGTAACGCTTGCAACCTTCCAGCCAATACCATCACGGACAAGCTCAATGGTGTAGTCAACGTTGCCGCCATTAGAAAGACTGACAGAAGCATTAACTGTAGAGTGAGTCATGCTCTGGTCAACGCCGTTGATGGTAACAGCGGAGCTTGTTGGCAGGCTGTTGGAAATCTGCTGAAGCGTTGTGCTAGAGACAGAGCTAGAGACATAGCGACCAATATCGGTGCCCTGTGCCTTAGCGTTGAAAATATCCT
Source organism: Atopobium sp. (assembly GCA_015259035.1). Classification (GTDB taxonomy): domain Bacteria; phylum Actinomycetota; class Coriobacteriia; order Coriobacteriales; family Atopobiaceae; genus Lancefieldella. The sequence goes on from JABZHC010000001.1 coordinate 74,270, forward strand.
GAACAACAGACTGCTGGGTTGGCCATCCATAGCCGCGATAGTAAGCATAACCAGCGCCACCAACAGCCAAGATAAGCAAAATAAGAATAGTAATGAAGACCTTCAGGCCGGTATGGCGATGCTTGCGCCTAATCTTCTTGTCCTTCTTATCCTGCTCAATAATCTCCTGCTCAGTAATCTGGAAGAAGCCAGTGTCTTCTGCAGAAGGAATGAGCTCGCCGGACATACCTGTAGGATCCAGTGGATCATAGGCACCATAGCCAGCTGCCTGAAGGAAGGCATCAGTCTCAGATGGCTTGCCAGAAGTCATTGCTGTAATAGCCTTGCGAGCTGCATCAAAAGCAGACTGCTGCTGATTAGACAGAACAAAGCTGCCGTCTGCAGTAGCGTGGGTAAAAGCGTCAACTGCCTCAGACATGCGATTAGCTGCAACATACGCAAGACCAAGATCTGCATAAATCTTATTGGAGTTCTCCAAAGGATTAGCAAAATCAAGAGCAGTACGATATGCCTCAACTGCATCAACAGGTCTATTCAGACCCATAAAGCATGCACCTAGGCTGCAAAGTGCTGATGAAGGATTAGGATTCTTCTCGTCAACTGCAGCGTTTCTGTAAGCAATGCCGGCGTTGCGAATATCACCGATCTTCTCGTATGCAGAACCAAGAGCAAGCTGTGCCTTATAAGGAGTTGCGTAAGAGACGTCCTGGACAGCGTTAGTAAGAGCAGCAATAGCCTCCTGTACCCTACCAGCAGCCAGAAGTGCGCGGCCCTGATTAGTAGAGAGAGCACCAACCTTGCCGTAGGAAGCGTCAGCAAGAGCGGACTTGTAAGCAGAAGCTGCGGAATCAAACTGTCCGAGCTTCATATAAGCGTTTCCAAGAAGGTGATCAATCTGACCGTTTACCTCGCCTGGCTCTTTAGCCACATCAAACTGACTGATAGCTACAAACCAGTCGCCCTGATCATATGCAGATTTACCTAACTCAAATGCCTGTTGATTCACAATATCCTCCAAGAGTCTGTGCGACTTGGCTTTAAGCGTTTTCAATTCTAATGGAATTGACGATATCGCCAACCTTTAACTGGGAAATGACATCCATTCCCTCGATAGTTGTGCCAAATACGGTGTATCCAGAATCCAAGCCATGCTGTGGACCAAGACAAAAATAGAACTGTGAACCTGCGGAGTTTGGATCCTGAGAACGAGCCATAGCAAGGGCACCGTCAACGTGGGAGTTGTTAGGATTTGTGGTGAACTCCTCTTTGATGCGATAACCAGGACCACCAGTACCAGGAATTCCGTCAGGACCAGGGTTACCAAACACAACATCCTCAACACTCATCTCACGAGTGTTTGGGTCTCCACCCTGAAGAACAAAGCCAGGGACAAGACGGTGGAACTTGGTATCGTCATAGAAGCCAGACTCTGCAAGCTCGCAGAAGTTTGCCACATGAATAGGTGCGCCCTTACCGTCAAGCTGAACCTTAATGATTCCCTTGTTGGTATCAAAGACGGCAACCTCAGTACCAGTAACCTGGCGCTCTGGTGTATACAATGGATCAAGTCCAAACATAATTCCTCCAAGCTTCTTTACATCTAAGAGATGAAAACGCGAGAAACCCTTAGTAATAAAGAACTTCTTTTCTAACCTAATTATTTTACCAGTATGATGAGATTTTTGAAATTAAAGCAGCTGAACGGTAGAGATTTACTGCTTTTGTGGCTTCCAATTCACGTAATTTTCATCAAAAAGTTTCTGGTATGAGCTGGAGCCGCTGGAGTCTCTGATGTTATCAACTGGCGCCAAGATGTTGTCTTTGTCCTGAGAAGGATTGTTAGAAGCAACTGAGCGTTTCCATCCCTCACTCAAAGCATCGGAGCGATTACGAAGCCAGTTACCCAGTTTAGTGAGATTTTCAATAGTCTGACGATAGTTTCCGTTGGAGTCATCAAGACTAGAAAGGTCAGAGATAACATTACTAATATCCAGCGAAATCTGCTCTGCTTCCTGTTGAGCATCAGCGCGCTCCTGATCAGAGCCAGTAATTGCAAGCTGATCAAAGGTTTTCTCGTTATCATCAAGGCGCTTTGAGAGGTCTCCAAGCTTCTGATAATCACTATCGAGTGCGTCAAAAACAGCATCCGAACTTGTATTTTGCTGAGTTGCACTAGTGTCTTGACCTGTAAGGTGCGTAACAGGAGTGGTGGTAGGAGTAGATGAGACCGGCGCTTCAACCTTTGCGCGATTGTCGGTTGCCTGAGGGTCCCACGGGTGTGTAATAACAAAGATTGCAGCTACTACCAGCGTTGTAACAAGAAGCGCTGAGAGCAGAATAACACGCGTACGCGGGATTCCTTCAGCTTCAGGGAGATTCTCTTTTGAAGGCTCGGAAGGGATTGCAGACTCAAAGCGAGGAGCTGGCCTGCGACTTACCGAGGCAAACGCGCTGGTAGTGTCTGGGTCAGCGTTGTCGGCCGGCATTTGTTGCAAAACAGTGGGATCTACTGCGACAGAAGAGGTTGCATCATACTCTGCGTCTACGAGCGGATCAGTCTTCTCGCCAGGTGCTGGAGCGGCGTCAATCTCTGGAAGATTGATGTTGCGTGTGGGTCTGATAGCTCGAGCTGGACGAGCTGCAGGCACTGCCTGTGGCAAAGGAAGGCCACACTTGGGGCAGCTTTCTGCGGCGGCAGCCACCAAGGCACCACAATGGGGGCACCAATGAGCTTGAGTAACAGGAATCCTTTGGGTCAAACTTAGATCAATCTGACAATGAGGGCAGGTTAAAGCCCCCTCATCGACCTCAGATCCACAGTTTGGACAACGCATACACCCTCCACAACTCTTTGCTTGTGCTTCAGTTTAATCGTTTATATCAGCAGAAGAGCTATAAGTTGACTTTCCTCCCATTAATCTCACAACCAGGTCAAAGAATCGATCCTTTGTATAGTTGTGAGTGTAGCGCTCGGAAATTCTGTTGAAGATAATAACGGAAATCACCAGACAAATTGCCAAGTACGGCAAGATGCGTGGGGTGAGAGGTGCAATACGGAAGAAGTCCTGAGCAACCGTACATCCGCCAACAACAATGGCAATGCATACAACAAGAAGCGCAATGCGGAGCTTGGTGAGCGGCAAAGAAATCCTTCTGAGCAGCGCAAAACCAACTGTTGCGGTAGTGATAAGCGCCATCGTAGACACCTGAGACAGGTTCAACTTAAACAGATGACCTGCAGTCATAAGAAGCGCAAGCGTGATAGTTACCGCAATAGAAGCAGGTAGTGACTTGCGCAAAATGTTGACCAGGAAGTTGCCCTTTACGCGATCGTGATTTGGCTCAAGCGCCAACACAAACGATGGCAGGCCAACGGTTGCAAATGAAAGCAGCGACATCTGAACAGGAATAAAGGGGTATGGTGGCGCAATAATGCAATAGAGCGCTAAAGCCGCAGTATAAACCGTCTTTACAAGAATGAGCGCAGCAGATCGCTGGAGGTTGTTAATAGAGCGCCTTCCCTCGGCAACAACTTCTGGCATATGCGCAAAATCGTTATCTGCCAGGACAATCTCTGCAACGTTTCTAGCTGCTGCAGAACCTGAAGCAACAGAGATGGAGCAATCCGACTGTCTCAGAGCCAGGATGTCGTTTATGCCGTCGCCGGTCATGGCAACAGTGTGTCCAAGATTCTGGAGTGCAATAACAAGCTCGCGCTTCTGCTCTGGCGTAACGCGACCAAATACATGGTACTTCTCGACAGCCGCAGCAATATCTGCTTCTGAGTGCAGCGTAGTAGCGTCTACCCAACCGTCGGCATGAGGGACACCCGCTCGCTCAGCAATAGCGGAGACAGTACGAGGGTCATCGCCCGAAATAACACGCAGGTCAACGCCTTGTTCAAGGAAGTATGCAATGGTTTGTGGGGCGGTCTCTCTAATCTGATCCCTAAGTACTACGTAACCTAGGAGCTGAGGAGTTCCCTGGAAAGTATCATTCTGGTCAAATCCATCAACGCTACAGGCAACCAGCACGCGTTCAATGGACGCAAACGCATCGGACGACGCAATAACGTCTGCTGCCTCGGGACCAAGCACAAACTGAGCAGCACCGATAACAAATGCCTGTCCGTCCTCAGTGACGCAGCCAGAGTACTTTCTCTTGGAAGAAAACGCCACAACGCGAGAAGGACGTTTACTTTGAATCCCCTGCTTGGATGCGTACGCAAGGATTGCTGTAGCCGTATCGTTAGCGTCATCTTTGTTTGCGCCGACAACGTTTACAGCCGCTTGCAGAGCTCCCGCAGCCTCAGTAATTGGCGTAAATGAAGCATCCAAAACACGAGCAACTTCCATGTTTCCCGTGGTGATAGTACCTGTCTTGTCCAAACAAAGGGTATCTACGCGTGCCAGCGTTTCAATGCAGTATTGCTGCTGAACCAAAACATTTTTCTGGCCAAGCCTAATGGTTGCAATAGCAAGAACCGAGCTGGTGAGAAGAACGAGTCCTTGAGGAATCATGCCGATAACGGCAGCAATCATCGAAAGAAGCGCTTCATTCAAATCCGCGTTACCAATGAAATAGGTACGAACAAAAAGACCAATACCCAGCGGAATCAATGCAATGGAACCTGCGCGAATAATCGACTTAATGGTGGTAAGAATCTCTGAATTGATCTCTTTTACAAACTTAGCTTCTGCGTTAATACGCGCGGCATAGCCTTCCTGACCTACACGGCATACCCTACCAACAAGACTGCCCCTCTCGACAAAACTACCAGAGAGAAGCTCGTCTCCCGTGGTCTTTTGCACGGGCTCTGCCTCACCAGTTAGAAGGCTTTCGTCAACGCTTACGTGTTCTGACACAAGAATACTGTCAGCAGGAATTTGATCGCCCGTCTTCAAGCGCACAAGATCATCGATGACAAGCTCGTCTGGTTTGATAAAGGTATCTTTTCCGTCACGAATTACACAAACACTCTGAGCTGTCATAAGAGACAGGCGGTCAACCATGCGTTTTGCACGAATCTCTTGCACAATACCAATGACCAAGTTTGCAAGAACTACGCTCATGAACAGTGCATTTCTGTACTGTCCCGTTACAACAACAAGCAGCGCCATCAAAACATTAACTATGTTAAAGAGCGTAAAGCTGTGCTCTGCAATAATCTGAGCAATAGATTTGGTTTTGACGTCTGTATTAGTATTGACTTTACCTGCAGATACTCTTTCTGCAACTTCTTTTGACGTCAAGCCTTCATACGTTTCTTCAAAACGTTTGCTACTCTTGCCTTCAGTACCCTGCAATGACATATAAACAATCTCCAGTCAGTGATGGCCGGTTTTTTTGCACGTGGTGACCCCGGTGGGTTTCGAACCCACGACCTTTTGCTCCGGAGGCAAACGCTCTAATCCACTGAGCTACGGAGTCATGGTGCATAAGTATACCCCAGCCTACTTACTGCCTTTTGTAACGGTTTGCGTAATTTTCTTCTGTTATTTTCCCATGCTAAAATGAAGCTAACCAGCAATTGAGGAGCTCATGAATACTATTTCTGTTGACCTAACATCTGACTCATATCAAATCTATGTAGGACATCACTTGCTTGCACAAGCCGGTGACCTCATTCGCTCGCACACCTCAGGTTCAAAGATTCTTTTGGTCACTCATCCAGATTTGAACAAGTTCTTTGGCACAGAACTTCTCACCTCGTTAGAATCAGCTGGCTACTCTGTTACCACTGCCACAGTGTCTACAGGTGAGCACGCAAAATCGTTTGAATCGTATCAAAAGCTGGTAAGCGTTCTTGCAGAAAACCGTTTTACGCGAGAAGACATTGTGGTCGCCCTTGGCGGCGGAGTCATCGGAGACCTTGCAGGATTTGTTGCGGCTACCTACATGCGAGGTTGTGCGCTTGTACACATCCCTACCTCGCTTTTGGCCATGATTGACTCTTCAATTGGTGGAAAGACCGCCATTGACCTGCCTTTTGGAAAAAATCTTGTTGGAGCCTTCTATAACCCTAGGGCAGTTATTGTTGATCTTGAGCTGCTGAATTCTATTCCCGCGCCACTTTTACAGGATAGCTGCGGAGAACTCATTAAATACGGTGTACTTTCGGGGCAGGATCTCTTCAATAAAATCTCTTTGGCGAGAAACCCCGTGCAGGTCATCGATGTATCGTGTAGACAGGAGCTCATTCAAACGTGCATTGAAATCAAGAAATCAGTTGTTGAGGCAGACTTTAAAGAAGCAGGATCAAGAAAATTGCTCAACCTTGGGCATACACTTGGCCATGCTATTGAGACGCTTAGCAACTTTGAGCTTGGACACGGTTCCTGTGTTGCTGCAGGAACAGCCATGATGGCAAAAGCCTGTTCCAAGCTTGGTCTTTGTTCTGTTGAAGACGCAGAGAGCATCACCACGCTCACACAAGCTTATAGCCTTCCTACCAGCACCTCATTTGAAGTAGAGGAACTTTATTCTGCGGCACTTCATGACAAGAAAAGCCATGCGGATTCTATTGATGTGGCACTTATCTACGGTATTGGTGATGTACGCATTGAGCGTAAGTCATTTGCAGAACTTAAACAGCTCATTTTGCTTGCAAAAGAAGACTAACGTCCTAGACGCTCTAGCTCTTCTGCAAGCTTGCGTACTGACTGTTTTAGAGCGGTTTTATCTTCAGATAAGATGTCATTTTTGTTGAAGATGCCATTAGCAGTTCCTACATAGGAGTATCCACCAGCAAATACTTCAGCAATATTGTCTGTTGTAACGCCGCCAACTGCCATAAGAGGCAAGTTTCCTAGAGGCTCACATACCTTCTTAGCATACCCATAGCTAACCTCATTTGCTGGGAATACTTTGACAATGTCAGCACCAAGGGCAAATGCATGAGCAATCTCTGTTGGCGTAAACGCTCCCGGAACGCTCAAGATCTCATGCTCTTTGCAGTAGTCAAACATCTCTTCAGTGAGCAGCGTTGGTGCTAAAACAAACGTAGCGCCCGCTTTATGGGCTGTCCGCAGATCTTCAAAAGTAAGCACCGTACCAGCGCCAATATTGATATCAGAACCATATTCACTTGATAGTTTCTGAATCAACACAGCAGCTTCTGGCGTGTTCATAGTTACTTCAACATTATGTACAGGAGAATCAACAAGAACCTCAACTACAGCCTTAACCTGATTGTATGTATAACCACGTAAAACCTGAGTTACAGTACTAAAAGGCTTATTCACTTGTTTCCTCCTTTAATCTTCAAACATTTTAACCATATCCTTCTCTGACACTCAACTGCGGTATTCTTACATCAAGCAAGTAGATACGGAGCGTACACAGTATGGATGTTTCAATAACTCCTCATGATTTATTTGGAACGGTAGAGGCAATCCCGTCCAAATCATGCGCTCATCGCGCGCTTATCTGCGCTTCATTTGCAAACGGTACTACTAACATTACCTGTCCTTACATCTCAGAGGACATTCAAGTAACCGTTGATTGTCTTAAAGCTTTAGGCACAACCATAGCTAGAACCAAACAGGGATTTAGAGTTGTTCCTGCAAAGGGCCAAAATCGTCCCCAAAGCGTGCAGCTTAACTGTAAAGAATCTGGTACTACGCTCAGGTTTTTACTCCCCCTTCTTGGGGCGCTGCACGTAAACGCCACAATTTCTGCAGAAGGAAGACTTTTTTCACGACCTCTTGATCCGCTTATTTCAGAGCTTTCTGCTCACGGCATGTCTTTTACCTGGTTGGACGAGAAGTTCCTTGAGGTTTCAGGTCAGCTTACGAGTGGTTCGTTTGAGCTACCAGGAGATATTTCTTCTCAATTTATATCTGGGCTTTTGCTGTCTTTACCTTTGTTGAGCAACTCTTCAACTATTCAGATTACAGGACCTATCCAGTCAAAAGACTATTTAGCTATCACTGAACAAGTCATACAAGATTTTGGCGTTACCGCCACGTTTGATGTCTCGAGTGCCACCTATACCATTGAACCGCAACACTACGTCTGTCCAGGCGTTTATTCAATTGAGGGAGATTGGTCAAACGCCGCTCCATGGCTTGCCGCAGGCGCCATTGGTCAAGGCATAGAGGTCACAGGACTCTCTATGCAAAGCGTCCAGGGAGACAGGTCCATTTTGGCTGCGTTATCGCTTGTGGGCGCACGTGTTTCTCGCCAGCAAAAAGGCGCAGCTTGTATGATGGATCGCCTGCGTACGTTTACTATTTCTGTCTCAGAGGTATGTGATCTTGCTCCAGTACTTGCTGCGCTAGCTGCGTTTATTCCTGGGACTAGCAAGCTTACCGATATACAGCGCCTGCGCCTTAAAGAGTCCGACCGTGTCCAAAGCATCTGCAGCACACTGAATGCATTTGGCGTGGACACCACGCTCTCTGAAGATCAAACAGCGCTAATCATCACCGGAGGAAAACAGCCCGCCAGCTGCATCGTAGACTCATGCAATGATCATCGCATTGTAATGATGGCAACTATCTTGGCCTCGTATGCAACGGGTCCTGTTGTCATCACCCACGCGGAGGCAATCAATAAGTCGTATCCGCTTTTCTTTGAGCACTTTAAGCAGCTTGGTGGCGTCTGCCACAGTATGGAGTCATAAATGATGACCTCAACTTTTGGAACAACAGTAAAAGTCTCTATTTTTGGCGAGTCCCATGCCTCAAAAATCGGCTGCACCATTGAAGGTCTACCTGCTGGTTTTGCTGTTGACTTAAATGCTCTTAAGACATTTCTTCAAAGAAGATCTCCCTCGCATCCGTGGGATACTCCGCGTAAAGAAGTTGACAATCCGCAGTTTATCTCTGGAATTTCAGCGGAGGGCATTTTGGATGGTTATTCGCTTACAGCAGAACTGCCTAACGCAAACGTTCGACCACAAGATTACTCAGCTACAAAACTTATCCCGCGTCCTGGACATGCTGATTTTTCTGCCTGGGCAAAATGGGGAGACTCCTATAAACAAACGGGTGGAGGACATTTTTCTGCTCGCTTAACAGCCCCTCTTTGCATTGCAGGAGGCATAGCGCTGCAGATTTTACGTGCTCAGGGCATCTCCATTGCAGCTCATGTCCTCAAAATAAAGGACATCAACGATACTCCCCTTGAGCTCGTAGACAACTCTCTTGAGGCCAATAAACAGCTTGCTCTCCAAATGGATCAGCTGCTACAAGCTGACCCTCAAGACCTTCCCTTCCTCGATGCACAAGCTGGCGAGAAAACCAGCGCACTCCTCACGCAATTACGCTCTGATAAAAATACCGTTGGCGGCATCATAGAATGCGCAGCAACGGGCGTTCCCGCAGGTATCGGATGCCCTCATTTTCATGGACTTGAAAATACTATCTCCGCTGCAGTTTTTGGTGTTCCTGCTGTTAAAGCCATAGAGTTTGGTAGCGGTATGGATGTTGCCAATTTATTTGGCTCCGAAAACAACGATGCCTTTGAGGTGCGTAACGGCTCCGTTGTACCAACCACCAATCATGCGGGAGGAATTCTGGGTGGCATCTCAACAGGTGCATCTCTTTGGTTTAGATGCGCACTAAAACCAATTTCAAGCATTGGCCTTCCTCAACATTCAGTTAACCTTCAAACTATGGAATCAGAGCAGCTTGTGGTTCAAGGCAGACATGACGTAACTGCAGTTTTGCGTGCGGTGCCCTGCATTGAAAGCGCATTTGCCCTAGCCCTTCTCGATACTTTGAATTCCTGGCCCTCTGAGCAGAACGGATATCACAATGACTAATCAGTTAGAGACGCTGCGCCAGGAAATAGATTCAATTGACGCGCAAATTTTTGACCTCTTTGAGCAAAGACTTACAGTTGCCAAACAGATTGGCACCTATAAGAAGAAGCACGGGCTCTCTGTTCTTGATTCCTCACGAGAAGATGCTAAAAAAGACCAGGTTAAAACCTCTATTTCACCTGAACTTACACCGTATGCTTTAGAGTTACTTGAGGTTTTGATGAAGACTGCAAAAGCAGTTCAGGAGACATCTCGTGAGCTCTAAAACCGTACAGCAAGCCTCAAGCAACCCTACAGCTCCTCTTGCTCCTTTTGGGCTTATTGGCGAGAAACTCTCTCATAGCTGGTCGGCAGAAATTCATGAAAAGTTAGGGTCGTTTCCCTACCAACTTCATGAGCTTTCTGCTTCTGAGCTGAAGGGTTTTCTCAAAGACCAATCTTGGCGTGGCTTGAACGTTACCATCCCTTACAAAAAGAATGTCTGCGCCCTTGCGGACTCAGTTTCTGAGGATGCTCAAGCTATTGGAGCGGCAAATACGCTGGTAAAAGATGCAAATGGGCTCATAACTGCAGACAACACAGATGTGTATGGCTTTGAGTATCTAGTTAAAAGTCTCAAGGTCAGCTTGAACCAAAAGAAAGCGATAGTTTTAGGAGCCTTTGGCGGTGCTGGCCAGGCAGTTTGCTATGCACTTAAAAAAGGTGGCGCGTATGTTGTGGGAGTCTCCAGAAACCCTCAAGTAAGCTCTTCATTTGTTGACTGTGCAATTACGTACGACCAGCTTCAATCCCACTATGACGCTGATCTTCTTATCAATGCAACGCCAGTAGGAATGTCTCCTCACGCTGGCATCTCCCCTCTTGCCAAAGAGGAACTAGCTGCATTTACGTCCCTGCAATGCGTGGTTGATCTTATCTATAATCCGCTACGCTCTCAGCTTCTTCTAGACGCAGAAAGTCTTGGAATACTCAATGCAAATGGTTTAAAAATGCTGGTGGCTCAAGCGGCCAAGGCCAGCTCACTCTTTTTAAGCCAAGAAGCATCAGACTCGCAGATAGAAAATATCTCGCGTGAGCTCCATGCCTCAAAAGAAAACATTGTGCTTATTGGCATGCCCGGTGTAGGTAAAACCTCTACGGGAGAAGCCCTAGCAAGGCTCTTACATCGCTCATGGATAGACACAGATCTTCTCATCAAACAAAAAGCTCATTGTGACGCGGCAGCCTACCTACAAACACACGGAGAAGCAGCTTTTAGACGTCTAGAGCATGAAGTAATTCAAGAGATTTCTGGCATGAGCGGTGCAGTAATCTCTTGCGGAGGCGGCGTAGTTGTCACCCCTTCAAACTACCAGCTCCTCCGTCAAAATGGAAAGCTTGTCTATCTAACTCGACCTCTTGAAGAATTGACTATTGCAGGAAGACCACTCTCACAAAGTGTTGGCATACAAGAACTTGCTGCAGAGCGACTACCTCTCTATGAAGCATGGGCAGACGTAACTTTTTCTTGTCTTGGCAGTCCAGAAGCTGATGCCAAAGGTCTTCTCGCCACAGCATTTAAATAACAGAAAACGTTTACAGTTATTTTTCAACCGCTCACCGGACGGACAAGAGGCGTGTCATTTTGGCACGTTAAAGCCCCCTATACTTATACCTCGTAGGTTTGTATTCAAAAACTTCAAGGATGTTACGTCCAGTCAAACAGTTAAGTGTTTTATGGTTGGTCGTATTTGGGGAGATATCCAATGGACAGCAATGCTATTGCTCACGAGATTCTTAATGCAATAGGCGGTTCAAAAAACTTAATGCACAACGAAGTATGCATGACGCGACTTCGTCTTTCTATCAATGACATGACGCTTATCGACCATGAACAGCTGGCCACGGCCACTGGTGTTCTTGGCATTGTGGGAAAGGGGTCAAACGGTCTTGAGGTAGTTTTTGGTCCCAATCTTGTCGGTCAGGTAAATGATGCCCTTAATCACATTTTGGGTGAGCCAGAAAAGACTTTTTGCTCGTTAGACGAGAAGCGCTCAGATAACCCAGCTCAACACAATGAAGAGGTGGACGAGCTAATCTCTCTGCTTGCCCAAAAAAATACTCTTGATCAGGATGAAGAAGACTTTGACGGCCTTGTTTCTGACTTAGACGCAGACAATTTTGAGGATGACTATGAGGATGACCTCGATGCCCCTCGCCTGCTCATCATTAATGGCCCTAACATCAACATGTTGGGTATTCGTGAACCAGAGATTTATGGAAAAGCTGACTACAGAACCCTTATAGAGACTTGTAAGGAAGAAGCCCTCTCTCAAGGTTTCTCTGATTGCGTTTGCTATCAATCAAACCATGAGGGTGATCTTGTTGATGCGATCCAGGACGCGCTGGGCAGCTATGACGGCATTATCATCAATCCTGCCGCCTATACGCACACCTCAGTTGCCTTACTCGACGCGGCGCTAGCGGTGCAAATTCCCATGATTGAGGTGCATCTTACTGACATCTCTACCAGAGAAGACTTTAGGCACATTTCTTATATAAAAGACGCTTGCTTTGCTACAGTTGCTGGTAAAGGAATTGACAGCTACAGAGAAGCAATCCAACTGATGGCGGCTCATCTCAAAGATGAAGCATAACCAGTTGCTTATAGCCATTTGGCGAGAAACACAAACCTGCTGTAATGCTAAATTGCAGCAGGTTTTTTATGCACACGTAAGTACCTCTGACTCGGTTATCACCATATCTACGGCAAAATCAAATGCTGTATGTGGAAGCGTTGTCTGGCTCAAATTTTGCTGGTAAGCAAGACAAATTTTCTTGCCAGGGTACGTAGACAAGAACCGGTCATAAAAACCAGCACCATAACCCAAGCGATACCCTTTTGTATCAACAAGAAGCGCTGGAACAATGCAAATCGCATTGTTCATATGGCTTTCTGTTAAAGCGGATAGGTCTTTTGATGGTTCAAGTAAATTAAAAGGAGCTGGCACAAGCTGATCTAATGAAGTGATGGCAACAAACTCTAAACGATGTCCAGGTAGACAACGAGGTACCGCCACCGTTTTTTCATCGCGTAGAGCGCACTCAATAAACATCCTCGTAGAAACTTCAGATGAGACAGAAACATACGTTAGAACAGTGGCCGCCTCTGAATATTCAGGGGTCTCAAGAAGTTTCTGAGTAATGCAATCATCAAGCACACATCTCTCTTGCTCAGAAAGAGATTCTCTTGCTGCTAGACATTCTTCTCGCAAGCGTTGTTTTTCAAATGCCACAATATCCATCATGCCTCCCCTATAGCTAAGAATAACAACATTTTTGTGGACATTTGGAGAAGAAACAGACACCTGTCGCAATAAATGTGACTAATTCTCAACAATTTTTATATAGCTTTCTTTTTAGCAAATTTCTGACCTGCGCAAATGTAAACCGATTCTAACTTGTCAAAATATTGCGTATTTGTCACTTGTTTGGCACTACATATTGAGTAAAGTTAGAGGTCGCAACTAATATTTGACGTCATTTGTCCAAAGACATACCTGCTGTCAAAATTAGTCTCAAGATTGCTATTTGTAAACTGCTGAGCGGCCATGCTCCACTCAACACGCTCAGCATGAACATGGACTCAAAAATCCATGTAAAAAGGAGTGTGTTATGCAGGAAACACCAGCACAGGAGGCTTGGGACGGCTTTGTCGGTGGTAACTGGCAAAAAGCAATTGACGTCCGAGACTTCATTCAGAGGAATTACACCCCTTACGATGGCGATGATTCCTTCCTCGCTGGTCCAACTGAGGCTACCACAAAGCTTTGGGCGGATGTTATGGATCTCTTTGCTCAAGAGACCGCAAACGGTGGCGTACTTGATATGGATACCAAGCAGGTTTCCACTATCACTTCCCATGAGGCCGGCTACATTGATAAGCCACTTGAGCAGATTGTTGGCCTTCAAACTGACAAGCCACTAAAGCGCGCCCTTATGGTAGACGGTGGCATTCGTATGGCAATGGCTGCTTGCAAGGCCTACGGCTACGAGGTTGACCCAGAGATTGTTGACTTCTACACCTATCGTCGCAAGACTCACAACGCTGGCGTTTTTGATGTCTACACCGAGGACATGCGTAAATGCCGCCACTCCCACATCATCACTGGTCTACCTGACGCATATGGCCGTGGCCGCATCATCGGCGATTATCGTCGTGTTGCTCTCTATGGTGTTGACGCTCTTATCACTGATAAGACAAATCAGAAAAATGGCACCAGCTCCATCATGGACGAGAAGACCATTCGTCATCGCGAGGAGCTCTCCGAGCAGATTCGTGCTCTCAAGGAGCTTAAGCAGCTTGGCGAGATTTATGGTTTTGATTTGAGCCGTCCTGCAGAGAACTTCAAAGAGGCTGTTCAGTGGCTCTATTTGGGCTACCTCGCAGCTGTAAAAGAGCAGAATGGCGCTGCGATGTCCATTGGTCGCAACACCACCTTCTTGGACATCTATGCAGAGCGTGATCTTGCTCGTGGTACGTTTACTGAGTCAGAGATTCAGGAGATTGTTGACCACCTGGTTATGAAGCTTCGTATGGTCAAGTTTGCTCGTACTCCTGAGTACAACGAGCTCTTCTCCGGAGACCCTCAGTGGGTCACTGAGTCCATTGGTGGTATTGGCGTTGATGGCCGCTCTATGGTTACCAAGTCCAGCTTCCGTTGGCTTCACACCCTTGAGAACATGGGTACCAGTCCAGAGCCTAACCTGACTGTTCTGTGGTCTACCAAGCTTCCAGAGGGCTTTAAGCGCTACTGTGCAAAAATCTCTATTACCACCAGCTCTATTCAGTACGAAAACGACGATCTGATGCGCGTTTATCATGGCGATGACTACGCAATTGCTTGCTGCGTCAGCTCCATGCGCGTTGGTAAAGAGATGCAGTTCTTCGGCGCTCGTGCAAACCTTGCTAAATGCCTGCTTTACGCAATCAATGGCGGCCGTGACGAGAAGACCGGCGAGCAGATTGGTCCTAAGTACCGTGCCGTTGAGGGCGAATACCTTGATTACGACGATGTCTTCTCCAAGTACTTGGATATGATGCGCTGGCTTGCAGGCGTTTATGTCAACGCTCTTAACGCAATCCACTACATGCACGATAAGTACAGCTACGAGCGCATCCAGATGGCTCTGCACGATGAGCATGTTCACCGTTGGTTTGCAACAGGTATCGCAGGCCTTTCTGTTGTTGCTGACTCCCTCTCTGCAATCAAGTATGCAAAGGTAAGGGTTGTCCGCGATGAGACCGGCCTTGTTACCGATTACGTCACTGAGGGCGACTTCCCTAAGTACGGTAACGATGATGACCGCGTTGACACCATTGCTCATGACATCGTTGAGATTTTCATGAACATGATTCGCCAGAACCACACCTACCGTGATTCTGTTCCAACAACTTCTATCCTGACCATTACCTCTAACGTTGTATATGGTAAGGCTACCGGCAACACCCCTGACGGCCGTCGCGCGGGCGTACCTTTTGCTCCTGGCGCTAACCCAATGCACCACCGCGATACTCACGGTGCCGTTGCGTCTCTAGCCTCCGTTGCTAAGCTTCCATTCAACGACGCACAAGACGGTATTTCCAATACCTTCTCAATCATTCCTAACGCTCTTGGCAAGGGCTCTGACGTCTACTTCCATGGCAGTGAGCTAGACCTTGACCACATCGATTTCTCTGATATGAATCTTGATATTCAGATTGAGAACAAGATTGATTGCGCCTGTGAGGCAAACCCATCCGCAGCTGAAGGTGCTGAGGATCGTAAATAACAAGCCCTGGCGAGAAGATCTATCTACACGTTTCTTCTCGCCAACAAACTCGTAAGGAGAAACACATGCAGTCCAACGAAGTAGCTTCCGAGCAGATTGACAACCTGGTAAACATGATTGATGGCTATGCCGAGAAGGGCGGTCATCACCTCAACGTTAACGTATTTACTAAGGACACTCTTCTTGATGCTCAGGCACACCCAGAGAAGTATCCTCAGCTGACCATTCGCGTTTCTGGTTACGCTGTTAAGTTCAACTCCCTTACCAAAGAGCAGCAGGACGACGTTATTTCTCGTACCTTCCACGACGCTCTCTAAGGATTTCTTGTCCATGTCTTGTTCTGATACTCACATGGATCTCAATGACCCGCTCACAGTTTGTGGGCGGGTCCACTCTATTGAGACCTTTGGCACCGTAGATGGTCCTGGAACTCGCCTGGTTGTGTTCACCCAGGGGTGTCCCATGCGCTGCGCCTATTGTCACAACCCTGATACCTGGCAATTTGGTATTGGAACAGAAAAATCGGTAAAAGAAATTCTTGCCACCTTTAACCGCAATAGAGCTTTTTATAGAAACGGCGGAATTACGGCTACTGGTGGTGAACCGCTCGCTCAACCTGAGTTTATCGGCGCTCTGTTTGAGGTAGCTCATAGTGACCCGCAAGGACGCATTCATACCTGTCTTGACTCTTCTGGCGTTGCGTATAATCCAGAAACTCCAGAAAAATTTGAGCGCGTTCTTGATAACACTGATTTAGTACTCCTTGATATCAAGCACTCTGATCCAAAGGGCCACATTAGTCTTTGCGAAGTTGGCTCAGAAAGACCGCTTGCGTTTGGCGATGAGCTTAATCGTAGAGGTATTAAAGTTCTTATCAGACATGTAGTAGTACCTGGAATTACTGATTCAGCAGAAGAGCTTGCTGGCGTTGGTAGAATCATCGCTCACTGGGATAACGTTATTGGATTAGATCTACTTCCCTATCACGTGATGGGCGTAAAAAAGTATGAAGAGCTTGGCATTCCTTACAAGCTCTCTGGCACTCCTGCCATGGATGGCAAAAAGATTCCTGAGCTACGCAAGCAAATCCTTATTGCTCGTGCCCTTGAACGCAAAAAGCTTGGAAAACAGTAGATGTTAAATACCTATGATCGATACAATGGCTTAACGATGCGGCGGATATTTTTCTATTAATCTAAAACTTGTCCTACAAATCAAATTGGATATATAAGAAGCATTACTTGGACTTCTTAGTTACAAATAAAACAATTAAAACAATCAACAAAAGTACTATCCAAAACGCAGGTTGAAGCAAAATTCCTACTAACGGAAACTCCATTCCAAGGATCATAGTATCCCCCCAACTATTTTTCCCATTTCATAATTTCCTCTAAACTACCTAAGTAGTCTATAGGTATTTTTCATTATATATACTGCATGATAAATTCATATAATTTCGTAAACGCATTAAAAATACCGCTTACAGGAATTAGGGCTGATGGAAATTAAGGCTGATAAAATTAAAGATTGTGTGAGGAAAATACTTTTATTGAAATAAAATAATGAAAGCAAAAATTTGAGATTAACAAGGAGTCACTATGCCAAATGAAGGCAGTTATGAAGCAGCTGTACGCCGTTCTGATGAAATTCAGGCGGATTTAGCCGAGCATGCAGGAAAGTACAACATGCTTACTGGTGACCGACCTACCGGAAGGCTTCACCTTGGCCATTACTTTGGCACTATTGTTGAGCGCGTAAGACTCCAAAACCTTGGTGTTCATACCAATATTATTATTGCTGACTATCAGGTTATTACAGACAGAGACACTACCGAGCATATTGCAGACAATGTCTACAATATGGTTATTGATTATCTGGCCTGCGGAATTGATCCAGAGAAAACCATGATTTTCACGCATTCTGCAGTCCCAGCTCTCAATCAGCTCATGTTGCCGTTTCTCTCGCTTGTTACCGAGTCTGAGCTTCATAGAAATCCAACCGTTAAGGCAGAGCAGGAAGCATCTGGCCATGCCCTCACCGGCCTTCTCCTCACTTATCCTGTTCACCAGGCATGCGACATTCTTTTCTGCAAAGGAAATGTTGTTCCTGTTGGTCGTGATCAGCTGCCTCACATTGAGATTACTTCTAAGATTGCTCGTCGCTTTAATGAGCGCTACGGCAAGGTGTTCCCAGAGGTTTCTGGCCTTCTCACCTCTACTCCGTTGATTCCTGGTCTTGATGGCCGCAAGATGAGCAAGTCTTACGGCAATGCTATCTCGCTTTCTATGACAGCTGAAGAAACTGCTAAGCTCATTAAAAAGTCCAAGACTGACTCAGAGCGCATGATTACCTTTGATCCAGACAATCGTCCTGGCGTCTCTGCGCTGCTTACCACTGCTGGCATTTGTACTGGTCGTGATCCAAAAGAGATTGCTGACGAGATTGGCATGGGTGGTGGCGGAGCTCTCAAGGCTTACGTCATCGATGCAGTTAACTCCTACTTTGAGTCAATTCGTCAGAGGCGCGCAGAGTTTGCAGCTCAACCGGACCTTATTCGCGACATCATCCACGATGGAAACGCTCGTGCAAACGTTATTGCTAACGCCACGCTTGACGAGGTTCGCGAGGCAATGGGAATGGTCTACTAAGTGTCTGAGCTCACCTTACATGTAGAACGTATGAGCTATGGTCCAGACGCTATTGCCCATACATCAGAAGGTAAAACGGTCTTCATCTCTGGAGGCGCCGTCCCTGGAGATACCGTCAGTGTACAGATTACCGAGGACTCAGACAGGTTTTCTCGCGCACAGCTTGTAAAGGTCTTGGAAGCATCTGCATTCAGAGAGCTACGTCCCAATCCCTTTGTGGCGCTCACAGGTGCCACTCCTTGGGGCAACATTGTCTACGAGCAACAACTTGTCGAGAAACGCAACGGCGTGGTCTCTGCTCTTGAACGCATTGGGCATTTTTCACCCGACGATGTTTCTGAACTGGTAAAAGATATTGTTTCCCCTGGCGAGCCATGGGGTTATCGCAACAAAATTGAACTGGCATTTAAGCGCAATGGCAATAAAACACTGGTAGGCATGTATGCGCCTAACGGGCAAGATATTGTTCGCATTAAAGACTGTCCGCTGTTGGATAAGAGTAACCAGAAGGCTGTTGGTGCCGTAAGCGGCGCCCTCTCCTACCTCTCAGGCTCTCACGAGCTTGATATAGAACGCATTGGCATCAGAGTGTCTAGACGCACCAAAGAACTTGAAGTGGCGCTCTGGACCGCTCCGAGCGGCTTCCCACGCGCGCAGGTTGCTCGCGTTTTAGGCGACGCAGTAAAAGCAACAAGTGTTGTTCGCGTAATGACCAAGGGTCCTAGTAAAGCTCGCCGTGTTGTAGGCGTAGAGCGCCTAAGTGGCTCCGGCTCATGGAGCGAGCTCATTAATGATCAGAAGATGCAGCTTTCTGCTCCTTCTTTTTTCCAGGTCAATACCAAGGGCGCCGAGAAACTCGTTGAGCTTGTACTTTCTGGTTTGGATGTTCAGCCAGATGACGAGGCAATGGATCTTTATTGTGGAGCAGGAACCTTCACGCTTCCTCTAGCAAAGCGTGCGGGATTTGTTTCTGCTGTTGAAGCTTATGGTCCAGCAGTAAGAGATCTTCGTCGCAATTTTGAGTTGGCCAAGCTTGATAACATTGACGCAGTAGGAGGAGACGCAGGAAGAGAATTCCCTGACACAGATGCTGACGTGATTATTGTTGACCCTCCTCGTGCGGGACTTGCTCCTGAAGTAATTCAGCAGCTTTCTAAGCAGCCTGCACGTGCTATTGCATATGTTTCTTGTGACCCCGCAACACTTGCGCGTGACCTTAAGCGCTTTGTTGAGATTGGCTCATACAAGCCTGTGAGCGTCACACCAGTAGACCTATTCCCACAGACCTTCCACGTGGAAAACGTTTGTCTGCTTAAGCGTGAAAAATGATAAGAAAAGGACGTGTGGACCTACTGATGAAAGAAGTAAGCGAAAGCCCCATTACCCTATATACACCGTCTTTAGAAGATCTTTGGTTTCGTCAGAAGATGATGGCAGACGAAGAAACGATGTCATATAACCATGCCTGGGGAGGAACAATTCCCTTTCCAAAAGAAGTGTGGCATGGCTGGTATGATTACTGGATTGTAAAACACGAGAATAAACGTTATTACAGGTATTTAAGGGATAGCAACGATACTTTTGTTGGAGAGATTGCCTATCATTACGACAGTGAGCAAAATCTCTATATGGCAGATGTCATAGTTTATGCTCCCTTTAGAAAAAAGGGTTATGGCAGCATTGGGTTAAACCTTCTTTGTGACGCCGCTAAACAAAACGGCATTAAGCTGCTCTACGATGATATTGCCATAGACAATCCATCGGTAACGATGTTTCTAAAGAATGGATTTGTTGAAGAGTATAGAACCAGCGAAATTATCATGCTCAAAAAAGAGCTATAAGAAAGTTTCTCAATAAGACAGTTATACTAATTGGAGTGGTTATACTAAAAATTAAACCTTTTATATATGCAGGTCAGATGTACACTTACTACTTCAAGTAATGTTCTTTCAATTATCTGCGCCTTTGTTGTTGCATAACAGCAAAGAAACGTGTAAAAAATACATTGCAATCAAGTAGTCTTGAATGCAAGATAAGTATTACTCGAGTAAGGGGCTCGAGATACGGAGAGGAATGTATTATGAAGGCAACAGTTAATGAGGATTGCATCGGTTGCGGTCTCTGCGAGAGCACTGCTCCTGAGGTATTCGAGATCGGCGATGACGGTCTTGCTCACGCTATTGAGGAAGAGGTTCCTGAGGCTGCAGAGGACGCAGCACAGGAGGCTTGCGACGGCTGCCCAGTCACCGCTATTGAGCTTGACTAGTTTTAGCTTAGCTTTTCTTTCTTAGTATGTAAGCCTGATGGGTTTCTCGCCTATCAGGCTTCTTTTTTGGGTACAGTATCAGCAAACCTCAAATGATAGGAACACACATGATTCTTGCATCACAATCCCCTAGGCGCCTTGAGCTTATGCAGTCTATGGGAATAGATCCACAGGTAATGCCTGCTGATATTGTCGAAATTTGTAGAGAGGACGAGAAGCCCCTTGCGCTCGTAAAACGCTTGGCACAAGAAAAGGCCATTGCGGTGTGTTATAAGCTCATGGAGCAGCCTAACTTTGAGCAGCTCAACAATGAGATTGTTCTTGCGGCAGATACCATTGTTTGGACAGACGACGGCCAGGTTTTTGGCAAGCCCGCAGATGCTGAAGACGCCAAACGCATGCTCTCTAAGCTTTCTGGTCAGACTCACCATGTATCCACTGGTGTTGCACTGCGCCGTTTTAAGGCTTTCAAGTCTCCTTCTCCTGACGGAGCTCCCTCTGTTGTTGCCGTAACGTTTGTGGAGACCACTGACGTCACGTTCTTTGAGCTCTCTGAAGATGAGATTGCTGCCTACGTTGCCTCCGGTGAACCAATGGACAAGGCCGGTGCTTACGGCATTCAGGGAAATGGTCGCTATCTGGTTCAGAGCATTCAAGGAGATTACGAGAATGTCGTGGGACTCCCTGTTTCTCTGCTTTCTCGCGAGCTGGTTAAATTTACCGGCAATCATGACTATCTAGAGCATGCTCTTGCAGGTCGTAAGCACTAAAGCGCCTCTATAAATGAAGAAAAGCCCTCGTATCATCTTAGATACGAGGGCTTGTGCTTTTTGGCTATGCTCAATTGTTTAGTTGAACTTAACAACCTTCTGAGCTACACGGTAACCACCAATGGTGACTGTCTTACCAATCTTGCCAGGAAGATTTGTAGCGGTGCCTACAAGACCGTAGCGAGCCTTGCGATACATCTTCTTGTCATAAGCGCGAAGCTCATCCCAGAGCTCCTCAAGCTGGTCCATAGCGTCCTCACGGTCGCTCATCTTAGAGAAGACTGAGCAGATAGCCATGATGATAGTGAAGTAGCTCATCATGTACGTCTGAAGACGTGGAGAAGAGATGTCGTCGTAGATGTGATATGCGTGCATCATATTACGAGCAACACGCCAGTAGTGATCAACGCGGCTTGTTAAGACCTTCTCGTTAACTGATTGATCGTCTCGACCAATGAAGTAACGATACAGGTCAACGTCAACGTAGTAGATAGTCTTCACCTTAGGGAATGGAACATACGCATAGACGTTATCCACATAGAAGGTATGCTCAGGCATCTGGATATTTGCAGAGCGCAGAACCTCAACGCGGTAGGTAATTGCGTGCATCAAAAGGTACTGAGACAGCTTGAAGCGGCCAATCTCTTCCCAGCCAATAATCTTGTTGGTAGGAACAGCATCGCGATAGTCTACAAAGTTTTGGGTATTATCCTCAACGTGCTCGTAGACGTAGTTGGAGAGCACCAGGTCAACAGGATTATCAGAGGCAATAAAGGTGCGAAGCTGCTGAAGGAAGGTCTTCAGAGCGTCCCCGTCTACCCAGTCATCTGAATCAATGTTTTTGAAGTACACGCCATCAGCATGAGAAACAGCCTTCATAACAGCAATGCCATGGCCGCCGTTTTCTTGGTGAACTGCCTTAATGATGTTGGGGTAACGCTCCTGCCAAGCGTCGGCTTTAGCAGCGGTGTCATCTTTTACAGAGCCGTCATCAACAATAACAATCTGCACGTCATCAGCGTAATCAGAGCCCTCAAGAATTGACTCAATGCAGTGATCCATGTACTCAGAAGAGTTATAGCATGGAATACCAAAGGTAATTGTCTTATTCATGCAAGCTCCCTATGCCTGATGAGCAATAAGCTCGTCAGAAAGTTCCAGTGCAGAAGCAACAACGCCATCCATATCGTAGTAACGATACTCAGCAAGACGACCAACTGCGTGGAAGTTCAGAATGCCAGAAGTGCGCTCCTTGTAAGAGCGATACAGCTCCTGATTTTCTGGCTCGAGAATAGCGTAATAAGGAGTCTGACCACTCTCTGGAACATAGGCGTGCGAGTACTCACGCATGATGGTTGTTTTACCAGGAAGAACCTGACCAGTCATATTCTTGAACTCAGTGATGCGAGTAAAGTCCTCACTGGTGGTGTAATTAACAGTACCAACAGGTTGGAACTGATCCTGGTCAAGTGTCTCAAACTGCATATCAAGCGTACGATATGGCAGAGCGCCCTGATCAAGGTTGAAGAGCTCATCCAGAGGGCCGGTGTAAATTACCTCACCTGCAAATGGTTTCTCGCAAACAGCCACGTTAGAAGCGGTGAGCTTCATGATGTCACGGACATCAACATCTAGGAAGACGTCAATCAAATCATGATCGAGCATGTTCTCAAAGAGCTTGGTGTAGCCCTCTTTTGGCATGCCCTGATAGGTTGCGCCTGGGAAGTAACGATCATCATCGCCGACAAAGATTGGAACGCGACCTGTGATGGACTTGTCAATCTGGTCTGGAGTCTTACCCCACTGCTTCATGGTGTAGTGCAGGAAGACGTTCTCATAAACGTAGTCGGCAATCTCTTCAAGATCTGGATCGTTCTTCTCGCGAAGCTCCATGATAGGAACTTTGACGTTCTCACCAAACGTAAGAACCAGCTTCTGATAGAGTTTCTCGCCACGCTCTTCTCCAAAGGCAAGCTTCAAAGACTGGTGGTTAAAAGGAACCGGCATCAGCTGGCCGTTAATGTTAGCTAGAACTTTGTGCTGGTAGTCAGTCCACTCAGTAAAGCGCGAGAGGAACTGGTGAACGCGGTCACTCATGGTGTGATAGATGTGTGGACCGTACTCGTGAACAAGAACGCCTGCGTCATCAAGGCGATCGTAAGCGTTACCGGCAATGTGGTTTCTGCGCTCAAAGATTGCTACCTTTGAATTGCAGTTTTCTGCCATACGACGAGCAACGACTGCGCCTGCATATCCAGCTCCAACAAC
This sequence comes from Atopobium sp., assembly GCA_015259035.1. Taxonomy (GTDB): domain Bacteria; phylum Actinomycetota; class Coriobacteriia; order Coriobacteriales; family Atopobiaceae; genus Lancefieldella. Next base: position 97,802 of record JABZHC010000001.1, read on the forward strand.
AATAACATCGTAGTTGTCGGGGTTAAAACCGACAGGAAGACCATGATTGATAGACATGTAAACCTCCGTGTGCGCCTAAGTGCGCAGGATTTGTATGTGAAACTTCACTCATTTTAACACGCGTCTATAAAGTGAGCCACGCGGGGCGCAAAGCTGTGCCGTTAGGCGTAAAATATTCAACTGGTATGAAAATGCATTTCTTAGCTTTTTGTGTCTAGCTTTTATACAAACTACAAGCTGAGAAGTGCAAAATTCAACGAGGCACAGATGTCAAAGTATGATTGGAGCACGACACATGAGCAAGTTTCTTGACCGTATGAAAGAAACCGCTAAGTCTGACGTAAAGACTATTGTTCTTCCAGAGGGCGAGGACCAGCGTACCATCGATGCAGCTCAGAAGATTGTTGCAGAAGGTATTGCAAAGGTCATTATTCTTGGCGATCCTGAGCAGATTACTGTTCCAGGCGCAACGGTAGTAGACCCTGCTACTGACGAGCGCCATGAGGCATATGCTCAGAAGTTTGCTGAACTTCGTGCTCGCAAGGGCGTCACCATTGAGGAAGCTCGCAAGCAGATGAACGACGCTACCTACTTTGCAACCATGATGGTCAAGATGGGCGACGCTGACGGCCTGGTTTCTGGCGCTTGCCACTCTACCGCAAATACCCTAAGGCCTGCACTGCAGATCATCAAGACTGCTCCTGGTACCAAGCTTGTTTCTGCATTCTTCATCATGAGCACCACTACTGACTTTGGTGAGGACGGCACCCTGCTCTTTGCTGACTGCGGCCTCAACATTGATCCATCTGCAGAGGAGCTCTCCGAGATTGCTCTTGCCTCCGCTGATTCTTGGCGCGCATTTATGAGCGATGAGCCTCGCGTTGCTATGCTCTCCTACTCCACCATGGGCTCTGCTGGTGGCGCAACTGCCGAGAAGGTCCAGGAGGCCACAAAGCTTGCTCACGAGAAGAACGCTGAGCTTGCACTCGACGGCGATCTTCAGCTTGACGCAGCTCTTGTTCCTGAGGTTGGTAAGCTCAAGGCTCCATTCTCTAAGGTTGCAGGAAATGCAAACATCCTGGTCTTCCCTAACCTTGAGGCTGGCAACATTGGCTACAAGCTTGTTCAGCGCTTCAGTGGTGCTGAGGCATACGGTCCAATTCTTCAGGGCATTGCTCGTCCTGTCAACGACCTCTCCCGTGGTTGCTCCGCTGACGACATTGTTGGCGTTGTTGCAATTACTGCTGTTCAGGCTCAGATGGCAGACAACAACTAGTCTTTCTGCACTTCTAACTTGGTATACTAAGCCAGTCTCAAAAGAGGCTGGCTTATTCTTTAGCTGGAGGCATTTATGTCTGAAATTATTTCCATTTCTAGCAACTCTCTTACCGCTTCAATTGACACCATGGGCGCGCAGCTCATGAGCTTACGCAAAGGTGAGTCAGAATACCTCTGGCAGGGAGATTCCAACTGGTGGCCAAGACGAGCTCCTATCCTCTTCCCCATTGTTGGTGTCTTAAAAGACAGCAAGGCAGAATCTGCGGAAGGCACCATCTCTCTTGCCCGTCATGGACTTGCTCGCCTCAACCAGTTTGAGGTTGTCGAGCAGAGCGCCTCTTCTGTAACGCTCCAGCTAAAAAGTACCGACGAGACTCGCAAGGCCTACCCCTATGACTTTGAACTGAAGCTGATCTTCTCGGTAGCTGGTGATACGCTGACGCAAACGTATGAGGTCACCAATCCTGCAAACGTTGTACTGCCGTTTACCCTTGGCGCGCACCCGGCATTCAACATTCCGATCCCAGGTGTTGAGGCAGCTTCTTTGGACCAGTATCACCTCTTATTTACGCACTCCTGGACCAGCTACGGCCCTTCTATTACTGATGAGGGTCTTTGCGATTACGCAACTCCACAGAGGCTTATCGTGGACTCTGATACGCTTCCCCTGTCTTGGGAGCTTATTGATCGCGAGAAGACCATCACACTTGAAGATGTTCCTGATAGACGCATTACACTTGCGGCTAACGTAGAAGCATCGTCTGAGGCCCATGGCATTCAAATGGATTTTGAAGGCTTTGACTATCTGGGCATTTGGAGTGCTGCTCCTGGTTGTCCATTTGTTGCTCTTGAGCCATGGTGTGGCATTGCAGATACCGTTGATTGTGACGGCATCTTTGAGCACAAACCAGGCATCATAAGCCTTGAGCCTGGCCAAAGTATAGCTAAAACATTGAATATCAGGGTCTTCTAATGCACATTAGAAGAGCTGCTGCTAAAGACCTAAGCGCTGTTGCAGATTTGTACGACACAGGTCGTCAGACTATGTATCAGCAAAATAACACGTTTCAATGGAATGAGAACTATCCTCTTTTAGAAGACGCTGTTGCTGATTATGAAAGATGTGGTCTTTTTGTAGTCGCTGAAGATGAAACATCTGAAGAAATTATTGGTTGTTTTTCGCTCTTACCCGGTCCTGACGAGGCATACGTCAATATTGCTGAAGGCGCTTGGATAAACAGCCTGGATTACGTTGTTATTCACCGAGTGGCTGTTAAATATACAGGCCACGGAATTGCCTCTTTTATATTCAATTGGATTTGCGAAAACTATTCAAACGTTCGCGCAGATACTCATGAAGCAAATGTCGCTATGACTACGACGCTTACACATGCTGGTTTTGTGTATTGCGGCAAGGTAGTTGGACACGATAAAACACCTCGTGACGCATTTCATTTTGTAGCCTAATAGACAGCGAGAAATGCTTTGAACAAAAAGAGAGCCTGTGAATGAACTGTCTCCCATTTCTTGGACACGAGAAATAGGAGGCAGTGCAAAACACACCTAAGTCAGATAATCTGTTAAAAAGACGTATACATGACGCTGAAAATACCTCTAATGTGCAGATTATCTTTATTAGGTGTGTAAAATGCCCGCATCTGAGCAGATTATCTGACTTAGGTGTGTTCCGTAGATACTGAATTTATCGATAGTTAAATTTCTTATATAAGTCTATTCATATTTAAGCATATTAGATGAAGTTTATGCATAGAGATGCATATCAAGCAGTACGACCTCTAGCTGCCTGGCTATCTTGATTAGGAACATGTCGATTCTTCAGCAGAACCTACCAAAGCTGCGCTATTTTGTACGCCAAGCCTAAAAGACGACGCTAACATGCTGCAGAATCATAATCACCCGCATATGAACTGCCTCCCATTTCTTATGTCCAAGAAATGGGAGACAGTTCAGAATAAATCTCACAGGCTCTTTTACGTTTAACTTACGTTGTTGTAGCGTGCGTTACTGAACGCGCTTCTTACCAAGAACACCAGCTGCAATAAGAACAGAAGATGCAGCTGCTACGGATACTGCAGCAAAGGAAGCATCACCAGTTGAAGGAAGCTTAGGCTCCTTCTTCTTTGGCTGCTTTGGCTTCTTAGGAGTCTCTGAAGGTGGAGTGGTTGGAGTTGGAGGAATGTGAGTATTAGTAATAGTAAAGCCACTGGTAACATCACCTGTTACCTCTGCGGTATATCCCTCAACCTCGTCCTCAGCAACGGTGTACGTAATAGCTGTGGTAGTGCCAGCCTGATTCTTATCGAGGTTACTAAATGTTGCAGTCCAGCCATTTGCGTCAGAGAGAACCTCACTCTTACCAGTATCTACGCCGTCTGCATAAAGGTGTACGGTAACTGAAGTAGGACGAGTACCGTCAGCGTTATTTTGATCTTCCCAAACCTTGGATACAGAAACGCTTACCTGCTGCTCGCCAGTTGCAGTACCGGCACCGCGAGGATTAATCCACCAACCTTCACGAGTGAAGTTATCGGTGTTGCCATCAAAATCAAGAGTTGCTCTATTGTCTACCTGGGTAACGTTGGCTGGAACAATGGTCTTGTACTCAAGCCAGCAATCCTGGATAAGTGGTTGGAAACCAGCAAAGTTAACCTGATTATTGAGTCGAGCAAAATCAAGAGTGTAACCATTAGGAGTAAAGGTAATTGCAGGAAGGATCTGATCTGCAGAGAGAGTCTGAACAGCACCGTTAACAAGGTGGAGAACAAAAGAGTGCTTAAGATATGGACCAGCAAGCTCATCTGAAGGATTAACGCCAGTACCAGTAAGCTTTGATGCATCAACGGTATAAGGATTTACAATCTGATCCTTAACAGTGGCATTAAGCAGACCAACCTGGGTAATATCAGATGGAGTTAGGTTAACAACCCAGCTGGTAACGTAATAATCATTTCCAGTTGTAATAGTTGCACCAGAAGGAAGCGTATAGGTTGTCTCTGCAGTTGCGCCAGTTCTGTTGTACTTAGTAATTGCAGTATCCATTGCAGCAATAGAACCGCCATACGTCATGTTAAGGCTGGTGTTACCAATATTGAGCGTAGTGCTGCCATTGCCTCTCTGTGCAATTGCGCTTGACCAATTGAGCGAGAAAGACATCTGGCCATGAACGTTAAGAAGACCCGCAATATTGTTATTGAAGGTAACAGTCATGGTATTAGGGTTACTGGTAGGAGTTGCCGTACCAACAGAAATACTATTTCCGTTTGCATCTACACCCATAACCTCAAAAGGAGCTGGAGTATTATTCTCTAGCTCTGGAGGAAGCATAATAGTAAAGGTATCACCTGGTTGTACAGGGGCACCATTGTTGAGCGCATAATCAAAATTTACACGCACGTTACTACCAACTAATGTTGTATAGCTAGCATTTGAAATAGTTGGTGTGTACTCAACAGCTTGTGCCTTTGTGTTGAATACAGTGAGCGCAGCAAATACAGTGAGCACAAACATAACCGCAAAGCTCAAAGACCTGCTAACTAAACCCTTAGACTGCATGATGCTCCTCACAGCTAGTTCAAAGATTTATTTATCTGCACACAAATATCTGTACAAAACAATAAAATTTCTTTGAAACTCTAACTTCTTACTTAAAAATATAAAGTTCTAAAGTAGTCATGTCAAAGAACTATCTATATCTCCATAAAAAAACTCCCACACGAAGTGCGGGAGTTAATATTTTTTTGGATTGTAAGGAAAGCCTACTTACCCAGAAGCTCCTGAACATCAAGAGCGATCATGTACTCCTCGTTGGTAGGTACAACCAGGACGCGTACCTTTGAATCTGGAGCAGAGATGTCACGGATTTCACCGGAGCGAACCTTGTTCTTCTCCTCATCAATCTTGACACCCATCCACTCAAGCTCTTTGACAACCCCAAGACGCATCTCGTCGGAGTTCTCACCAATACCAGCAGAGAATGCCATGGTATCAAAACCGTGCATAGCCTGAGCCATCTCCATGATGAGCTGAGACGTACGATAATAGAACATATCAAGTGCAAGCAGGCAGTCCTTATCGCCAGCGTGAGCGCCATCCTCAATATCACGAGAATCGGAATGACCAGACAGAGCGAGAAGGCCAGACTGCTTGTTCATCATAGTGTCAATCTCATCGATGGAGTAACCACCAACGCGAGAGAGATAGAAGACAGTAGCTGGGTCAATAGTGCCGCAACGAGTGCCCATGATAAGGCCGTCAAGTGGAGTAAGGCCCATGGTGGTCTCAAGATCGCGACCATCCTCAATAGCGGAAAGAGAAGCACCAGAACCAAGGTGGCAGCTAACCAGCTTGTGAGTCTGACCGTTGGTAAACTCATTGGTTGCGCGCCAAATGTAGCGGTGAGAAGTACCGTGAGCGCCGTATTTGCGGACGTGGTACTTATCAACAACATCGCGAGGAAGAGCATAGCGATGTGCCTTCTCTGGCATATTGAAGTGGAAAGAAGTATCGCAAACGATTACATTGCCGACCTCTGGGAAGAGCTCGCGGCAAATCTCAATAACATCAGCCTCAGCATAGTTATGAAGAGGAGCAAGTGGAGCAACCTCACGAACCTGAGCCAAGACCTTATCGTCTACAACAGCAGACTCTGGGAAGTACCAACCACCCTGAACAACACGGTGACCAATGCCATCGATTGGCTTATCAATAGTCTTAAGGATGTCAAAGACATGCTTAATAGCAGTCTTGTGATCAGGAAGAGCAACCTCAAGCTTCTGCTTCTCTCCACCAAGCTCCTCGTGACCAACAAAAGAACCTTCGATACCGATACGCTCGCAGTTTCCTTTTGCGTAAACCTCGCGGGTGTCAACGTCAAGAAGCTGATACTTAAGAGATGAGCTACCTGCGTTGATAACCAGTACGTTCATGTGACTCCTCTTTCCGTGAAGCAGTGCAGACTATTAAGTCTTTCTCTCCTACTTCAAATAAACATAACCGCATGACATCATAAACCCCAAGATACCCTGGAGTTAAATAGACAAGCAAAAAACTTGAATATTTTTATTTACAGCCCATTGAATCATCCAACTGCTTGCCACCTAAAACGTGGAAGTGGACGTGGTTGATTGACTGTCCGCCGTGTTCTCCGGTGTTGGTAATAACACGGAATCCAGTCTCTTTAATCCCAGTCTTTTCTGTTACAGCAGCTATAGCCTTAGTAACACTCTCAAGGGTTGCAGCAGGAATGCCATCAATGATGTTGTCGTAGTGGTTCTTTGGTACAACAAGAACATGCACAGGCGTAAGAGGATTTAGGTCATTAAAAGCTACAACGTTTTCATCCTCATAGAGAAACTCTGTAGGGATTTCTTTGTTAGCAAGCTTACAAAAAATGCAATCAGACATAACCTCTCCTTTACTCGTCTAAATATGCAGTAGAAGGTGCTGCGGTTGTATCAGTAATTGCAGCTCCTGCCTGGGACTCATCAAGTAGGACCTTAACCTTCTGCTCTGCAGTATCAAGCCTTCCACGAAGATCCTTTACCAGCTCAACGCCACGAGCATACAGAGCCAAAGACTCCTCGAGCTCCAAGTCTGTGCCCTCAAGCTTACGGACAATCTGCTCAAGCTCGATGGAGGCGTCTTTAAAAGTAAGCTCTTCAGTCTTCTTAGTATCCATGTTGTTCCCCTTATCTATGAAAGTTCAATGTCAGAAACAGTTGCCTTAATTGTTCCATCCGTCATTTTGACCAGCAAAGAGTCTCCAACCGAGGCGTCTTTGGCCGTTTTAATGACAGACCCCTTTTCATCTTGAACATACGCATATCCCCTTGTAAGAACCTTTAGAGGAGAAAGTGCGTCTAATTTTCCTGCAAGCGAAGACAGCAAAGCCTCATGTGGATGGAGCATGGCAGCGCTAGCTCTGGTTAGCCTTTGTGACTCAACAGAAAGCGTCTCTTTCTTTCTTACAAGAAGCGCTGGCAGAGCGTCCAAAAGCCTTTGCTCAGTCTGATTAAGGTCTTCTGTTCTTGTTGAAATAATATAAGCAGGGTCTTTCAAACAAGGACGATCTGATAGCTTCTCTAGCTGGTACTGTTTACTTGCTAGAGCATTTTTCATTGCCAAGTTAGAGCGTTGCTCAACAGTTATAAGTCCCGTTTTATAGAACTGCAAAATCTTTCTTGTAGCATTTCCAAGGCGAGAAATTCTGTTGTTAAACGTAGTTTGTAACTCACTAATAGCGGGAGCCACGGACTCTGCAGCAGCAGTTGGCGTTGAAGTTCTTCTATCAGAAACCATATCTGCAATGGTGGTATCGGGCTCATGACCAATACCCGTGATAACAGGAACTGGACATGCAGCAATGGCGCGAGCCACTCCCTCATCATTGAAGCACATAAGATCTTCGAATGAGCCACCTCCACGTACCAGCAAGATTGCATCTGGCCGTGTAGTTGCAGCAACCTGGAGAGCTCTAATAATAGTTGCAGGTGCATGAGTACCCTGAACAGCACAGCCAGACACCTCAAGCTCTACAAGAGGGTTTCTGCGCGCAAGCGTACGCTTAACATCATCAATGACGCTACCAGAAAGTGAGGTAACTACACCAATGCGTGTACAAAACTCTGGAATGTAGCGCTTTCTGGAAATATCTGTAAGACCTTCTTTTTCTAGCTTTTTAGCAAGCTGTGCCACCTTTTGGCGAAGGTCTCCTTCTCCGGCGATCTGAATAGTACGCGCATGAAAAGAAAGCTTGCCACTTGAAGCGTAAATATCAAACTTTCCTGTCATCTGGATTTTCATGCCGTCTTGCAACGTAATGCCACTAGCAGCATAAATCTTTGACCAGACAATAACTGCCATAGAACTAACAGGGTCTTTTACGTCAAAGTAACAATGCCCAGACTTGTAGTTTGGACCCCTAAATCCAGAGACCTCTCCAACCACCGTCATAGATGGCATTGAGGCAACTTCATTTTTTGCAAACAGCACCGCATCAGATACCGAAAGAACAGAATCTTCTTTCTCTTGAATCTGATCCATTACTAGTTCCTGCTTCTGGAAGAACCAAGCAGATATAGAAGCTGGAGTGCAGAAACCATTGCAGCAGCTACGTAAGTAAGAGCAGCGGCAATCAGTACCTTTTTAGCGCCATTGTAGTCAAAGCCTGCAGGAGCATTTGCCTTCAAAAAGGCTAATCCACGCCTTGAAGCATCAATCTCTACAGGAAGCGTAACTATATGGAACAAGAAGGTAAATGCATACAGCCAAATTGCTAGCACAGTCATGCCTGAAACATTTAGCAAGACACCAGCAATAAAGACATAAATCCATGCTGCGGATGCTAAATTAACAACAGGAACAAGAGCGGAACGAACGCGAGATGGCATGTACAGCTTAGCGGTCTGAACAGCATGACCCGCTTCGTGACAAGAAACAGCAACTGAAGCTACGCTACCCTCAGAGAAGTTTGCATCAGAGAGGTGCAGGCAATTGTCACGTGGATCAAAGTTATCGGTGAGCTCACCAGAAATTCTCTTAATGCCAACATTAGCTGCTCCGTTAGTGTCCATCATGGTACGAGCAACTGAAGCGCCAGTGGCATTAAACCCAGAGGGAACTAAAGAATACTTTTTAAATTCATGTTTGATGTACCACTGGGTACCCAATCCGAGCACCAACGAGGCAACTACTAGAACAACGTATGGGATAAACGCACCTGAGTAATACATGTTTTTCTCCTATCTATGTATAAAGATGAGTATACCCAACTCACCGGACAAAAAGTCAGGTTTGCAAGAGTAATCGGTAGCTACTTGTTCTTAAGCTTAGGAGCTGCTTTTACAGTAGCTCCACTCGACCGTTTTTAACTGTTAGACCTACCTCGCCATTGAGCAATCCAACAAGCTGCTTACCTACTAATTGATAGCGCCATCCGGTTTTAAGTCTTGCGTCAGACCTATCCAAAAGCAAATCAGTAAGATCATCTTTATTGGCAATTAACGGAGATGCAATTCCCTCTTTTTCTGAAACAATCCTGATAAGAGCATACATAAGCTCAACAACACCTTCAGAGCCAGCTGAAGGATGAGCGTGATGCTCGATTTTTGGACACTGATCTGCGGGTGTCTTTTGTCCACGCTTAATTGCATCTAGTAGATGCACTACCCCACCTTGAGAAATCTGCTCGGTACCACGAATTTTGCGTAGTCTATCAGGTGTTGTAGGCACACGACGACAAATCTCAATAATGAGTTCGTCAGAAAGCACCCACTTACGTGGAACATCTCTTTTTGCCGCAGTTTCTTCTCGCCAGGCGCACACCTCTCGAGCAATAGCAAGCTGTCTGCGCGTAAGCGAACCAGAGCGCTTCAAACGAAGATATGCTTGATAAGGATCTCGACGATACTGCTCAATATTAGTGTGTTGATCCATCTCTGGCTTTACCCAGCTCAAACGGTCAAGCTTGATGAGCTTCTCGATCATTTGATGATAAATTGCAGGAAGATATCTTACGTCATCCTCGGCATATACCAGCTGCTCTTTATCAAGAGGTCGCTTTGACCAGTCTGTTAAAGACTCAGCCTTAGC